>JBBIIE010000232.1:0-5236 GCA_037446605.1 Geminicoccaceae bacterium | reverse complement strand
CGTCGGCCGCGAGCACGACGCTCCAGGGCAGGCCGCGCACCGCGGCGCGGGCGGTCGGACCCGGCGCCGGCAGGCCGGCTGCGGGCAGCTCCAGCACCTCGCCGCCGGGCTGGCGTACCTCCAGGCGGGCGGACACGCCCGGGCCGTCGAGGGGTTGGGGTGCGAGCAGGCGGCCGAGGCGCTCGCCGGCCGGGGCCAGCAGGACCACCGCGGCTCCCGAGCGCACACCGGCGGCCGCCTCGGGCGCCGGCAAAGGCAGGGCGAGGGCGAGGCTGCGGCCGGACGGGCCGCCGTCGAGCAGGAGCGCGCGCGGGCCGGGCAGTGGCCGGGCCAGCTCGCGCAGGAGGGCGCTCCGCGCCGCTTCGGAGAGGAGGGCGGCGCCGTCGCTCGCCAGCCAGCTCCCGTCCTCGGCGAGCAGGCCGGCGCCGATCAGCCCGCTCTGCCGGGCGAGATCCTCGAGCAGCAGGCCCATGTAGGGTCCCTGCTCGGCGAGGGCCGCGGCGAGACCGCCGTCGGAGCGGGCGAGCGCGCTCTCGTGGGCGAACAGCCGCACCAGCTCCGAGCCGGTCAGCCGGCCGCCGATGGCGGCGAGGCCGTCGACCCAGGTGGCGAGCACCTCGGCGCGGCCCGCGGCGAGTGCTGCGAGGCGCCCCTCCAGGGCGGCGAGCTCGGCCGCACGTCGCTCGCCGATCAGCCGTTCTGCGCCGGCGCCCAGCGCCAGCGCGGAGGCGCCGGCGACGAGGAGGGCCATGAGGCCGGCGCGCGGGCGGCGGACCTTGCCTCCGGTTGCCTCGGGGCCGGCGGTCGCTTCGGGGCCCGCGGTCGCCTCGCGGCCGGGCACCAGCGTGGCCGAGGCGGTGCTCACGGCGCCCCCGTCCGGCCGCCCAGGAGCAGCCGCGGATCGATCCGCGCGGTCAAGGTGGCGTTGCTCCCGACATGCGCCCAACGCGCCTCCTCGTTGACCGAGTAGTAGGGGACGTAGTGGCCGAGGCGGTCGTGGCGCAGGATCGCGTTGGTGACGTTGTCGAGGATCCAGATCTGGTCGTCGTCCCAGACCGCGAGGACCGCATGCGCGAGCTCGCGGATCGTATCCTTGAGGACGACGAGGCGCAGCCGGTCGGGCGGGATCCCGAGTTCGCGCAGCGAGAGGTACTTGAAGATCGCGTAGTCCTCGCAGTCACCGGAGCGGGCCAGGAACTCCAAGGGCGTGCTCCAGAAATCGCTGCGCCCCCAGTTCTGGTCGTCGGGCCGGTAGCGGTGCTGGTTGGCGAAGCGGTTGATCGCCTTGAGCTGCTCCTGCAGGGGGGCCCCCTCGAGCCCCTTGAGGAGCGCCCGCCAGGCGGCGGCACCGCGTCCCGGGCAGGCCGTGGGATCCAGCGCGCATTGGCGCCAGCGCGGCCGCTCCGCCTCGACCCGCTCGAGGACCCCCCGCCATTGCGGCAGCGCCGCGAGCGAGGCGGCACGGAACTCGCGTGTCCCGAACAGGCCGGCTTCGACGGCTTCGGCCGTCGAGGCCGCGGCCAGGAGGTTCGAGGCCACGACGAGGCCCCAGATCCTGCTGCGCACCGCGCTCTCCCGTTCCCAGCGGCTGGTCGTGCAGGGGGCAGGATCGGCGGTTGCGATGAACGATCCCTTGAGCCGGCCGGCCTCGCGGCGCGGGCGCGTATCGGGATACCGCAGAGCGGGCCGTGCCGGCCCCGGATCGGCGCCGTCGCGGGTTCACAAGCCGGGCGAGGACGGCGAGGATCGGCGCCGCCGGCCCGCCGGACGATCCGTCCGCGCCGGGCCCGTCGCAGCGGAGGCTCGAGGCCGATGCGACTGCTGGCACTCGGGGCGGCCCTCCTCGGATGGCTGGCGCAGGGCGTCGCGCCGGCCGCGGCCGCCGGCCGCGAGGTCACGATCGGCTATCAGCTCGTGCCCGCCCCCTGGGCGGTGCCGATCACCGAGGGCCGGCTCGAGCGGGAGACCGGCTACACCGTCCGCTGGGTCAAGTTCGACACCGGTGCCCGGGTCGCGGCGGCGATGGCGGCGGGCGAGGTGCAGATCGGCCTGCTCGGCTCGAGCCCGCTCGCCGCCGCGGTCGGCCGTGGGATCGACCTGCAGCTCTTCTGGATCCTCGGAGACATCGCCGCCTCCGAGGCGCTCGTGGTGCGGCCCGGCTCGGGCATCGACCCGACCGACCCGGCGAGCCTGCGCGGCCGGCGGATCGCCACGCCCTTCCTCTCGACCTCCCATTTCCACACGCTCTTCGCGCTCGAGCTCTGGGGCATCGAGCCGGGCGCGGTGACCCTGGTCGATCTGCAGCCGAGCCAGATCCTCGCCGCCTGGGAGCGGCAGGAGATCGACGCCGCCTATCTCTGGGGCCCGGCGCTCGCCCGGCTCAAGCGGGCCGGCACGGTCATGATCGACAGCGCCGTCCTCGCCGAGAAGGGTCGGCCGACCTTCGACGGGCTCGTCGTCGCGCGCGGCTGGGCCGAGCGCAACCGCGACTTCCTGGTGCGGCTCGTGCGCATGGTGGCCGAGGCGGACGAGGCCTATCGCCGCGACCCGGCCGCCTGGACGCCCGACTCGCCCCCCGTCAGGGCGGTCGTGGGCCTGCTCGGGGGCGACCCGGCCGACGTTCCGGCCGAGCTCGCGCTGCGCCGCTTCCCGACCCTCGAGGAGCAGGCCTCGGCGCGTTGGTTGGGCGGCGGGGCCGAGGGCGGCGCCGCCCGGACGCTGCGCAGCACCGCCGAGTTCCTCCTCGCGCACGGCCGCATCGAGGCGGTCCTCCCGGACTATGCGAAGTTCGTGACCCCGGCCTTCGTCGAGGCCGCCGCCAGGCAGCGCTGAGGCGGCCGTGCGCCGTCGCTCACCGGGTGGCGAGCGCCAGGCCCGGCAACGGCGTGCGCTCGCGGTCGAGCAGCCAATGCGTCGCCGCGGCACCGACCCACATGCAGAACAGCGCCACCCAGGCGGTGGTGGCGAACACCGCACCGCCCGAGACGCCGGCCCCGACCGCGCAGCCGCCGGCGAGCATCGCACCGAAGCCCATCATGGTCGCACCGGCGATGTAGCGGCGCATGCTCGCACCGTCCCTGAAGCCCTCGAGGCGGAGCTCGCGGGCGAGGAGGGCGGCGAGGAAGGAGCCCGCGGCGACCCCGGGCACGAGGCCCACGTCGAAGTCGAGGGCCCGGCCGGCCGGGGCCAGGACCAGCATCAGCAGGTCGGCCGAGGGACCACTGAAGCTGATGCTCTTGACCGTGGCCGGCTCGAAGGCGCTCGCCGCGAAGCCGGCGGTGAGTGCCCAGGCGGCGGCGACCGCGGCACCGACCCCCACCCCGCCGATCCAGGCGCGCGCGGCCAGCCGATGGCGGCGGCCGAAGGCGAGCGCCACGGCGAGCGAGAGCAGCCCCACGAGCAGCCCCGCCGCATGGTCCAGCCGCAGCAGGCTCAGGAGGTGGGTGAGCTCGCTGCCGTCCAGCACCCAGAGCTGCGCCAGCCCCTCGCGGGCGGGCGCCAGGGCCCCGCGCAGCGAGGCCTGCGCCACGACCGCGAAGACGAGCCCGGAGAGGAGCGCGCGCAGATTGCCGGTGGCCGACAGTACCAGCAGCCGCGACGGGCAGCCGCGCGCCAGGATCATCCCGGCGCCCACCAGCAGCCCGCCCAGGATCGCCCCCGACAGGCTCGCCCGCGGCGCGAGCTGGCGGGCCTCGGAGAGGTCCACGAGCCCGGCGAGCACGACCGCCTGGGTGAGCGCCACGGCCGCCCCGAAGGCCAGGAGCCAGACCGCGAACTTGGCGCCGGGCGTTCCCTCGGCGAACTCGATCACCGCCGAGCGCAGGCAGAAGCGCGAGCCCTGCGCGGCGGCACCGAACAGGAGCCCGATCAGGAGCCCGCCGGCCACCGCCGTCGTGGGCTCGCCCAGGCGATCCAGGAAGAACTCCAGGCCCAAGGCCGTCCCCCCGCCGCGACGCGATCTACAAAAATCTATCGTAGATCACGCGAACACCGAGTTGTTTCTGTATATAATGCGGCGCGACGTCCGGCGCCAGGGGGCGCGGCGTCGCAGGGCCGACGCCCCGGGGCTGCGCTACTCGCGCGGCAGGAGGAAGATCGCGGTGCCCATGGCGAGGCTGCCGAAGGTGACGGCGAAGCCGGCCATGGCGAGCAGCAGGGTGGCGACCGGATGCTCGGAGGCGAGCCAGAGCTCGCCCATCCGGCCGACATCGAGCCAGAGCAGCGCGCCGAGCAGGGTCCAGCCGACCACGATGCCGACCAGCGCGTGGCGGGCGAGGAAGCGCAGCAGGCGCGTGTCGCCGCGGCGCGGCATGGGCTAGGCTGGAGCGGGCGAGGTGGGCATGCGCACGGACCGTGTGGCGACGGTGATCCTGGGTGCCGGCGGGCGCGACTTCCACGTCTTCAACATGCGCTTCCGCGACGACCCGGCAAGCGAGGTGGTGGCGTTCACCGCGACCCAGATCCCGGGTCTCGCCGGACGCCGCTATCCGGCGGCACTGGCCGGGCCGCTCTACCCCGAGGGGATCACCGTCGTCGCCCTGGACGAGCTCGAGGCGCTCGCCGCACGGCGCAGGGTCGATCGCGTGGTCTTCGCCTACAGCGACGTGGCGCACCTCGAGGTGATGCACGCCGCCTCGCGCGCGCTGGCGCTCGGCGCCGACTTCGTGCTGTACGGCCCGAACGCCACCATGCTCGCCGCCCGCCGACCGGTGGTGGCGGTGACCGCGGTGCGCACCGGCTGCGGCAAGTCGCAGACCACGCGCCACCTGGCCCGGGCGCTCGCCCGGCCGGACCGGCGCGTCGCGGTGATCCGCCACCCGATGGCCTATGGCGAGCTCGCGGCGATGCGCGTGCAGCGCTTCGCGGCCGCCGCCGACCTCGACCGGGCGGGCTGCACGATCGAGGAGCGCGAGGAGTACGAGCCGCATCTCGAAGCCGGGCTCACCGTCTTCGCCGGGGTCGACTACGCGGCCGTCCTGGCGGCGGCCGAGGCGGAGGCCGACCTCCTCCTCTGGGACGGCGGCAACAACGACTTCCCCTTCCTCCGCCCGGACGTGATGGTGTGCCTCCTGGACGCGCTCCGGCCCGGCCAGGCGAGCCTGTTCCATCCGGGAGAGAGCTGCGCCCGGATGGCCGACCTCCTGGTCGTGGCCAAGGCCGACGCGGCCCCGCCCGGGCAGCTCGAGGCGGTGCTCGGCGAGGCCCGCGCGCTCGGCCCGCGGGCCGCCCTGCTGCG
>JBBIIE010000231.1:0-5241 GCA_037446605.1 Geminicoccaceae bacterium | reverse complement strand
GACCGGGATCGCCCGGCGGCGCGCCGGCCGCGGCTCGGGCGGGCTCGGCCAGACCCCGGCCGCCTCGCCCGCGCCCACCCCCTCGAAGAAGCCGCGCAGGGCCGCGAAGCGCTCGCGCCGGGCGAGCGCACCGTCGACGACCTGGGCGAGCGCACCGGCGCCGGCCGCCCCCATCAGCGGCCGGGCGGAGATCAGGTTGGTGAAGTAGAGCGCCGGGATCGCCCGTTCCTTGGCCTTCTGGACCACGGGCGTGGTGCCGATCGCCAGATCGGGGGCGACCGCCTCGACCGCCGCCAGATCGTCCTCGAGCGAGGCCCGGTAGCGGACCACCGTGCCCTTGGCCTCGAGCCACTCCCGGTCCGGATCCGACCAGGGCGTGCGCGGGCAGGCGGTGCCGACATAGGGCACCTCGGCCCCGCTCTCGACCAGGAGCCGGGCGACCAGGAGCTCCGAGCCCTCGTAGCCCGAGACGGTGATCCGGCCGCGGATCGGTGCCGCCTCGAGCGCCGCGCGGATCGGCGGCAGCAGCCGTGCCCGGGCGGCATCGAGGGTGGCGGCCGGCAGGCCCGCCGCCCGGGCCACCGCCTCGAGCCAGGCGGCGGTGCCCTCGACGCCCACCGGGGCCGAGCCCAGGACCGTGCGGCCGGCGGTCCCGAACTCGCGGACCGCATCGACGTAGAAGGGGTGGATCGCGGCCACGAGCGGGCTCGCGAGCGCGGCGTAGAGCTCGCGCCACTCGCGCACCGGCACGACCGGGCCGCAGGCCAGGCCCAGGGGCTCGAGCAGCCCCCCGATGGTGACCGGGTCGGCCGGGAACATCTCGCCCAGGAGTGCCACGGTCGGCCGGTCGGTGCGCGGGCCCGAGGGGGCCGCGACCGGGCCCTGCTCGGCCTCCTCGCGGGCGTAGCGGAGCATCGCCCCGGCGAGCACGTCCTTGGCCTCGGCGTGGGTCGGCACGCCGAAGCCGGGCACGTCGATGCCGACCACCCGCACCCCGTCGATCGCCCTGGGGAGGAGGCGCAGCGGCACGCCCGAGGCGGTCGGCACGCAGAGATTGGTGACCACGATGGCATCGAGCCGGGCCGGATCGGCGAGTGCCAGGACCGCCTCGCGGATGTCCTCGAACAGCTTGCCGGTGACCAGCGTCTCGGAGTTGAACGGCACGTAGCCGACGCTGCGCCGGGCGCCGTAGAAGTGCGAGGTGAAGGTGAGGCCGTAGACGCAGCAGGCCGAGCCCGAGAGCACCGTCGCCACCCGGCGCATGCGCAGCCCCACGCGCAGCGAGCCGAACGCCGGGCACATGCTCTGCGGCCGGTCGTGCGGGCCCCTGGGGTAGTCGCGGGCGTAGCGCTCGAGCAGCTCGCGGTTGCCGGCGGCGATCGCCTGGGCGCGGAGCCGCTCGGCACCGGCGTGGCAGCCGGCCGCAGCGGGCTCCCCGGCGGCCGCCGGGGAGGGCTCGGCCGCGAGGCTCCCGATCGGGGCGGACCCGTCGTAGACGACCTCGCCGCCGGCCGCGGCCGTCGGGGAGGGCTCGGGGGCCGGCTCAGCCATCGTCGTAGACCACCTCGAGCGAGCGCCGCTCGGGCACCACGCCGCCGCACATGTCGGCCTCGCTGGCCGGCTCGAGCTCGACCCCGCGGCCGACCGCCTCGCCCTTGAAGAGGCCCAGGAGCTGGTCGTGGGAGAGCGGCCGCGGGCGGACCGGCGGCGCCTCGGCGGTGGCCCGGGCGAGCTGCTCGAAGAGCGTCCCCCAGCGGCCCTCCGGGCGGCCGACGATCTCGTAGGCGGCACTCTTGCGGCGGATGTCCTCGTCGGCCGGGATCGCCGCGAGCACCGGGATGCCGACCGCGCGGGCGAAGGCCTGCGCCTCGCCGGTGCCGTCGTCCTTGTTGACGACGAGGCCCGCCACCCCGACATTGCCGCCGAGGGTGCGGAAATACTCGACCGCCGAGCAGACATTGTTGGCGACGTAGAGCGACTGCAGGTCGTTGGAGCCGACGACCACCACCTTCTGGCAGAGGTCGCGGGCGATCGGCAGGCCGAAGCCGCCGCACACCACGTCGCCCAGGAAATCCAACAGGACGAAGTCGAAGCCCCAGTCGTGGAAGCCGAGCTTCTCCAACAGCTCGAAGCCGTGGATGATGCCCCGCCCACCGCAGCCGCGGCCGACCTCGGGGCCGCCCAGCTCCATGGCGAACACGCCGTCGCGCTTGAAGCAGACGTCGCCGATCCGCACCTGCTCGCCGGCCGCCTTCTTGCGCGCGCTCGTCTCGATGATCGTGGGGCAGCTGCGGCCGGCGAAGAGCAGGGCGGTCGTGTCGGACTTCGGATCGCAGCCGATCAGGAGGACGCGGCGGCCCTGGCGGGCCAGCATGTAGCTCAGATTGGCGAGCGTGAAGCTCTTGCCGATGCCGCCCTTGCCGTAGATCGCGACGATCTGGGTGGGCTTCCTCACGGGCCCGCCCGGGACCGGGTCGGGAGCGATCGCCGCCTCGGCGCGGAGCTGCGCGTCCTGGGCGAAGGCCGATCCCCGACCGGGATCGAGATCGAGGCTCATGCGCAGCCCCTCCAGTCGAGGACCATCTTGAGGCAGGCGGGATCGCCGAAGGCCTCGCGGTAGGCGAGGTCGGCGGCATCCGCCGGGCGGGCGTGGGTGAGCAGGCCGTCGAGCGCCAGTCGGCCTGCCCCGACCAGCCGGGCGACCGCCTCGAGGTCGGCCGGCCGCCACTCGGCCGCGACCCGCAGCCGGGCCTCCTTGAGGAAGGCGCCCGGGAAGGCGAAGCGGACCGGCTCGGCGTAGAAGCCGGCGAGCACGATCTCGCCGCCCGGGGCGAGTCGGCCGATCAGCTCGTCGAGCAGCCCGGCATCGCCGCTCGCATCGACGATCAGCCGGTAGTCGCGGCGCGGATCGGCGGCCGGATCGAGCACGCGGTAGCCGCGCGCGCCGGCGGCCCGCGCCGGGTCGCGCTCCCAGACCACGGGCTCGCCGCCCTCGAGCAGGACCAGCCGGGCGAGCAGCCGGCCGAGCACGCCGTGGCCGACGACGAGTTCGGGCAGGATGCCCGCGGCCGAACCCGCGAGCACGTGCCGGGCGGTCGCGGCGAGCGCCAGGAGCACCCCGCTCTCGGGCGGGTCGAGCCCGGCTGCGAGCGGCACGACGCGGTCGCCCGGGACCACCAGCCGGGCGGCGGCACCGCCGAACAGCGCGCGCACGCCCGCGAAGCAGCGCGCGCCGGGCACGAACACCCGCTCGCCCGGCCGCCGGCCACTCGCCGGCCCGGCGGCGGCGATCCGGCCGACCGTCTCGTAGCCGGGCACCAGCGGGTAGCCCATGCCCGGGAAGGGCGGCATGCGGCCGTCCCACAGCAGCCGCTCGGTGCCGGTGCTGATGCCGCTCCACTCGACCTCGACCACGATGTCCGCGGCACCGGGCGGGGCGAGCTCGACCCGGTCGAGCGCCAGCCGCTCGGGTGCGCGGAGCACCACGGCGAGCGTGTCCATGTGGCGGGCGGCCTCCCCCGAGCGAGCCGTGACGGCCAGTTCCGTCACCATCGTCAGGCTAGTCTGACTCCAACTCCTGTCAAGTTCGATTTACAAAGATGTCGAACGATCACGATCGTCGTGCCGTCATGACACTCGCGACCAGCGGCAGGCGCGTTCGCCGCAGGCGCGGCCGCACGAACCCGGCGGCGCGCAGGAGCCCCGCCACCTCCTCCGGACGGCGCGGCCGGCCGCGGCCCATGGCCAGCAGGTAGAGGCCGAAATAGGCGTCGCCGACGCGCCGCGCGCCGCGCGTGCCGGCCATCGGCTCGCCGACCAGCACCGTCCCACCCGGCACGAGTGCCGCGTGCGCCGCGCGCAGGAGCGCCAGGGCATCCGCATCGTCCTGGTCGTGCAGCACGCGCACGAGCGTCAGAAGGTCGGCGCCGGCCGGCAGCGGCGCGCGCCGGAAGTCGGCGCCGACCACCTCGACCCGGTCGCCGAGGCCGGCCGCGGCGAGCCGCGCCCGGGCCCGCGCGGCCACCGCCGGGAGATCGACCAGCACGAGCGCCAGCCGCGGCGCGCGCGCCGCCACGGCCTCGAGGAAGGCGCCCTCGCCGCCGCCCAGATCGAGCAGCCGGCGATGCCGCGCGACCGGGTAGGCGTCCAGGATCTCGGCCGCCACGGCCGGCTGCGAGGCGGCCATCAGCGCCGAGTAGCGGGCGACCTCGGCCGGCCCGAGCCCCTCGGGCGCCGCCGCCCCGGCGTAGGGCCAGTAGCGCGCGAGGCGGGCCGCGCCGGGCGGCCGGCGCAGCAGCTCGACCGGGTCGGCGAGGTCGGCGTAGAGCAGCGCGTGGTGCTCGACCATGCCGGCGAGACCGGGCGTGCCGAGGAAGGCCGCGCCCTGCGGACCGAGCCCCCAGGCCGGCTCGCCGCCGACCGGGCCGCGCCGCTCGACCAGTCCGAGCGCCGCCGCCGCCGCCAGCAGCCGGGTCAGGGCCTCGGGCGCCAGGGCGAGCGCGGCGGCGAGCCCGGCCTCGGCCCGCGGGCCGCGGGCGAGCCGCTCGAGCAGCCCGAGGCGCACGCAGGCGAGCAGCACCTGGCTGTAGACGAAGCCGGCGCACAGATCGAACAGCGCGGCGGCGCGGCGCCGGGCGATCGGCCGGGTGAGCGGGAAGGCGGCGGCGAGGGCGCGGAAGCGCGGGCTCGCCAGGAGCCGGTCCCGGAAGGCCCGCACCCGCTCCCGCACCGCGCCCCGGCCGATCGCTCAGGCGGCGACGCGCAGCAGGCCCACGGGCAGGAAGCGGCGGGTCTCGTGCTCGACCAGCGCCGCCAGATCCTCGGCCCCGGGGCAGGGCGGGATCGCCGCCACGGCGGCCGCCACGAGCTCGCGCAGCCGGGCGAGCGCCCCCTCGAGGCCGAGCTCGCCCACCGCACTCGGCCGGGCGAGCGCCGCGTCGCGGCCGGTGGGCTTGCCGAGCTCGGCCGGGTCGGCGGCCACGTCGCGCAGGTCGTCGGCGACCTGGTAGGCGAGGCCGAGCCGCTCGCCCAGGACCCGCCAGGGCTCGGGCTCGGCGCCCGCGGCGAGCGCCCCGAGCATCGCCGCACCGGCGAACAGGGCACCGGTCTTCTGCCGGTGGTACTCCACCCGGTCGGGGCGCGGCTCGCACTCCCAGGCCTGGCCGGCGGCGATCCCGGCGGGTGCGCCGACCGCCGCGGCGAGCCCCGCCACGAGCCCCGCCAGCCGCTCCGGCCGCTGCG
>JBBIIE010000230.1:0-5260 GCA_037446605.1 Geminicoccaceae bacterium | reverse complement strand
CGAGATGCGCACCGGCCAATGCTCGACCACCGGCGCCGCGGCGAGCTCGGCGAGCCGCGCCAGGGCGGCCATGCCGGCCGCATCCCGACCGCTGCGCTGGGCGATCAGGAGCGGCCGCTCGGCCGCGGCCAGCCAGCCGGCCGCGGTGGCGATCGCGGCTGGGGCGGGCCGCGCCGGTTCCGCCGCCACCTGCCGCGGCGCGCTCGCGAGCTCGGTCTCGTGCGGCGCGCACAGCACCTCGCGCGGCAGGCTCAGATAGACCGGCCCCATGGGCGCGCTCGTCGCGATCGCGAGCGCGCGGTCGACCAGCTCGGCCGCCTGCTCCGGAAAGCGCAGCTCGTAGTCCCACTTGCAGGTCTCGCGCAGCATCGCGGCCTGATCGCGCATCTCCTGGCCCCAGTGGATGGGCAGGTCGCGCGAGCCGAACCGACCCTCCTCGGTCACTGGCGTGCGGCCGGAGAGCACGAGCAGCGGCACCTCGTCGGCGGCGGCGTTGATCAGCCCCATGACGGCGTTGGCGAGGCCGACATTGGTGTGCAGCATCACCGCCGCCGGGCTGCCGGTGGCGAGCCAGTAGCCGTGCGCCATGGCGACCGCGCAGGTCTCGTGGGCGATCGGCAGCGGCTCGGGAACCGGCACGCCTTCGGCCGCGAGGCGGCAGAGGCCCTCGATCAGCGGCGCGAAGTCGGTGCCCGGGTTGGCGAGGAGATGCGCGACGCCGCGCTGGGCGAGGCGTACGAGCAGCGCCTCGGCCGCGGTCCGCACGCGGGGTGCCTGCATGCCTCCTCCCGGCGAGCGTGCCGGCCCTGGCCTCGGCTCGCCTGTCGCGATAGACGGGCGCCGCGGAATCCTGGGCGGTGGCCGACGCCCGGTCAAGCGAGGCGGCCGCCTCGGCGAACCTGGAGCAGAGGATGGGAGATCTCCTGGACGGCCTCGGGCCCGGCCGCGGCGCCGGTCCCGGTACCGGTCGGGACAGCTACACCGCGCACGACATCGAGGTCCTGGAGGGGCTGGAGCCGGTCCGCCGCCGGCCGGGCATGTACGTCGGTGGGACCGACGAGCGGGCGCTGCACCATCTCGTGGCCGAGCTGCTCGACAACGCCATGGACGAGGCGGTGGCCGGGCACGCGAGCCGCATCGAGCTCGAGCTCGCCTGTGGCGACCGGGTCACGGTGCGGGACAACGGCCGCGGCATCCCGGTCGAGCCGCACCCGAAGTTCCCGGACAAGAGCGCGCTCGAGGTGATCCTGACGACCCTCCATTCGGGCGGGAAGTTCTCGGGCAGGGCCTATGCCACCGCGGGTGGGCTGCACGGCGTCGGCGTGTCGGTCGTGAACGCGCTCGCCGAGGAGCTCGAGGTCGAGGTGGCGCGCAACCGCGAGCTGTTCCGCCAGCGCTACCGGCGCGGTGTGCCGCTCGGCCCGGTGGAGAAGGTCGGCGCGGCGCCGAACCGCCGCGGCACGGTGGTGAGCTTCACCCCCGACCGGACCATCTTCCCGGCCGAGGTGCGCTTCCGCCCGGCGCTCCTGCACCGCATGGCGCGCTCCAAGGCCTACCTCTTCCGCGGCGTCGAGATCCGCTGGCGCTGCGATCCGGCGCTGCTCGAGGGTGCGGCGGGCGTGCCGGCCGAGGAGGTGTTCCACTTTCCCGCAGGCCTCGGCGACTTCCTCGAGGCGCTGCTGGCCGGCCGGCCGCGGGTGATCGACGCGCCGTTCGCGGGCGAGGCCGAGCTCGAGGGCGGCGGCCGGGTCGAGTGGGCCGTCGCTTGGCCGGCCGACGAGGAGGCCTATGCCGGCTGGTACTGCAACACCGTGCCGACGCCCCTGGGCGGGACGCACGAGGCCGGGCTGCGGGCGGCGCTCCTCAAGGGTCTCAGGGCGCACGCCGAGCGGGCCGGGATCCGCAAGGCGCAGCTCTTGACCGCCGAGGACGTGGTGGGCGGGGCCGCGGTGCTGCTGTCGCTGTTCCTGCGCGAGCCGCAGTTCCAGGGCCAGACCAAGGAGCGGCTGGTGAGCCCGGAGGCCGGCCGGCTCGTGGAAGCGGCGCTCAAGGACCGCTTCGAGCTCTGGCTCGCGGGCCACCCGGCCGAGGCCGGCCGGCTCGCCGACGCGCTCGTGGCGCGCGCCGAGGAGCGGCTCGCCCGGCGCAAGGCCAAGGAGGAGGTCGCCCGCAAGACCGCCACGCGCAAGCTGCGCCTGCCGGGCAAGCTCGCCGACTGCGCCCGCGAGGGCCGGGACGGCACCGAGCTGTTCATCGTCGAGGGCGATTCGGCCGGCGGCTCGGCCAAGCAGGCGCGCGACCGCGAGACCCAGGCGATCCTGCCGCTCCGCGGCAAGATCCTGAACGTGGCCTCGGCCGCCGCCGACAAGCTCGCCGCCAACAAGGAGCTGCAGGATCTGGTGACCGCACTCGGCTGCGGCGTCGGCGCCCGGCTGCGGCTCGAGGACCTGCGCTACGAGCGGATCATCGTCATGACCGACGCCGACGTCGACGGCGCCCACATCGCCGCCCTGCTCTTGACCTTCTTCTTCCGCGAGATGCGCCCGCTGGTCGAGCACGGCCACCTCTACCTGGCGCAGCCGCCGCTCTACCGGCTCGCGGCCGGCGGCCAGGTCGCCTACGCGCGCGACGAGCGCGATCGCGAGCGGCTGCTCGCCACCGTCTTCAAGGGCCGCCGGAACGTCGAGGTCGGCCGCTTCAAGGGCCTCGGCGAGATGAACCCGGCACAGCTCAAGGAGACCACCATGCACCCGGCGCGCCGGCAGCTCCTGCAGGTGCGCCTCGCGGACATGGACGGCCTGGCGCCGGGCGAGCTGGTCGAGCGGCTGATGGGCCGCCGGCCGGAGCTGCGGCTGGCCTACATCCAGGAGCACGCACTCCAGGCGGGTGAGCTCGACGTCTGAGCGGGCATGGTTGGCGGATCGTGAACGCCCCGGCGTAGCGGGGGGCTGCCGGGCGGCGATCTTCACGATTCCTTAACCCTCCGCCGGGCGGCGCGTGGTCCTCTGGCCCGCGTCGATCCCCCGGCAGGAGAAGGACCATGATCCGTCCCGTCGAGCGGTTCCCGGTCGAGATCGTGCGGCACCCGGCCCGGCCGGCGGCGCCCGAGCGCGGCGGGCGTGGCGGTGTGGGCCCGGTCGGCCTCGCCGCCACCGCCTGCCTCGGCGCCGCCCTGACGATCCTCGCCCAGCACGCGGCCGCGGGCGAGCGGCTGTCGGCCCTCCTCGCGAGCCTCCTCGCCCGCCTCGCCGGCTGATCCGCTCAGCCGACGAGCGCCGACAGCGTCGCCACGCTCGCCGCCAGGGCCAGCGCCAGGTGCAGCAGGAGCGCCTCGGGCAGCAGCTCCGGCCGGCTCTCGAGCTCGTCCGGGCGGACCAGGCGGAGGGCGCCGGTCGGCTCCTCGACGAGGCAGCGGCGCCCGTCCGGCCCGTCCTCGAGGTGCAGGAGCGCGACCGGCTCGCCGCTCCGGCGCAGCACCAGCCGGCGCGGCCAGCGCGCGGCGAGGCGCCGCAGCAGGCGGTCGAGGCGGTCGAACGGATCGGAATGCACGGCGGCTCCGTCGGCTACTAATCCTATCATAGGATCGTAAGCTGGTCGTGTCAACCGGAGGTCCCATGCACCGCCTGGCCCTGCTCTACCTCGTGCTCTCGGCGGCCCTCGTGGCCGGCCTCTACCTCGCCTGGGCTGGCGTCGGCGCCACCCGCCCGCCACTCCTGATCGAGGCCCTGTTCCTGTGGCTCGCGGTGTTCGTACCGCCGCTCGTCCTGGTCGAGCGCTCCCTGGCCGTGGCCAGGGCACTGCTGGCGCTGCCGGTCCGGCGAAGCCGCGGCTCCTGAGCCGCGCCGCCCGCCACGCCCCAGCCGCGGCCGCACCACGACCATTGACGCGGCGCGCGCGATCGCGCATCGGCGTCGGTTGCCCGCGGCCGCGGCGAGGACAGCTTGGACGGGTCGATCCCGAACCGCCGGTTCTACGCCACCGATCTCTCGTCCTGCCCGTACCGCCCCGGGCGGCTCGAGCGGCGGCTGGTCACACTCCTCGACCCGGCCGAGGAGCAGACCGTCCTCGACCGGCTGACCGCGGCCGGCTTCCGCCGCAGCCAGCGCTTCCTCTACCGGCCGGCCTGCCCGGACTGCCGCGCCTGCGTGCCGACCCGCATCGACGTGGCCGCCTTCGCGACCGGCCGCGGCTTGCGCAGGATCCTCAAGCGCAACGCCGATCTCCGGCCGAGCGAGCGCCCGGCACGGGCCACCGACGAGCAGTTCCTGCTCTTCCGCCGCTACATCCAGGCCCGGCACGGCGACGGCGGGATGGCCGAGATGGGCTGGCGCGACTTCGTCGAGATGGTCGAGGAGGCCGGCCGCTCGACCCGGCTGGTCGAGCTGCGCCACCCCGACGGCCGCCTCGCCGCGGTGAGCCTGACCGACTACGTCGCCTCCGGCCTCTCCGGGGTCTACAAGTTCTTCGAGCCGGACGCGCCCGAGCGCTCGCTCGGGACCTTCCTCATCCTCTGGCACGTGGCCCGCGCGCGCGAGCTCGGGCTGCCCTACGTCTATCTGGGATACTGGATCGCCGACTGCCGCAAGATGGCCTACAAGCGCCGCTTCCCGGCGCTCCAGGCGCTCGAGGGTCGGCGCTGGCGGCCGCTGCCGGCGGCGCGAGAGGTCGACCTGTATCTTGACAAAGATCCTAGGAAGCAATAGAAGGCTCCGCGAACGAACGCTGCGACGCCCGTGAGATCCGAGCCTCGGAGCCTTGGATGACCGACACCCGAACGGAGCCGGGCGTGCTCCTGCGCGCCCGCGACGACACCCTGTTCTTCGTGCCGCTGGCCGACCTGCTCGGCCGCTACCGGCTGCCGGACGACCAGCAGCGCGGCAGCGTCCCGGGCGACGGCGTGATCGCCGCGCTCGACGGCGTGGCGCCGGTCTCCGGTCTCAAGAATGCGATCCTGAGCGACCGGCTGATGGTCGCCGACATCGGCGCCGGCAGCCCCGCCGGCGGCAAGCAGCGCTTCGCCGCCGGCCTGCTCGAGGCGATCGAGCCGACCGCACCGGGCGGTGGCAAGCAGCGCTTCGCCGCGGGCCTGCTCGACACCCTGGAGCCCGGCGCGCCGAGCGCCGGCAAGCAGCGCTTCGCCGCCGAGCCCGGCGCGGCCTGAGCCGTCGGGAGCCCCGGCCGGACCGGCCGGGGCACCCGGGTACCCGCCCATGCCCTGGCTGCCTCCCGGACCCGCGCTGCCGGCGGGCCCGCCCCCGGC
>JBBIIE010000229.1:0-5274 GCA_037446605.1 Geminicoccaceae bacterium | reverse complement strand
CGGCACCGGCACCGCCAACCTGGGAGAACTTCCTCGAGGCGATCCGACGCGCGTGCGAGCGGCGTTTCTCGATGCGTCTCGCACGCTGATCGGCCGGTTCGCCGACCTCGCCTCCCACCCTAGCCGCCGTGCGTTGGGGGAATCGCGGCGCGCTCGCTCGGATCGAGCGCGAAGCGGGCGTCGCGACGGCGGGCGACGAGGCGGCGGACGGTCGGCGCACCCCCCTTCTGGAAGGCGAGTGCCGCGGCCTCCGCCGTGCGGTCGGCCTCGGTCGTCCGCCGCGCGAGGCGGCGATGCTCCAGCCAATCGGGCACGACGTAGGTCTCGACCCAGTGCTCGGGATCGTCGGTGTCCTGGAACAGCCGCCAGCGCAGCGCGCCGTTGCGCTTCCTGATGTGGCCGACCTCGTCCATGGCGGCCACGAAGGCGGCGGCATCGGCCGGCCCGATGCGGTACTCGGTCTGCACCAGCACCGGCCCCTCCTCGGGATCGAAGGCGAGCGCCGGATCGGGCTCGGGCAGCCGTGCCGCCGGGCCGAGATCGAGGCCGGAGCCGGAGGGCAGCCGCCAGATGAGGCCGAGCGCCGGGCTCGCGGCCAGGACGGCGGCCGCGGCGGCGAGCGCGGTCGCGATGCCGAAGAGCTGCGCGAGCTCGCCCCACAGCCAGCTGCCCGCGGTCATCGCCCCGAACATCACCGTCTGGTAGATCGCGAAGACCCGCGCCTGGACCCAGAAGGCCGAGGTCGTCTGGATCGCGATGTTGAAGAAGGAGAAGGCCGAGAGCCACGCCGCACCGGATGCCGCGAGGCCGAGCAGCACCGGGGCGAGCGAGCGGGTGCCGGCGACCAGCAGGAGCCCCGCGGCGAACAGCAGCGAGGCCCAGCGCATCACCCGCTCGGGCCCGTGCCGCAGCCGCAGCGGGTGGACCACGAAGGCCGCCGCCATCGCCCCGGCGCCGAAGGCACCCAGGAGGATCCCGTAGGTGACCGGCCCGCCCGCGAGGCGGTCCCTGGCGACCAGCGGCAGGAGCGGGAGTGCTGCCGCGGCGGCGAGCGCGAAGATCGCGTTGCGCACGAGCACGGCGCGGATCGCGGGCGTCTCGGCGGCGTAGCGCAGGCCGGTCAGGATCGCACCCTTGACCCGCTCGCGCGGCAGGTCGTCGACCGGCACCGGCCGCCGCCAGAGGACGAGCACCAGCACGAGCGGCAGGTAGGAGACCGCGTTGGCGAGGAACGCTCCTTCGGCACCGGCGGTCGCCACGATCGCCCCACCCAGCGCCGGGCCGACGGCGCGGGCGAAGTTGAAGGAGACGCCGTTCAGGACCACGGCCGCACCCAGGATGCGCATCGGCACGAGCTCGCGCACGACGGCCTGGTAGGCCGGGCTCTGCAGCGCGGCCCCGGTGCCGAGGACGAAGGTGCACACCAGCAGCGACCAGGGCCCGATGAGCCCGGTCGCGGTGAGCGCCGCGAGCAGCAGCGAGGCTGCCAGCATCGCGAGCTGCGCCCAGAGGAGGACGAGCCGCCGGTCGAGGATGTCGGCGGCCACCCCGGCCAGGAGCGAGAAGCACAGGATCGGCGCCTGGGTGGCGGCCTGGACGAGCGCCACCATGTCGGCGCGCCCGACGAGCGCGGTCATGAGCCAGGCCGCGCCCACCGTCTGGATCAGCCAGCCGAGGTTGGATACCAGGGTGGCGAGCCAAAGCTCGCGGTAGAGGCGGACCCCGAGCGGCGCCAGGATCCCGTCGGCCGAGCCGGTGCGGCCCGCGGGCGTTGCGGCCATGCCCCTCCCCTAGGTCGCCCGCGCGCCGGCCACAAGCGAGCCACGCGCGCGGCCGCCCGGCTCAGGCGGCGACCCGGCCGAGCTCCAGGTCCGGCAGCCGCTCGACCTCGCCGAGTGTCACGAGCGTGGTCGCCCCGCCTCGGCCGAACAGCCGCTCGCCCACCCGTCCGATGGCGTCCGCATCGACCGCCTCGAGCCGGCGCAGCGTCTCCTCGATCGGGATGCGCCGGCCGTATACCAGGAGCTGGCGGGCGATCCCGTCGGCGACGCCGGCGCAGCTCTCCTGGCCCATCAGGAGCCCGGCCCGGAGCTGGGCCTTCGCGCGGCCGATCTCGGCCGGGACGGGCTCGCGCGCGAGATCGCGGGCCTGCTCGGCGGTGAGCTCGAGCAGCTCGGCCACCTGCCCGGCGCCGGTCCCGGCATAGATGCCGACAAGGCCGGTCTCCACGTAGGAGGAGGCGAAGCACTCGATCGCGTAGCACAGGCCGCGGTTCTCGCGCGCCTCCTGGAACAGGCGCGAGGACATGCCCCCGCCGAGCGCGGTGGCGAGCACCTGCACCGCCCAGTAGTCCGGATCGTGGTAGCCGACCCCCTCGAGGGCGAGGCAGAGGTGGACCTGCTCGAGCTCGCGCTCCTGCGCGGCCGAGCCGCCCACGTAGCGGGCCGCCGCCGGCTCCGGCGCGGGGCGCGGCGGCAGCGCCTCGAACCAGCGCCGCGCCAGCTCGACGAGCTGCTCGTGATCGACCGCGCCGGCGCCCACGAGCGCCATGCGGCCGGGCACGTAGTGCTCGGCCATGAAGTCGGTCAGTGCCCGGCGCGGCATCGAGGCCACCGTCGCCGGCGGCCCGAGGATCGAGCGGCCGAGCGGCTGGTCGGGGAAGGCGCGCTCCTGCAACAGGTCGAAGACGAGGTCGTCCGGCGTGTCCTCGACCTGGCCGATCTCCTGCAGCACGACCTCGCGCTCCTTGGCGAGCTCGGCCTCCTCGAAGGCGGGTGCCGTCAGGATGTCGGCGACGAGCTCGACCGCGAGCGGCACGTCCTCGGCCAGCACGCGGGCGTGGAAGGCGGTGTGCTCGCGCGAGGTCCAGGCGTTCAGCGAGCCGCCCACGGCCTCGATCGCCTCGGCGATCTGCCGCGCCGAGCGGGTCGCCGTGCCCTTGAAGGCCATGTGCTCGAGCAGGTGCGCGACGCCGTTGACCTCGGCCGCCTCGTGCCGGGTCCCGGCGTCCACCCAGACGCCCACGGCCGCCGTGCGCACGCCCGGGAGCCGTTCGGACAGCACGCGGAAGCCGTTGCCGAGCACGCTCGGGCGGGTGGCTCGGCTCATCGGGCGGCCGGCAGGGCGCGGATCTGCGCGCGCACCGCCGCCACATCGGCCGGCAGCACGACCAGACGCTCCGGCCGGGACTCGAGGTCGGCCAGATGCGCCGGCAGGCGCGGGCGCACCCCCGAAGCCGCCGCGACCGCGTCCGGGAACTTGGCCGGGTGCGCGGTCGCGAGCACGACGAGCGGTGCGGTGCGCTCGCCGCGCAGCCGTTCCGCCACCGCGACGCCGACCGCGGTGTGCGGGTCGAGGAGGACGTCGCCCGAAGTCGCCCGGTACCAGCCGGCGATGGTGGCGGCGACCCGCTCCTCCGCGGCCGCCCCGCCCTCGAGCAGGGCGCGCGCGCGGGCGAGCCGATCGGCGTCGAGGAGGATGCGGCGCTCGCGCGCGAAGCGCGCCATGCATTCGGCCAGGGCGCCGCCGTCGCCGTCCAGGAGCTCGAACAGGAGCCGCTCGAAGTTCGAGGCGACCTGGATGTCCATCGACGGGCTCGAGGTCGCGTGCACCCGGCCGGCGGCGTAGAGGCCGCTCGCCAGGAAGCGCGCCAGGATGTCGTTCTCGTTGGTGGCGAGGATCAGCCGGTCGAGCGGCAGACCCAGGTGGCGGGCCACGTGGCCGGCGTAGACGTCGCCGAAATTGCCGCTCGGCACGCAGAACCCGACCGGCCGGGCGAGGCCGCCCAGGCACAGCGCCGCCTGCACGTAGTAGGCGCCCTGCGCGGCGATGCGCGCCCAGTTGATCGAGTTGATGGCGGCCAGGCTCTGCTCGGCGCGGAAGGCGGGATCGGCGAAGAGCGCCTTCACGAGGTCCTGGCAGTCGTCGAAGGTGCCCTCGATCGCGAGGTTGGCGACGTTGGGGGCATCCACCGTGGTCATCTGCCGGCGCTGGACGGGCGAGATCCGGCCGTGCGGGTGCAGGATCACGATGCGCATCCGCGCCCGCCCCGCGACCGCGCGGATCGCCGCGGCACCGGTGTCGCCGGAGGTGGCACCCAGGATCGTGAGCGTGCCGCCGCGGCGCTCCAGCACCCGCTCGAACATCCGGGCGAGGAGCTGCAGGGCGAAGTCCTTGAAGGCGAGGGTCGGCCCGTGGAACAGCTCGAGCAGCCACAGGCTGCGGTCGAGCTGGCGGAGCGGCGCCACCGCCGGATGCGCGAAGCCGGCATAGGCCTCCTCGCAGAGCGCGCGCAGCTCGTCCGGGGCGAAGCAGCCGCTCGTGAAGGGTGCGAGCACGGCGGCCGCGGTGGCGGCGTAGGGAGCACCGTCCAGGGCCGCGAAGTCGGCGGCCGCGAGCCGCGGCCAGCGCTCCGGCAGGAACAGCCCGCCGTCCTCGGCGAGGCCGGCGAGCAGCACCTCCTCGAAGGAGCGGCGTCCGGCCGCCCCGCGTGTGCTCACGTAGACCGTCATCCACGACCCCCGCCGGCCGTCGCGGCTCATAAGGGGCCGTGCGCGGGGCGGCAAGGCGCGGCGCGCGTTAACCGGATGTTAGGGGCAACGGGTGCAGAAGGGGCGCGGAGCCTCGAACCACCGGTGAGCCCGATGCACCTTCCCGACCGTTCCTCGGCCCTGCCCGTCGCGATCGCCACGATCCTGTCGGTCCTCGCGGGGCCGGCGGCCGCGGCCGAGCCGGCCGGAGTCGAGCGCCCGGCCTGGGCGATCGTCGAGCGCGTCGGCGCGATCCGGGCGCGGCCGCTCGAGTCGGGCGCCTGGCATCCGCTCGCCGCCTCCCACCTCACGCCCGGGATCGAGATCGAGGTGGGTGCCGAGGGCCGTCTCGTGCTCGAGAGCGGCGGCGACCGGATCACCGCGGAGGCCGGATCCCGCCTCGTCGTGTACTCGGCGGTCGAACGCCCGCACCTGCTCTCCCAGCCCGCCGGGACGGTCCACTACGCGATCGCCCGGCGCGGCCCGCGGCGCTTCCAGATCGAAACGCCGCTGCTCGCGATCACGGTCAAGGGCACGGCGTTCGCGGTCGAGGTCGCGGGCGATGCGGCGCGCGTCGCGGTCGAGGAAGGCCGCGTGGCGGTCGCACCGTCCGACGGGTCGACCCCGGTCGAGCTCGGCGCCGGCCAGGACCTCCGGCACGGTTCCGGCGGCGGCACGGAGATCGGCGGGCCCGGCGGCGCGGCCGGCGCGCCCGGGCGGACGGCCGGACGGGCGGGGACCGACC
>JBBIIE010000228.1:0-5291 GCA_037446605.1 Geminicoccaceae bacterium | reverse complement strand
CGAGCACGCTGCCATGCCCGAGCGCGGCGCGGTCGAGGAAGAGCGGCAGGGCCCTGCGCTGGCCGAGCGGGCTGAGGCCGCCCTTGACGTAGCCGGTCGCCCGCTCGGCCGCGGCGAGCGGCGCGAGCTCGGCCTTCCGGGCGCCGGCCGCGCGCGCCAGGGCCTTGAGGTCGAGCGTGCGGTCGCCGCCCACCAGCACGGCCACGAGCCTTCCGTCGTCGAGTGCCGCGATCAGGCATTTGAGCAGCCGGCCGGGGTCCACCCCGAGCCGCTCGGCCGCGGCGCGCGCGATCGCCCCCGGCGCCTCGTCGAAGGCGTAGCCGTGCGCCCGGTACGGCACCCGCCGCGCCTCGAGGAACGCGGTCGCCGGCGTGCCGCCACCCGGCCGATCGCCTCGCGCCATCCGCCCCGTTCCCCCCGGCTTCGCTGCCCCGGTCGCGCTCCCCTGGCGTCGCGCGCGGCCGCATGCTAGCGGCGCCGTCGATGCCGACAACCGGACCCTCCGGCACCGCGCGCGCTCTCTGGTGGACGCGCCCCATGGCCGCCGCCCTGCTCGAGGAGAGCCTGCCCGCGCCGGGGCCGGGCGAGGTGCTGCTGCGCACGCTCGTGAGCGGGGTCAGCCGCGGCACCGAGGCGCTCGTGGCGCGCGGCCTCGTGCCCGAGGGCGAGCGCGCGCGCATGGCCTGCCCCAACCAGGCGGGCGCCTTCCCCTTCCCGGTCAAGTACGGCTACGCGCTCGTCGGGCGGGTCGAGCAGGGGCCGGCCGAGCTCCTCGGCCGCGCGGTGTTCTGCCTGCACCCGCACCAGGACCGGGTGGTGATCCCGGCGAGTTCGGTGCTGCCGCTGCCGGAGGACGTGCCGGCGGCCCGCGCGGTGCTGGCCGCAAACCTCGAGACCGCCTTGAACGCGCTCTGGGACGCGCCGGCCCTGCCCGGGCAGCGGATCCTCGTCCTGGGTGCCGGCGTGGTCGGCGCGGCGGTGGCCCGGCTCGCCGGCCGGCTGCCCGGTGCCGAGGTCACGCTCGTCGACCGCGATCCCGCCCGGGCCGGGCTGGCCGCCGCGCTCGGGGTGGGCTTCGCGGCGCCCGTGACGGCACCCGCCGAGGCCGACCTCGTGGTCGAGGCCACCGGCCGGCCCGAGGCGCTCGCGACCGCGATCGGAGCGGCGGGCAGGGAGGCGACCGTGCTCGTGCTGTCCTGGTACGGCGCGGCGGCGGCGCCGGTGCCGCTCGGCGGCGCGTTCCACAGCCGGCGCCTGCGGCTCGTCTCCTCGCAGGTGGGCGAGGTGGCACCCGCCCAGCGCCCGCGCTGGCCGCACCGCCGGCGGCTCGCCAAGGCGCTGGAGCTGCTCGCCGACCCGGCGTTCGATGCGCTCGTCGACCGCGACCTCGCCTTCGCCGACGCGCCGGCCGGACTGCCCGCGATCCTGGCGGCCCCGAGCGGCCTCTGCACCCGCATCACCTATTGAGGAGGGCTCGATGTACAGCGTCCGCGTCCGCGATCGGGTGATGATCGCGCACAGCTTCCGGGGCGAGGTGTTCGGCCCGGCGCAGCGCCTGCACGGCGCGACATACCTGGTCGACGTCGAGTTCCGGCGCGCCGAGCCCGACCCCGACGGGATCGTGGTCGACATCGGCCGCGCCCTCGAGGTGCTCGGCCAGACGGTTGCCACGATCGCCTACCGCAACCTCGACGAGATGGCCGAGTTCGCCGGCGTCAACACCACGACCGAGTTCCTGGCGCGCTGGTTCTGGGAGCGGATCCGCGCGGCGGTGCGCGAGGGCCGGCTCGGCCCGCACGCGGGCGGGCTCGCCAGCCTCAAGGTCGAGCTCGCCGAGAGCGACGTCGCCTGGGCGGCCTTCGAGGGGCCGCTGCCTTGAGCGCAGGCCGTCTGGTCCTGGCGGTCCCGGGCGATCCGGAGCAGCGCACCGGCGGCTATCTCTACGACCGCCGCCTGGCGGAGGGCCTGCGCGCGATCGGCTGGCGGGTCGACCTCCTGCGCCTGCCCGAGGGCTTCCCGTTCCCGGACGCCGCGGCGCTGCGGGCGAGCGCCGCCGCACTCGGCGGGCTGCCGGACGGGACGCTGGTGATGGTCGACGGGCTGGCGCTCGGCGCCCTGCCCGAGCTCGCCGAGACCGAGGCCGGTCGGCTGCGGCTCGTGGCCCTGGTCCACCACCCACTCGGCCACGAGGAGGGGCTCGCCCCGGAGGCGGCGGCGCGGCTGCTCGCGAGCGAGCGGCGCGCGCTCGCGGCCGTGCCGGCGGTGCTCTGCACCTCCACCACCACCGCCCGGACCCTGGCGCGCGAGCTGGGCGTGCCGGCCGAACGCATCGCCGTGGTCGAGCCGGGGACCGACCCGGCTCCGCTGGCGCCGGGCTCGGGCGGTCCCACACCGCGCCTGCTCGCGGTCGGCTCGGTGATCCCGCGCAAGCGGCTCGACCGGCTCGTCTCGGTGCTCGGCCGGCTCGCGCACCTGGCCTGGCGGCTCGAGATCGTGGGCTCGCTCGCGCGCTCGCGCGAGGCCGCCCGCGCGCTCGCCGCGGCGATCGAGGATGCCGGGCTCGGCGAGCGGGTCGAGCTCAGGGGCGAGCTCCTCGGCCGCGAGCTCGAGCAGGCCTTCGCGCGCGCCGATCTGTTCGTCTCGGCCTCGGGCTACGAGGGCTACGGCATGGCACTCGCCGAGGCGCTGGCGCGCGGCCTGCCGATCGTGGCGGCGGCGGGCGGTGCGGTCGCCGACTGGCTGCCGAAGGAAGCGGCCCTGCTCGTGCCGGCCGACGATCCGGCCGCCCTCGAGGCCGCACTCGCGCGGGCGATCGGCGATCCGGCGCTGCGCGCCCGGCTGCGCGCGGGTGCCCGCGCGGCGCGCGCCGACCTGCCCACCTGGGAGCGTCAGGCGGAGCGGGCGGCCGCGATCCTCGCCCGCGAGGCGGTTCGGTGAGCGGCTTTTCGGCCGACTGGCTGGCGCTGCGCGAGCCGTTCGACCGGGCCGCCCGCGCCGCGGCGCTCGAGGTCGCGCTCGGGCTCTGGGCGCGCGGGAGGGGTGAGCTTCGGGTGGTCGACCTCGGCGCCGGCACCGGCAGCAACCTCCGCCACCTGGCGCCGCGCCTGCCGGTCGCCCAGCGCTGGACCCTGGTCGAGCACGACCCGGCCCTGATCCTGGCCGGGCGCGGCCTGCTGCCGTCGGGGGTCGAGGCCACGTACCGCCGCGCCGATCTGGTGCGCGAGCTCGAGGCGGTGCTCGAGGGGCCGGTCGACCTCGTGACCTGTTCGGCGCTGCTCGACCTCGTCTCGGCCGCCTGGCTGGAGCGGCTCGTGCGGATCGTGCGCGCGCGCGATCTGGCGCTCCTGGCCGTGCTCTCCTACGACGGAAGGGTCGAGCTGGAGCCGGCGCACCCCCTGGACGGCGAGGTGATCGGGCTGGTCGACCGCCACCAGCGGACCGACAAGGGGTTCGGGCCGGCGCTCGGGCCGGAGGCGGCGCTGGCGCTCGGGCGGGCCCTGCACGGCGCCGGCGAGACGCCGCTCGTCGCGACGTCGGACTGGCGCGCCGGGCCGGAAGACGCGGCGCTGCAGCGGGCGCTCGTGCTGGGCTGGGCCGAGGCGGCGCGGGCGATCGCACCCGGCCGGGCCGCGGCGATCGGCTCATGGCAGAACGAGCGGCTCCAGGCGATCGCGACCGGCGGGGCGCGCTGCCGGGTGGGCCATCTCGACCTGCTGCGCCTGCCGAGCCGCGAGCAGCGGGCGGCGTAGGCGGCAGTAGAAGAGCCAGTCCGATCCGAGCGGCAGGACCTCGGGGGTGAGGCGGATCGCCTCGTCCATCCGCGCGATCGCGGGCAGGCTCAAGGCGTCGCGGCCGGAGCCGATGATCACCGGCGCCACGCACAGATGCAGCGCATCCAGGCAGCCGGCGGCGAGGAAGCGCGAGACGGTGACCCCGCCGCCCTCGACGAACAGGCGGCAGAGCCCGCGCGCGCGCAGCGTTTCCAGGACCGCCCGCGGTGAAAGGCCCGGACCCTCGCCCGGCACGCCCACGACCTCGGCCCGGGCGAGCCGCTCGCGGTCCTGCCGGTCGGCGCGGCAGAGGAGGAGGGTCGTGGGCGGGGCCTCGCGCAGGACGCGGTAGTCGGGCCCGAGCCGCCGCTCGGGGTCGAGGATCACCCGCACCGGGCTCGGGCCCGGCACGAGCCGGGTGGTGAGCAGCGGATCGTCGTGCGTCACCGTGCCGGCGCCGACCAGCACCGCCTCGGCCAGCGCGCGCAGCCGGTGCATGTGGCGGAAGTCGGCCTCGCCGGTGACGAAGCTCGAATGGCCGGGCTCGGTGGCGATGCGCCCGTCCAGGCTCTGGCCGAGATGCGCCACCACGCGCAGCCCGTCGGCGGCGGGGGTGAGGAAGTCGCGGTAGACGGAGACCAGCAGCTGCTGGTCGGGGCCGAGCCCGTCGAGGGGCAGCTCGGCCGGGTCGGCGCCGGCGTGCGCGCAGGCCAGGAGCTGCTCCCAGGCGCGCGCGAAGCGGCGCTCGAGCGCCGCCGGCGCACGCCGGACGGCTCCCGCGCTCACTCGCGGATCGCCTCGAGCTCGATCCGGATCGGGATCGCGTCCGCCACCCAGTCGTTGTCGACGGCGTAGGTCGAGCCCCACAGCGAGCGCCTGACGATCGTGCGCGCGCTCACGCCGATCACGTAGTTCTCACCCCAGGGATACTTGCCGATCTTGTTGAGCGTGACGTCGACCGCGAGCGGCAGGGTGCGGCCGCGCAAGGTGAGCTCGCCCTCGACCGTGCCGGTGGTGGCATCGCGCGCCACCGCACGGGTCATCTTGAAGGTGATCCAGGGATTGGCCTCGGCATCCAGGAAGTCGGGCGAGCGGAGATGCCCGTCGCGCGGCCCGTGGTTGGTGAACACGCTCTTGGCCGCGACCTTGACCTCGACCTCGTGCAGCGTGCGCGTCGCCTCGTCGAAGACGAAGTGCCCCTCGGCCTCCAGGAACTGGCCGAGCACCTTGGAGTAGCCGATGTGCATCGCCTCGAAGGCGATGGCGAAATGCTCCGGGTCGATCCGCCAGCGGCGCGGCTCGGCCTCGGCCGGGCGGCCGAGCGCGGCGACCGCCAGGAGGCCGAGCAGCGGGACGGAAAGCAGGCGGGCCCGGGCCATCGCACCTCCGTTCGGGATCGGCGCCTCAGCCGGTGCCGCGGCCGGCGGGGAGCCCGCCGCCGAGGCCGGCACCGAGCGTGCGCAGCAGGTGGCCGCTGCGGCGCGCCTTGGTCTCGAGGTAGAACAGGTTGTCAATCGAAGG
>JBBIIE010000227.1:0-5304 GCA_037446605.1 Geminicoccaceae bacterium | reverse complement strand
GCGGAGTGGAGGCCGTCATCGAACACGCGGCCGCCGCTGGCGGCACCGCTCGCCGCCGAGGCGCGCACGGTGGCGGAGCTGGACGCAGCACTGGCGTTGCGGCTGGCCGAGGGCCGGGCCGCGATCCGCGCCTATTTCGAGGCCGGCGGCGCGCCCGAGCGGGTCCACACCGAGCTCGCCGAGCTCGTCGACGAGCTCGTCCGCGCGGCACTCGATTGGGCCGACCGGCGGCTGTTCGGGAGCCCCAACCGGACCACCGGCGAGCGGCTCGCCGTGGTCGCCGTGGGCGGCTACGGGCGGGCCGAGCTGGCGCCGTTCTCGGACGTCGACCTGCTCTTCCTGCACCCCTACAAGCCGGCTCCCTACGTCGAGCAGATGACCGAGTTCCTGATGCATCGGCTCTGGGACCTCGGCTTCAAGGTCGGCAACGCGCTGCGCACCGCCGCCGAGTCGATGAAGCTCGCCAGGGAGGATCTCACCGTCCGCACGGCGCTGCTCGAGGCGCGGTACCTCTGGGGCGACCGGGCGCTCTTCGACGAGCTCGTCCGCCTCTACGACCGCGACATCCGCGCCGGGCACGCGGCCGAGTTCATCGAGGCCAAGCTCGCCGAGCGCGACGAGCGGCACCACCGTGCCGGCGACAGCCGCTACCTGCTCGAGCCCAACGTCAAGGAGGGCAAGGGGGGCCTGCGCGACCTGCAGACGCTCACCTGGATCGGGCGGTTCCTCTACGGGGTGAGCGATCCGGCCGACCTCGTGCCGGCCGGCGTCCTGACCCCGGGCGCGCTCGCCACCTTCCGGCGCTCGCGCCGCTTCCTGTGGGCGGTGCGCTGCCACCTGCACTGGCTGGCCGGGCGCGCCGAGGAGCGGCTGGCCTTCGACCGCCAGCCGGAGCTGGCCCGGCGCATGGGCTTCCGCGACCGCGGCCGGATGCGCGCCGTCGAGCGCTTCATGAAGCGCTACTACCTCGTCGCCAAGGAGGTCGGCGCGCTCACCCGGATCGTCTGCGCCGCGCTCGAGGACCGCCACCAGCGACGCCTCCACTTCCGCCTGCCGCGGTTCGGCTTCGGCCGGCGCCGGATCGGCGGCTTCGTGGTGCACGGGGCGCGCCTCGACCTGGCCGAGCCCGACCTGTTCGAGCGCCGGCCGGTGGCGATGCTCGAGCTGTTCCACCTGGCGCAGGACCGGCAGCTCGACATCCACCCGCAGGCGCTGACCGCGATCGGCCAGAACCTGCGCCGGATCGACGCCGCGCTGCGCGCGGACCCCGAGGCCAACCGCCTGCTCCTGGAGATGCTGCTGTCGCGCAAGGACGCGGCCGCCACGCTCGGCCGGCTCAACGAGGCCGGCGTGCTCGGCCGCTTCGTGCCCGAGTTCGGGCGCGTGGTGGCGCAGATGCAGCACAACCTCTACCACGTCTACACGGTCGACGAGCACACCATCCGGGCGATCGGCATCCTCGGCCAGATCGAGCGCGGCGAGCTCCGCGAGGAGCTGCCGATCGCCACCGAGATCATGCCCAAGCTGATCTCCCGGACCGAGCTCTACCTCGCCACCTTCTGCCACGACCTGGGCAAGGGCCGCGACGCCGACCACAGCGAGGTGGGTGCGGAGATCGCCGAGCGGCTGTGCCGACGGCTCGGGCTCGCCGAGGCCACCACCGACACGGTCCGCTGGCTGGTCCGCCACCACCTCCTGATGAGCGACGTCGCCTTCAAGCGCGACATCGACGATCCGAAGACCGTCCAGGACTTCGTCGAGAAGGTGCAGTCGCCGGAGCGGCTGAAGCTCCTGCTCGTCCTCACCGCGGCCGACATCCGCGCCGTCGGGCCCGGCGTGTGGAACGGCTGGAAGGGTCAGCTCCTGCGCGACCTCTACCACGGCGCCTCGGCCGCCATGCAGACCGGCGATGCCGCGAGCGAGCGCGCCAGCCGGGTCGAGGCCGCCCGCCGGCGCCTCGCCACGGCGCTGGCCGAGCCGGCCGAGGGTGGCTGGACGGACGCCGAGATCGAGGCCCACCTCGAGCGGCACAACCCGCGCTACTGGCTCGGCCTGCCGCTCGAGGAGCATCTCCGCCACGCCCGGCTGATCCGTGCCGCCGACGCCGCCGGCGCCAAGCTCACGATCGACTTCCGCGTCGACCGGTTCCGGGCACGCACCGAGGTGCTGATCTACACGCCCGACCATCCGGGCCTGTTCCTCGAGATCGCGGGCGCGCTCGCCGTGAGCCGCGCCAGCATCGTCGACGCCCACATCTTCACCACGAGCGACGGCATGGCGCTCGACGTGCTGGGCTTCCAGGACGCCGAGAGCGCCCAGGCGATCGACGACGCGCCGCGGCTCGAGCGGATCCGTCGCAACGTCGAGCGCGCACTCGCCGACCCGGCCTGGCTCGAGCGCGAGCTCGGCCGCCGCCGACCCGCGACCCGCACGCAGATGTTCGAGGTCGAGCCCAGGGTGCTCGTCGACAACGGCGCGAGCCGCACGCTCAGCGTCCTCGAGGTCAACGGCCGGGACCGGCCTGGGCTCCTCTACGATCTGGCCAAGGCCTTGAAGGACCTCGGGATCGTGATCCAGAGCGCGCACATCGCGACGTTCGGCGAGCGGGTCGTCGACGTGTTCTACGTCAAGGACGTGTTCGGCATGAAGGTGACCGCCCGCAGCAAGCTGGCGCGGGTCGAGCGGCGGCTGCTCGAGGTCCTGGCCGCACCCGCCCGACCCGCCTGAACGCCGCCCGCGACGCCACCCGACGGTGCGCCTCTCCCTGGCCCTCGCCCCCCTCGTCGCCACGCTCGTGGGCTTCGGCGGCACGATCGCGCTCGTCGTGGCGGCCGCCGCGGCGGTCGGCGCCGGGCCCGAGGCGACCGCCTCCTGGGTCGCGGCACTGGCCCTCGCCAAGGCGGCGGTGAGCCTCGTGGGCTCGCTGCGCCACCGCATCCCGGTGGTGGCCGCCTGGTCGACCCCCGGGGCGGCGCTGATCGCGGCCTCTCCCGGCCTCACCGACCTGCCCGGGGCGGTCGGCGCGTTCCTGCTCTCCTCGCTGCTCCTGCTCGCGACCGCCGCGGTCCGGCCGCTCGGCAGGCTGGTCGAGGCGATCCCGATGCCGGTCGCGGCGGCCATGCTGGCCGGCATCCTGCTGCGCTTCGCCACCGGCCTGTTCGACGCGGCGGCCGCCAGCCCGGCGCTCGTGCTGCCGCTCCTGGCACTGTTCCTGGCGGTGCGCCTCGCGAGCCCGAGCGGTGCGGTGCTGGCGGTGCTGGCGGCCGGCCTCGCGCTCGCGGCCGCGCTCGGGCTGCTCGGCCCCCTGCCGCTGGCCTTCGGCCTCTCGCCGCTCGTCTGGGTGACCCCACGGCTCGAGCCCGCGGTGCTCCTGGGCCTGGGCGTACCGCTCTTCCTCGTCACCACGGCCGGGCAGAACCTGCCGGGGCTCGCCGTCCTGCGGGCCGCCGGCTACCCGGTCCCGGTCGGCCCGATCCTGGGCCTGACCGGGCTCGCCTCGCTCGCGACCGCGCCGTTCGGCGCGCACGCCACCAACCTCGCTGCGATCACCGCGGCGCTGTGCACGGGCCCGGACGTCCACCCCGATCCCGGCCGGCGCTGGTGGGCGGGCCTGTTCTACGCCGGCTGGTGGCTCCTGCTCGCGGCCTTCGGCGGCTCGCTGGCGCTCCTCGTGGCGGCCCTGCCCCCGGTGCTGGTCGCCACGGTCGCGGGTGTGGCGCTGCTCGGCCCGCTGGCCGGCGCGCTCGTCACCGCCCTCGGCGGCGAGCCGCACCGCTTCGCCGCCGTGGTCACCCTCTCCGTGAGTGCCTCGGGGCTCGTGCTGCTCGGCATCGGCCCGGCCTTCTGGGGCCTCGCCGCGGGGCTCGCGACCCTCGCCCTCGAGCGCCTCGCCGGCGTGCTGCGCGGTGTGCGGGGAGGCCCGCGATGAGCCTCCTGCGCGCCGCCGCGACGGTCGGCTCGCTCACCCTCGCCTCGCGCCTGCTCGGCTTCCTGCGCGATCTCCTGATCGCCGCGGTGCTCGGTGCCGGGGTCGCCGCGGATGCCTTCTTCGTCGCCTTCAAGCTCGCCAACATGCTGCGTCGGCTGTTCGCCGAGGGTGCCTTCAACGCCGGCTTCGTGCCGCTCTTCGCCCGCACCCTCGAGCAGGAGGGCGCGGAGCGTGCGCGCGCCTTCGCCTGCCACGCGCTCGCCGTCATGCTCGTGATCCTGCTCGCGGTCGTGGCGATCGCCGAGCTCGCCATGCCGTGGCTCGTGCGCGTGATCGCCACGGGCTTCACGCCCGGGGGCGAGCGCTACCTCCTGGCGGTCGAGTTGGCCCGGCTGACCTTCCCCTACCTGATGCTGATCTCCCTGGCGGCGCTCGTCGGCGGGGTCCTGAACAGTCTCGGCCGCTTCGCCGCCGCGGCGTTCGCACCGATCCTCCTGAACCTGGCGCTCGTGGCCGCGCTCGGCCTCGCGATCGCGCTCGGGTGGAGCGCCGCGCACGCGCTCGCCTGGGGCGTGCTGGTCGCCGGCGTGGCCCAGCTCGGCCTCCTCCTGGCCGTGGCGGCCGGGGCCGGCTGGCCGCTCCGCCCGCGCTGGCCTTCGCCGGCCGACCGACCCCGGCTCGGGCGGCTCTGGCGGCTCGTCCTGCCGGGTGCCGTCGGCGCCGGCGTCTACCAGCTCAACCTGGTGGTCGACACCTGGTTCGCCTCGCACCTGCCGACCGGCGCGGTCTCCTACCTCTTCTACGCGGATCGGCTCGTCCAGCTCCCCCTGGGCCTGATCGGTGCGGCGCTCGGCACGGCGCTCCTGCCGCTGCTCGCACGCCAGCTGCGGAGCGGCCGCGAGGAGGCCGCGCGGCACAATTTCGACCGAGCCCTCGAGCTCGCCCTGCTCCTGAGCCTGCCGGCGGCCGTGGGGCTGGCGACGCTCGCCGCACCGATCGTGGCGGTGCTGTTCGAGCGCGGCGCGTTCGATGCCGTGGCGACGCGTGCCACGGCCGGGGCGCTCGCCGCCTTCGCGCTGGGTCTGCCCGCCTACGTCCTCATCAAGGTGCTGGCGACCGGCTTCTTCGCGCGCGAGGACACCCGCACCCCGGTCCTGGTCGCGGCCGCGAGCCTGCTCGTCAACGTGGCGGTGATCCTGGCGACGGTCGGCCGGTTCGGCCATGTCGGGATCGCGCTCGCCACGGCGCTGGCGAGCTGGCTCAACGCCGCGCTGCTGGCCCTGCTCCTGCACCGCCGTGGCGGGCTCGTCCCCGGCGAGCGGCTGCGTCGCCGCGCCGTCCGGCTCGTGCTGCTGAACCTGGTGCTCGCCCTGGTG
>JBBIIE010000226.1:0-5343 GCA_037446605.1 Geminicoccaceae bacterium | reverse complement strand
CCCCGACAGCACGGGCCAGAGCCGGCCCATGAGGAAGAGCCCGGCCTTCACCATGGTCGCCGAATGCAGGTAGGCGGAGACCGGGGTGGGTGCCGCCATCGCGTGCGGCAGCCAGAAATGGAAGGGCAACTGGGCGGATTTCGTGAAGGCGCCGGCGAGCACGAGGAGCAGGATCGGCAGGTAGAGCCCGGAGCCCTTCACGGCCTCGGCGCGCGTCAGGATCGTGGTGAGCTCGTAGGAGCCTGCGACCTGAGCGAGGAGCAGGACCCCGGCCAGGAGGGCGAGCCCGCCCGCGCCCGTGACCACCAGCGCCATCCGCGCTCCCTGCCGGCCCTCGGGGAGATGGCGCCAGTAGCCGATCAGGAGGAACGAGGAGAGACTCGTGAGCTCCCAGAAGATCACGAGCAGCAGCACGTTGTCGGAAAGGACGATCCCGACCATCGCCCCCTGGAAGAGCAGGAGGAAGGCGTAGAACCGGCCCATCGGGTCTTCGCGCGACAGATAGAACCGCGCGTAGGCGATGATCAAAAGGCCGATCACGAGGATCAGAAGGGCGAAGAAGAAGCCGAAGCCGTCGAGGAAGAAGCTCGCCTCGAGCCCGGCCTGCGGCAGCCAGGGCAGGCTCGCGCGTACGACCTCGCCGCGGAAGACGGCCGGGGCCTGGACGAGGAGGAGGGCTAGGGCGAGCGCCGTGACGGCTCCCGTCGCGAGCGCGCAGACGTTCCGCCCGGAGCGGATCAGGAGCGGCGGAAGGACGGCGCCCAGGAAGGGCAGGAGAGCGATCAGGGCGAGGTTCATCGGCCGCGCTCGGCTGCTCCCAGGGCTGCGGTCGAAGGACGTCGGCTACCGGCGTGAGCGCTCGCGGGGCGAAGCGGGCCGGCCGGCGACGGCCGGCGCTCGGAGGGTTATGGATCGACCGCAGGAAAGTTCAACCGCGAACGGCGCGGCCGGCGCCTCAAAAGCCGAGTGCGAGGCCGTCCTTGCGCGGGTCGCTGCCGCCCACGAGCACGCCGCGCTTGCGGTCGACCAGGATCGCCTGGGCTCCGCCGAGCGGGCCCTCGGGCTCGACGATCGCATGGCCCTTGGCCTGGAGCCCGGCGCGGGCCGGTGCCGGGATCCGCCGCTCGACCTCGAGGTCGGTCGGGTAGGCCGACCAGCGCGGGAGTTCGACCGCCGCCTGCGGGTCGAGCCCGTGGTCGACCATGGCGGTCAGCAGCTGCGCCTGGCCCATGGGCTGGAAGTGCCCGCCCATCACACCGAAGGCGAGCCAGAGCTCGCCACCGCGGAACGCCATCGCCGGGATGATCGTGTGCATCGGCCGCTTGCCCGGGCCGATCGCGTTCGGGTGCGCGGGATCGAGCCGGAAGGACTTGCCGCGATTGTGGAACAGGACGCCGGTCTCGGGGCAGCAGAGCCCCGAGCCGAACCCCTCGAACAGCGAGTTGATGAACGACACCGCGTTGAGGTCGCGGTCGACGACGGCGAGGTAGGTCGTGTCCTTGTGCGCCTGGAGCAGCGGCGGCGGCAGGCTGCGCAGGGCGCGGTCGCGGTCGACCGCCTCGCGCAGCCGGGCGGCGTAGGCCTTGTCGAGCAGCCGGTCGACCGGGACCGGCATCGCCGCCGGGTCGGCGAGCAGCGCGTCGCGGTCGCGGAAGGCGAGCTTGCTCGCCTCGGCGAAGAGGTGCAGCCGCTCCGCGCCGAGCAGCTCCATCGTGCCGAGCGGCCAGCCCTCGAGGATGTTCAGGAGCAGAAGCGTCACCGCGCCCTGGCCGTTGGGCGGGCACTGATAGACGCGCACGTCGCGGTAGGCGCTGTGGATCGGCTCGACCGCCTCGGCCGTCTGGCCGGCGAGGTCCTCGAGCGTGTGCAGGCCGCCCAGGGCCTGCAGCGTGCGCACCATCCGCTCGGCGAGCTCGCCCGCATGGAACGCCTCGACGCCGCGCTCGGCCACCGTCCTGAGCGTGCGGGCGAGCACCGGCAGGCGGACGATCCGCCCCTCCGCGGGCGGCTTGCCGCCCGGCAGGTAGTGGGTCCGCGCGCCCTCGCTGCGCTCCAGCGTGGCGGCGTGGCGCTGCCAGTCGAAGGCCACCCGCGGGGCGACCGGGAAGCCCTCCTCGGCGAGCCGGATCGCCGGCTGCAGGAGGTCGCCCAGGGGCCGCGTGCCGAACCGCTCGGCCAGCAGCTGCCAGGCACGCAGCGCCCCGGGCACGGTCACGGCGTGCGGGCTCGAGGCGGGGATCTCGGCGAGACCGAGCTCGCGCAGCCGCTCGGGCGTCGCCGCGGCCGGCGCCCGGCCCGAGCCGTTGACCGCCACGACCCCGCCCGAGGCCGGCGCCCAGAGCGCGAAGCAGTCGCCGCCGATCCCGGTCATCGCCGGCTCGACGACGCACTGCACGGCCACGGCCGCGAGCGCCGCGTCGATCGCGTTGCCGCCGCCGCGCAGCACGTCGAGGGCGACGAGCGTCGCCTCCGGCGTCGAGCTCGCGGCCATGCCGCGCGTGCCGTAGGCGGCCGAGCGGCCGAGCAGGTGGAAGTCGCGCATCTCGCCGTCTCCTCCCGGGGCGCGGCGCTTCTAGAGGCCGGCGGGCGCGCCGCCAAGCGGTCCGGCCGCCGCCCCCTCAGCCGCGGTGATAGGGATGGCCGGCCAGGATCGTGTGCACCCGGTAGAGCTGCTCGACCAGGAGGAGCCGGGCGAGCTCGTGCGGGAAGGTCAACCGGCCGAGCGCCAGGACGAGACGGGCCCGCTCGCGCACGGCGGGATCGAGCCCGTCCGCGCCGCCGATGGCGAAGGCGAGCGTCCGGCTCTCCTCGGCCAGCCGCCCGAGCCGGAGCGCGAGCTCGGCGCTGCCGAGGAGCTCGCCGCGCTCGTCGAGGGCCACGAGCGGGACGCCCGGGGGCAGGGCATCCAGGATCAGGCGCGCCTCGCGGGCGCGGCGCCGGGCCGGCTCGCCGCGCGCCTCGAGCTCGCGGATCTCGACCGTGCCGGCGAGCCGCGCCAGGTAGCGGTCGAGCAGGGCCAGGAGCGCCGGGTCGCGGCAGCGGCCGATCGCGAGGACCAGGCAGCGCACTCAGCCGCCGGCCGCGGCGCGCGCCGGCGGCACGAGCGACCAGAGCTTCTCGATGTCGTAGAAGGCGCGGGTCTCGGCGCGGAACAGGTGGACGATGACGTCGCCCGCGTCGATCAGGATCCAGGAGGCCTGCGGATCGCCCCTGCCCTCGGCCGAGGCCGCCTCGTGGCCGGCCTCCTTGAGCCGCAGCAGGAGCTTGTCGGCCATCGAAGCGATGTGCCGGCTGGACGTGCCGGTGGCGACCACCATCCAGTCGGCGATCTGGGTCTTGCCGGCGAGCGGGATCACGCTCGGCTCGATCGCCTTGTCGTCCTCGAGCGAGCGGGTGACGAGCGCGAGCAGCTCGTCGGGAGCCAGCGGGCCGTGGGGCTCCGCCTGGGGTTCCGGTCCGTCCGGTGGCACTGCCTCGGCGATCGGTCGACCTCCGTTCCTCATCCCCGCGGCGGCATCGCACCCGCGCGGATCGCGGTGCTCGAGGCCGGGTGCGGGCGCAGCCGCAGGAAGGTCCAGGCCGGTGGTGCCCGGTCGACGAGCCCGCGGGCGCGTTCCGCCTCCTGACGCTGCGCCGCGAGCCGGCGCGCCGCCACCCCGGCCAGCGCAGCCCGAGAATAGGGTTCGCGGTCGACCACGGCAATCGGCACCCGCTGCACGAGCTCCGTCCAGTGCCGCCAGCGCGGCAGCTGGGCGAGGTTGTCGGCGCCGATCAGCAGCACGAAGCGGTAGCCGCGCCAGGCGGCGAGCCGGCGCAAAAGGTCGACCGTGTAGACCGTGCCGAGCCGCCGCTCGAGGTCGAGCACCTTGATGCGCGGGTGCGCCGCGACCCGGCGTGCGACCTCCAGCCGCTCCGCGAGCGGTGCCGTGCCGGCCCGGGGCTTCAAGGGGTTCTGCGGGCTCACGAGCCACCACACCTGGTCGAGCCCGAGCCGGCGCAGCGCCTGCAGGCTCACGTAGCGATGGCCGTCGTGCGCCGGGTTGAAGGAGCCGCCCAGGAGCCCGACGCGCAGCCCCCGTCGCGGCTCCGGCTCGGCCCGCGGCTCGGGCGCGTCGGCGAGCGGCAGCAGGAGGCGGACGCGGCGGCGCAGCCCGCCCGTCGGGTCGGCGGGCGGTGCGCTCAGCCCGGGCGGCACTGGCCGCTGCCGCGCACCACGTACTTGTAGGTGGTGAGCTGCTCGACGCCGACCGGCCCCCGCGCGTGCAGCCGGCCGGTGGCGATGCCGATCTCGGCCCCCATCCCGAACTCCCCGCCGTCGGCGAACTGGGTGCTGGCGTTGTGCAGCACGATGGCGCTGTCGACGCGGGCGAGGAACGTCTCGGCCGCCGCCCGGTCGGCGGCGATGATCGCCTCGGTGTGGTGCGAGCCGTAGCGCTCGATGTGGTCGATCGCCTCCTCGAGCCCGGCCACGACCCTCACCGCCAGGATCGCATCGAGATACTCGGTGAACCAGTCCCGCTCGCTCGCCGGCACGGCACGCGGCTCGAGCGCGCAGGTCTCGGGGCAGCCGCGGATCTCGCAGCCGGCCGCGATCAGGGCATCGAGTACCGGCGGCAGGAGCCGTGCCGCCGCGGCCCGGTCGCACAGCAGCGTCTCGGTCGCGCCGCAGATCCCGGTCCGCCGCAGCTTGGCGTTCAGCGTCACCGCCACCGCCATGGCCGGATCGGCGCTCGCGTGCAGGTAGGTGTGGCAGTTGCCTTCGAGATGCGCGAGCACGGGGATGCGGCTCTCGGCGTAGACCCGCTCGATCAGGGACTTGCCGCCGCGCGGCACGATCACGTCGACGAACTCGGCCAGGCGCAGCAGATGGCCGACCGCGGCGCGGTCGGTGGTCGGCACCGCCTGGATCGCGGTCGCGGGCAGCCCGGCCGCGCGCAGGCCCTCCTGCAGGCAGTCGAGGATCGCCCGGCTCGAGTGGAAGCTCTCGCTGCCGCCCCGGAGGATCGCGGCGTTGCCGGCCTTGAGGCAGAGCCCGCCGGCATCGGCGGTGACGTTCGGGCGGCTCTCGTAGACGATCCCGATCACGCCGAGCGGCACCCGCACCCGGGCGATGTCGAGCCCGTTCGGGCGGGTCCAGCGGGCGAGCTCGGCCCCGACCGGATCGGGCAGGCGGGCGATCTCCTCGAGCCCGCGGGCGATCCCCTCGAGGCGCCTGGCCTCGAGCAGCAGCCGGTCGAGGAGCGCGCCCGCGAGCCCCTGGCGGCGGGCCGCCTCGAGGTCGCGGGCGTTGGCCTCGAGCACCGGCCCGGCGCGCTCGCGGAGCGCCGCCGCGGCGGCGAGCAG
>JBBIIE010000225.1:0-5356 GCA_037446605.1 Geminicoccaceae bacterium | reverse complement strand
GAATACCATCTGCCTAGCTTGGGCGTGCTGGTGCCCTCGGTCGACGCGGTCGGCCGCGCCTTCCCGCTGACCCTGGCCCTGCTCGCCCGCGAGCCGCCCGATCCGCTGGCGCTCCTCGTCCGCCCGGGCTGGCTCGACCGGCTGGAGGCCACGGCGCGCCGCGCCCTCGAGCCGGCGCTCGCCCTCGAGGCGTGGCTCCAAGAACTCGACGCGCTCACCCCGGGCGAGCTCCAGCCGGCGCCGCCGCCGCGCCTCCTGCCGACCCGCCTGCACGGCGGCGGGGCCGCGCTCGCGCAGGCGCTCGCCACGCTGCTCGTGGCGCGCGGTGGCTCGGGCCTGGCGCTCTTCTGGGGGGAGGGCTCGCCGTTCGTGGCGGCGGGCGCGCTCGCCTGCGGTGGGCTGCCCGAGGGGCCGGACTTCGTCCGCCTGCTGGCCGACCCGGAGGGGCCCGGGTGAGCGGGCCCGCGCTCTGGGCGGCGGCCGGCGCCAGCCACGTGGGGCGGGTGCGGACGGTCAACGAGGACGCCTGGATCGCCCGGCCCGAGCTCGCCCTCTTCGCGGTCGCGGACGGGCTCGGCGGGCACGCGCGCGGCGATGTGGCGAGCCGGATGCTGGTCGAGGAGCTCGCCGCCGTGCCGCCCCTGGCCTCGCTCGGCGAGCTCGAGGCCGCGGCGCGCGCGGCGGTCGGGCGGGCGCACGCGCGGATCCGGGAGCTCGCCCGCGCCGAGGCCCGGACGGTCGGCACGACGCTGGCGCTGCTCCTCGCACGCGGCGCCCGCGCGGTGCTGCTGTGGGCCGGCGACAGCCGGATCTACGGGCTGCGCGGCGCTGCGCTCGAGCCGCTCACCCGCGACCACAGCCTGGTCCAGGAGCTGGTCGAGCGCGGCGAGCTCGAGCCCGCGGCGGCGCGCCTGCATCCCTGGCGCAACCGCATCACGCGCGCGGTCGGCACCGCCGAGGCGCTCGAGCTCGAGCGGCGCACCGTCGAGCTCGCCCCGGGCGATCGGGTGCTCCTGTGTACCGACGGGCTCACCGGCCATCTGGAGGACGAAGCGATCGCCGAGGTCCTGGCCCGGGACGGGCTCGCGGCGCCGGCGGCGCTGATCGAGGCGACGCTCGCCCGCGGCGCCCGCGACAACGTCACCGTGCTGGTCGGCGAGTGCCGCGCCGACGATCCCGAGCGGACCCGGCCGGGGCGGGGCTGAGCCCGTGCGGATCCTGAACGGCACACGCTTCGCCACGGCCTACGCCACCGCCCTCGACGTGGCGGCGCGCGAGCACGTCGTGCTCGTGGTCAAGGGCACCTTCCGCTTCCCCGGGCGCGAGGGGGCGCCGCTCGAGCCGGCCGAGGCGCAGGAGGAGCCGGTGCTCGCCGACGTGCATTGGGGCGAGCCCGGCCGGTCGCCGCCCAGACAGGAGGCCGAGCTGGCGCGCTTCAAGCCGCGCTGCGACCTGCTCGTGAACGGAACCGGGTGGGCACCCGGTGGCCGACCGGCCGAGCGGGTCGTGGTCGGGGTCACCTGCGGGGCGGTCCGGAAGCCGATCGAGGTGGTGGGCGATCGGCACTGGCGCCGGGCCGGCGCCACGGTCGGGCCGTCGGCACCGGCGCCGTTCCTCACCATGCCGCTCACCTACGCGCGCGCGTTCGGTGGCGTGGACGATGCCGATCCCGCGGAGGCGCAGCCGCTCGCCTACGCGGCCAACCCGTTCGGCCGGGGGTGGCACCGGGTCGCCAACCAGGGGCGGATCCTCGGCCGGCCGCTGCCCAACCTCGAGCATCCGGGCGAGCCCGTGTCGGTGCCCTGGGGCAGCTATCGGCCGGCCGGGCTCGGGATCCGCGCGCGCAGCGTCCCCGAGCGGCTGCGCTTCGCCGGCACCTACGACCAGCGCTGGATCGACGAGGTCTTCCCGTTCCTGCCGGCCGACTTCGACGAGCGCTACCACCAGGCCGCTCCCGAGGACCAGCAGCTCCCCTGGCCGACCGGCGGCGAGGAGGTGGTGCTGTCGAACCTCACGCCGGAGGGGCGGGTGCGCTTCGAGCTCCCGCTGGTCGACCTGCCGGTGGTGTTCATCCGCCGCGACGGGAGCCGGGTCGAGCAGCGGCCGGTGCTGGATACGATCCTGATCGAGCCGGACGCGCGCCGGGTCTGCCTCACCTGGCGGACGAGCCTGCCGCTGCGGCGCGACCTGTTCGAGGTGCCGGAGGCGGTGGTCGGGCCCAGGAGCCGCGCCTTCTGGCGGGCGCGCGAGCTCGGCAAGACCTACCTGCCGAGCCTGTCGGCGCTCGACCGGCGCGGCGGGGAGGGCCCGTGACGCCGCGCCTCTCCATCCGGGCGGTCGGCATGGCGAGCCCGGTCGGGCTCGCTGCGCCGGCCTCGATCGCAGCCCTGCGGGCGCGGCTCGACGGGTTCCGCGAGACCCGCTTCGTGGCGCGCGGCGGCGAGTGGCTGATCGGCGCCGAGGTGCCGCTGCCCGAGCCCTGGCGCGGCGTGCCGCGGCTCGCCCGGCTCCTGCTCGGGCCGATCCAGGAGTGCCTCGCGCCCGACCGGCTCGAGCCTACTGCCGTGCCCCTCCTGCTCTGCCTCGCCGAGCCCGACCGGCCGGGCCGGCTCGCCGGCCTCGAGGCCCTGCTGCAGGCGGAGCTCGAGGCGGCGCTGGGCGGGCCGCTGCACCCGGAGAGCCGGCTCGTCGCGCACGGCCGGGTGGGGGTGGCGAGTGCCCTGCGCCACGCGAGCGAGATCCTGGCCGAGCGCCGCGCCGCGCAGGTGCTCGTGGCGGCGGTCGACGGCCTGCTCGTGGCGCCCACGCTGCGCGCCCTCGAGGAGCGGCACCGGCTCCTGACCCCGGCCAACTCGAACGGCTTCATCGCGGGCGAGGCGGCGGCGGCCCTGCTCGTGACGGCCCCCGACGCCGCGGCACCGCTGCACCTCGTTGCGGCCGGCTTCGGGGTCGAGCCGGCGCCGATCGAGAGCGGGGAGCCCCTGCGCGCCGAGGGGCTGACCACGGCCTTCCGCCAGGCGCTCGCCGCGGCCGGCATCACCATGGCCGGGGTCGGGTGGCGGATCGGCACGATGAGCGGCGAGCAGTACTGGTTCAAGGAGCACGATCTGGCGGTGGCACGGCTCCTGCGCGGCCGGCACGCGCCGGTCGATCTGTGGCATCCCGCCGACGGCATCGGCGAGACCGGCGCCGCCTCGCTCGCCGCCTGCCTCGTCCTCGCGTTCGAGGCGGCGCGCAAGGGCTGGGCGCCGGGCGACCCGGTGCTGGCGGCAGCCGCCAACGACGACGGGAGACGGGCGGCGCTGCTGGTCGCGGCCGGCGGGGGCGGGCGATGAACGACGTCTTCGCCAACGGCCGCGGGATCGCCTGCAAGGCGGGCTCGGGCAAGGCGCCGGCGGCCTTTCCGGACGTGTGCATGACGCCGCCCGAGAACCCGGCGACCCCGCCGGGCGTGCCGGTACCCTACCCGAACACGGGCATGGAGTCCGACACCAGCGACGGCTCGCGCACGGTCGTGATCCACGGCCAGGAGGTGATGCTCAAGAGCAAGAGCTACTACAAGCAGAGCATGGGCGACGAGGCCGGCTGCGCCGCCAAGAAGGGCGTGGTGACCAGCGTCAACCGCGGCAAGGTCTACTTCATCGCCTGGTCGATGGACGTGAAGTTCGAGGGCGAGAACGTGGATCGCCACCTCGATCTGACGACGCACAACCACGCCTCGCCGGGGACCAACACGCCGCCCTTCCCCGATCTCAGCACGATCAAGGTCGACCCGGCCGACTGCCCGAGCATCCTGGCCAAGGAAGACATCAAGATCACGGCGCACAAGGACAGCGAGTGCCGCAAGGACCAGCAATCCGACCACATCGTGCAGAACGCCTGCTTCGTGAACAGTCGCAAACTCAACACCGCGATCTCGACCGCTCCCGGCTACAGTACCGACGACGCACCGTGCATCTGTCTGTTCGGCAAGAGCACGGGGAACGGCGAGCACGGCCGCAAGACCAAGAAGCAGACCAAATGGGAGAAATCACTGCGAAAGAAGGGCGCCAAGAACACGACCTACGCCAACGCACGCGACGCCAATCTCAAGATCCTGCACGAGTCCATGAACCATCCACCATCCGACAAGGCCATGAAATGCATCCAGATCAGGCTCGACGAGTACTTCAAGGGTAAGCTCGGCATGGAGGACGACACCGAGGTGCGGATCCCCCGGACGCGCAAGTTCCGGCGGGGACGCAAGCTCGCGAGCTGAGCCGAAACGGAGGGAGAGCCGGGGATGGCCGACGAGGACGAGGACGAGGAAGGCGGCGACGAGACGATCGAGATCAACTGCCTCGACGTCGCGGTCGGTTCCAGCGGCGTCGTGACGTCGCTCGTGGTCACGACGGACGGCGAGTCCTTCCGCTCCTACGTCGTCGAGCACGCGCGCATCGACCGGTCCGGGACCGTGATCTACGAGACCGACTGCTGGTGCCACTCGCTCTGGCGGGTCGAGGACGGCCCGATCTACATCGTCGACGACGACGGCTTCCTGCACACCACCGAGCGCGGCCGGTTCGAGCGGATCGACCTCGGAGCGCCCATGGGGCTCTACCGGCTCGTCGAGGTGGCAGGCGAACTCGTCGCGTGCGGTGCCGATGGTGTCGTGCTGCGGCGGCGCGGCGCGGCCTGGAGCTCGATCGGCCGGCCGCTGCCGGTCGACCTGCACGGCATCGGCGGCACCGCCGACGGGACCCTCTACGTGGTGGGCGACCGCGGCACGGCGGCGCGGATCGACGACGCCGGCTGGCACGACCTGCACCTGCCGACCGATGCGACCCTTCTGTGCGCCCACCCCCTCGCCCCCGACGCGATGGCGCTCGGTGGCGAGAACGGCGTGTTCCTGGTCGGGGCCGGAGCGCGCTGGCGGCTCGTCGACCCGGCGCCGTCCGCGCACGATCTCTGCGCGTTCGGGACCGGGCTCGCGGTCGCGGGCGCCGGGGCCGGCGTGTTCCGGTTCGATGGCTCGGCGTTCCAGCCGCTCAAGGAGGACATCGACGCGCAGGCGGTCGCGGCGAGCGGGCGCTACCTCGCGGTCGCGGCGGGCGACGCGGTCTGGCGGTTCGACGGGCGGAGCTGGCGCCAGCGCCGCTTCCACTTCTGAGGACGGTCAGGACGCACCGCTGGCCCACCCCACCACCTGCCCCGCATCCTCGCTCGGGGCTTGGCCCAGGCCCAGGCGGCCGGAGCCGCCGAAGGTCACCGTCTCGCGGCGGACCAGGACGGGCTCGCCGCCGTCGGGGACCAGGAAGGTGCCGTTGGTCGAGCAGTCCTCGAGCGCGAACCGGTCGCCCAGATGGGTGACGATCGC
>JBBIIE010000224.1:0-5362 GCA_037446605.1 Geminicoccaceae bacterium | reverse complement strand
TGCCGACCGCGCCGTTCGAACTCGACACGAATCCGATTCCCGCCAGGATACCCGCAGGTTCCTTGTACGCCGGTGCAGCACGCCTGTCAGCAGAATTGCGGCGCGGGCTGTACCCCTTGGAGGCGCCCTGCGACCGCCCGGCCACGCCCCGGACGCGCCCGCCCGGTTGACAGCCCGGGGCCCGGCCGTGTCTCTCGCCGCGAGCGCCGGAGCCGAGCCCGCCCCGCATGGCCGAACCCGTCCCGCCGCCCGCTCCGCCCGGGCCCCTGCGCCGGCTCGCCCGGGCGGCCGAGGCGGGCACCCTGGCCGGGCTGTGGGCGCTCGCCGAGCGGCTCGGCCCGGACCGCGCCGGCGAGCTCTGCGGCCGCCTGTTCGCCGCACTCGGGCCGTGGAGCCGCAAGCAGCGCATGGTGCTCGCCAACCTCGCCACGGTGGCGCCCGGGCTCGGCCGCGACGAGCTCACCCGGCTCGCCCGGGCGAGCTGGCGGCAGTTCGGCCGGGTGGTCGGCGAGTACCCGCACCTCGCCCGCCTGGCCGAGGAGCCGGGCCGGGTCGAGCTGGTCGACCGGTTCGGCCTGGCGCGCGCGGCATCCGGCCGGCCGGCGCTCCTGGTGGCCGGCCACCTCGCCAACTGGGAGCTGCCGGCGGCGGTGGCGGCGCGCGCCGGCGTGCCCATGACCGTGGTCCACGCGCCGCGCGCCAACCCCTTGATCCAGGAGCTGCTGGAGCGCCGTCGCGCGGCCCTCGGCTGCCGCTTCCTCGCCAAGGACGACGGCGTGCACGCGCTCCTCGCCGAGCTGCGCGCCGGCCGCACGCTCGGCCTCCTGCTCGACCAGCGCCACGACGTGGCCGATGCGGTCACCTTCTTCGGCCGCCCGGCGCCGGTGCCGATCGCCCCGGCCCTGCTCGCGCTCCGCCTCGACCTGCCGTTCGTGCCGGCCCGGGTCGAGCGGCTCGGTGGCGCCCGCTTCCGCCTCACCATCGAGCCGCCGCTCGCCCCCGACCGCGGCCTGGGCGAGCCGCGCGCGGTCGCCCGCGACATGATGCAGCGGCTCTACCGGCTGTTCGAGGCCTGGATCGCCGAGCGGCCCGACGAGTGGCTGTGCATCAAGCGGCGCTGGCCCGATCCCGGCAAGGCCAAGTGGCGAGGCAAGCTCGCCCGCAACCCCCGCCTCCTGGGCGGGTCCGGTGGACGCGCCGGGCCGGCCGCCCTTGATGCGGACGGCCGCGCCGCCTAGCTCTGCCCCTCGACGCCGCGCCGGCGGGGCGCCGCGCGACGGGCGGGTAGGGGGAACGGCGAGTTGGGCGTGGCGGAGGCCCCGGTCCGGACGGACGGTGCGGCCGGCGATCCGGTCGCCGGCAGCGCTGCCGCCGGCGCGTTCCATCCCTGCCCGGTCGACCCGGGCTGCCCGAGCTGTGCCGGCGCCGGAGTCCCCGGCCCGGACTGGTCGTTCCTCGACCGCGCCTACTGCATCTCGCTGATCGACCGCGAGGACCGCGCGGCGCGCGCGGCCGCCGAGCTGCACCGCGTGGGCCTCTGCCGGCGGACGCTGTTCTACCGCCCGCACCGGCACCCCTCGCGGGTCATCGAGGGGATCTGGGAGTCGCACCGCGCGGTCGCCCGCCACGCGCAGCGCGCGGGTGCGCGGACCGTGCTGATCCTCGAGGACGACGTCGCCTTCGCCCCCTGGGTCGGGCCGCGCACGGTGACGGCGGTGGCCCGCGCCATGAGCCATCTGCCGGTCGACTGGACGATCTTCTTCCTCGGCCACTGGCCGCTTCGGGCGCGCTTCGAGCGGCCCAACCTGCTGCGCACCTCCTCGGCCTGCGCGCACGCCTACGTGGCGAGCCCGCGGCTCCTCGCCTGGCTCGCCGACAACCCGTTCTCCAAGGTCGACCGCGATCGCGAGCAGATCGCCGGCGGCGGGATCGACGCCAGCTACGCACGCCTGCCGCAGGCCTTCGCCTTCTTCCCGATGCTCGCCACCCAGGCGGCGCGCGGCAGCGACCACATGGCCGAGAAGAAGCGCCGCAAGCGGATCCGCAAGCTCAAACACCTGGTCACCCGGACCGACCTCGGCGAGCTTCTGCTGGCGCGGCTGATGCGCCCGAACGAGCTGGTCATCGCCGCCGGGGCCGCGGCGGCGGCGGCGGGCGGCTGGCTGGCCCGACGGGTGGGCGTCGGCCGCCCCTAGGGGAGGTCCTCCCCGAGCGGCGGCAGGCCGAGCTCGGCCGCCACGCACTCGGCCAGGGGCCAGGAGGCGGTGAGCCCGGGGCTCTCGATGCCGAGCAGGTTGACGAGCCCGGGCACGCCGTGCGCGGCCGGGCCCTGCACCAGGAAGTCGGCCGCCGGTGCCCCGGCCGGCACGAGCTTCGGGCGGATCCCGGCATAGCCCGGCTCGAGCGCGCCGTCGGGGAGCTCGGGCCAGTACTTGCGCACTTCCGCGTAGAACAGCTCGGCGCGCCGCGGATCGACGTCGTAGTCGATCGCCTCGACCCACTCCACGTCGGGCCCGAACCGGCACTGGCCGCCGAGATCGATGGTGACGTGCACGCCGAGCCCGGCCTGCTCGGGGACCGGGTAGATCAGCCGCGAGAAGGGCGAGCGGCCGGAGAGCGTGTAGTAGTTGCCCTTGCACAGCCAGCCGCGCGGCACGAGCGCCGGATCGAGCCCCTCGATCCGCCGCGCCAGTTGCGGCGCCCGGAGCCCGGCGGCGTTGACGAGGATCCGCGCCGAAAGCCGCATCGGCTCGGCGCCGCCGACCGCGAGCTCGAGGCCGTCTTCGGTCGCCCGCGCCCCCTCGAGCGGGCTGTTGAAGGCGATCATGGCGCCGTGGTCCTCGGCGTCGCCCTGGTAGGCGAGCATCAGCGCGTGGCTGTCGACGATGCCGGTGGTGGGCGACCAGAGCGCCGCCGTGCAGCGCAGCGCCGGCTCGAGCGCCATCGCGCGGGCCGCCTCCCAGGGCTCGAGGTCGGGCATGCCGAGCGCCGCGGCATTGGCCCGGATCCGCTCGAGCGCCGCCTCCTGGCCGGGGGCGGTGGCGACGATCAGCTTGCCGCAGCGGCGGTGCGGCACGCCCTTGGCGGCGCAGTAGCGGTAGAGCCACTGCTTGCCCTCGATGCAGGTGCGCGCCTTGAGGCTGCCCCTGGGATAGTAGATCCCGGCGTGGATCACCTCGCTGTTGCGCGAGGAGGTCTCGGTGCCGATCGCGGCCTCCTTCTCGAGGACGATCACCTCGCGCCCGGCGAGCGCCAGCCGGCGGGCGACGGCGAGGCCGACCACGCCGGCGCCGACCACGACCGCATCGACCCGCTCCATCACCCCCGCTCCCCGACCAGCCCGGCGAGGGCCGCCCGGTCGAGCCCGAGCGCGGCCCCGGCATCGAGGATGTCCGCGAGCGTGCGCGGGTCGAGCGGCACGCCCTCGACCGAGCGCCGCGCCCGGCTCGCCCGCTCGGGCTCGCCCGGCAGCAGCACCCGCTCGACGCCGGGCGCCGGCCGGGCGGCGCGGATCCACTCCGTCACCGCCTGGACCGCGGCGCGCGCCTCGGCCGGCGGCCGCAGGTGCCCGGGGTCGATCAGGATCGAGAGCATGCTGTTGACGACCGCGTGGCGCATCGGCTCGGCGATGGTCTGCCCGCCGGTCAGCGCCGCACCGAGGAGTTCGCACAGGATGGCGAGCCCCGAGCCCTTGTGCAGCCCGAACGCGGTCAGCGCCCCCTCGAAACGGTCGACCATCGGCACGGGATCGATGGTCGGCCGGCCGTCGCGGTCGATGAGCGTGCCCTCGGGCACCGGCAGCCCCTTGTTGCGCGCCACCCGCGCCTTGCCGAAGGCGATCGTCGAGGTCGCCATGTCGAGCAGCACGGCCGGGGCGCCCTCCGGCCCGCCCGGCACCGCGACGCAGAACGGGTTGGTGCCGAGCCTGGCCTCGGCCGCGCCGAACGGCGCCACGATCGGATCGTGGTCGGCGACGTTGACCCAGTGGATCGCCACCATCCCGGCCGCCGCCGCCTGCTCGCCACAGGCGCCGATCCGGCCGATGTGGCAGGAGCTGCGCAGCGCGACCACGGCCGCACCCAGCGCCCGGGCCCGCTCGATGCCGCGCGCGACCGCCTCCCGGGCCATCCGCTGGCCGACCCCGCGGCCGGCATCCAGGACCAGGACCGCGCCGGCATCGGCGACCGTGCGCAGCTCCTGGTTCGGCACGAGGCAGCCCTGGCGGAACACCCGCACATATGTGGGCAGCATGCCGACACCGTGGCTGTCGTGGCCGGCCAGGTTGGCGTCGACCAGATGGTCGGCGACGATCGCCGCCTCGGCCTCCTCGCTGCCCCAGGCGCGGGCGATCGCATGGGCGAGCGCGCGCAGGCGGGGGGCGGCGATCGGCTGCATCGGCGGCGTCCCGGTCGGTGGCGGACGGGACCAGCTAGCACGGCCGGGCGGGCCTCCCCAATCCGCCGCGACGCCGGGCAGCGCCGCGCCGCGCGCCGCGTCACATCGGCGCGCGGCCGGCTTGGCGGCGCCACCCCCGCCGCCCATCTCAGCCGCGGGCACGGACGAGCGAGGCAGCGATGGCCGGGAAGCTGGTCAGGAGCGAGGCGGAGTGGCGCAGGCAGCTCTCGCCGGAGGAGTACCACGTGACCCGCGAGCACGGCACCGAGCGGGCCTTCACCGGGCGCTACTGGAACACCAGGACGCCCGGCACCTATCGCTGCGTGTGCTGCGGCCAGCCGCTCTTCTCCAGCACGACCAAGTACGACAGCGGCACCGGCTGGCCGTCCTTCTGGGCGCCGATCGCCCCGGATGCGGTCGCCACCCGCGAGGACCGGAGCTGGTTCATGCGCCGCACCGAGGTGCTGTGCGCGCGCTGCGACGCGCATCTGGGCCACGTCTTCCCGGACGGCCCGCAGCCCACCGGGCTGCGCTACTGCATGAACTCGGCGGCGCTGCGGCTGGAGCCCGAGGCGGCGGCCGACGAGCCGGCCGGAGCGCACCCTGGTACGGATCGACTGCGTAACCGGTGATGCGCGGGCGGGCGGGGGGCTGGCCGGGGCGGGCGCGGCCGGGACAATGCGCGGCGTCCCCCTCCCGAGCCTCCCGGAGCCCTGGCGATGCCCGATCCGCGCGTGCCCACGACCCTCGCCCGCCGGCACCGCGAGGCCCTCGAACGGGTGGCGGCGAACTTCCGCTGCCCCGAGGAGCGGCTCATCGACGAGGCGGTCGAGCACTATCTGAAGCGGCTCGGCATGGCCGGCGCCGGACCGCTCGCGGCGGCCGAGGAGGCGGAGCGCGCCGCCGCCCGCCGCGCCGACGCCGAGTGGACCTGCGTCCTGCGCTGAGCCCCCTGGCGCGCCGCCCC
>JBBIIE010000223.1:0-5377 GCA_037446605.1 Geminicoccaceae bacterium | reverse complement strand
TGGGTGGGAGCGGGTACCGACCCGCGGCCGCGCAGGTCGGCCGCGGGTCGCAGCGGCTCACGCGCTGCCGCAGCCACAGCCTCCGCCGGAGAAGGGCGGCCAGCCGATGCCGACCCGGCCGCGGCCCTTCATCCCGATGCCGATGTGGCCCGAGCCGACGTTGCCGACGCCGATGTTCTTGCCGCTGAGGAAGAAGCCGTTGCGGCCGGCGGCGGTGAGCTCCTCGAGCCGGTCGGCGTCGAGGAGCACGGGCTGCGCCAAGGTGGGGCCGATCCCGCCCAACGGCACGCACACCACCAGGAGCGCTGAACTCCGCATCGCTCCCTCCCTCGAAGACCCGGTCGGCCATCGACCGTGCCAGGTGTCCCGGCCACGGTCGCGGGAGGGGCGGCGGAGCTTCCGCGGAGCTCGGGTTCATCCGAGAGTATTGATGAACGACGGTTGGCGATTTTCCGGATGCGTTGAACTTCGAAGTTGGGCGCGGCCCGGATCCGGAAGGTCGGTGCGGCGCCCGAGCCGGCCGCCGGCGCTTGCACGGCCGCGGCCGCCGCCGCAGGATCGCCGCCGCCTCGAGCCGGGGGAAGGGGATGAGCGAGATCCGCGTGGCGACCTTCGACGGGCCGGGGGCGAAGCCGGTCATCCGCCGCGTGCCCAGGCCGCGCGTGCCCGAGAAGGCGGCGTTGATCCGGATCGGCTGCTGCGGGGTCTGCGGCACCGATCTGCACATCCTCAAGGGCCACTGGCCCAAGCCCCTGCCCTGGCCCTTCACCCTCGGCCACGAGCTCGCGGGCGTCATCGTCGAGAAGGGCCCGGCGCTCGAGACGGATTGGACCGGGCAGAGGCTCGAGGTCGGCTCGAAGGTCATGCTGCCGCCCCTGATGCCCTGCGGCCAGTGCGACTGGTGCCGGCGCTATCCCGAGCAGGCCAACAAGTGCCTGACCCCGGTCTATTACGGGCGCTATCTCGGCTTCGAGAAGCCGCCGCATCTGTGGGGCGGGTGGGCCGAGATGGTCTATGTCGACCTCGAGATGCTGCCCGGCACCAAGATCTACAGGCTGCCGGACGACATGCCGCTCCTCTTGGGCTCGCTCTCGGAGCCCTTGACCTCCTGCATCCGCGGCTTCGAGCGGGCCAAGAAGGCGGGCGGCTTCCCCTGGGGCGCCACGGTCGTGATCCAGGGCACGGGGCCGATCGGCATCCTGGCGATCGCCGCGGCCTACGAGATGGGTGCCGGCAAGGTCGTCGCCGTGGGCGCGCCGGAGAAGCCGCGGCTCGAGCTCGCGCGTGCCTTCGGCGCGGTCGCGACCGTGAACATCCAGGAAGTCACGAGCCCCGAGGAGCGCATCCGGCGGGTCCGCGAGCTCGCGGGCGGCTACGGGGCCGATCTCGTCATGGACTGCTCGGGCCACCCCACGGCCGGGCCCGAGGGGCTCGAATTCCTGCGGGACGGCGGTTGCTACGTCGAGATGGGCCAGTTCACCGATGCCGGGCCGATCCTCACCAACTGGCACCGCATCTGCACCAAGGACGTGACGATCCTGGGCTCCTGGGCGTTCACCGCCAACGACATCCCGCTCGGCATCAGGATGCTCGACAGGGCCCGCGAGCGCTATCCCTTTGGGCGGATGCAGACCCTCTTCCCGTTCGACGAGGCGGGCGTGCAGGCGGCCATCGACGCGGCCAACCGGATGCAGGCGGTCAAGGCCACGATCGTGGCGGACGAGGGGCTCTGCGCCGCCTGAGCCGCGGCCGCCCGCCGCTCAGAAGCGCGGGCCGCGGCCGGGTGGCGCGTGGCCGGTCGTGAGCGTGACGAGGTGGGCGAGCGCCAGGATCACGAGGATCAGCCCCACGCCCAGGAGCAGGTTGGCGGGGAACAGGCTGACCTCGCCGAGCTCGCGCGGGCGGCGCTGGTGCCAGAGGCAGAAGCCGGAGAGGCCGAGGCCGGCGAACAGGAGGGCCAGGGTCCAGGGCAGGGTCAAGGGCGGAGCCTCGCGGATCGCGGACCGGCCCCGCATATGGGGAGCCGTGAGGGTGGAGCGGAGGTGCCGGGGATGGCGGGGATGCGCGCGATGCTCCTGGATGCGCCCGGGCGGCCGCTGCGCGCGGCGCTCCTGCCCGTGCCCGAGCCGGGCCCGGGCGAGGTGCTGGTGCGGGTGCTGGCCTGCGGGGTCTGCCGCACCGACCTGCACCTGGTCGACGGCGAACTGCCGGACCCGAAGCTGCCGGTGGTCCCCGGCCACGAGATCGTGGGCGAGGTCGCGGCACTCGGTCCGGGCGTGACGGGGCTCGCGGTCGGGGCGCGCGTGGGCGTGCCCTGGCTCGGCTGGACCTGCGGGGTGTGCCGCTTCTGCCGGAGCGGGCGCGAGAACCTGTGCGATCGGCCGCTCTTCACCGGCTACACCCGCGACGGCGGCTACGCCGAGTACACGGTGGCGGATGCCCGCTACTGCTTCCCGCTGCCCGAGGGCGACCCGGTCGCCCAGGCGCCGTTGCTGTGCGCCGGGCTGATCGGCTTCCGCGCCTGGCGCATGGCCGGGCCGGCGGAGCGGCTCGGGGTCTACGGCTTCGGTGCCGCCGCGCACATCCTGGCGCAGCTCGCCCGGCACGAGGGGCAGCGGCTGTTCGCCTTCACCCGCCCGGGCGACCGGGCGGCGCAGGACTTCGCGCGGCGGCTCGGGGCCGAGTGGGCGGGTGGCTCGGACGAGCCGCCGCCCGAGGCGCTCGAGGCGGCGATCGTCTTCGCGCCCGTGGGCGCGCTCGTGCCGGCGGCGCTGCGCGCGGTCGAGAAGGGCGGGGTCGTGGTGGCGGGTGGCATCCACATGAGCGACATCCCCTCCTTCCCCTACCGGCTGCTCTGGGAGGAGCGGGTGGTCCGCTCGGTCGCCAACCTGACCCGCGCCGACGGCCGGGACTTCCTCGGGCTCGCGCAGCGGGCGGCGGTGGCGACGGAGACGCGGCCCTACCCGCTCGAGGCCGCCGATGCGGCACTGGCCGACCTGCGCGCGGGGCGGTTGCAGGGGGCGGCCGTGCTGGTACCCTGAGGCCCGCAGACGGCGCCCGATCCGGCGCGGGGTGCCGGGAGGAGGCCCCTTGGAGAGGCTCGAGCGGGTCCGCGAGGCGCTCGCCGACAGCGACTTCTTCGGCTCGCTGACCGAGGAGGAGATCGACCGGCTGGCCGCCTTCGGCAGCATGGTCAGGCTCGCCGCCGGGCAGGTGATCTTCCAGAAGGGCGATCCGGGCGACAGCCTCGCCGTGGTGGTGAGCGGGCGGGTGCGGATCGGCACCGTCACGCCGGAGGGCCGCGAGGCGGCGCTCAACTACGTCGATGCCGGCCAGTCGTTCGGCGAGATGGCGATCTTCGACGGCAAGCCGCGCAGCGCCGATGCCACCGCGCTCGAGCCGACCGAGCTCCTCACCCTCAAGCGGCGCGACGTGCTGAGCTTCCTCGAGCGCCATCCGGAGGTGGCGCTGCGCATCATCGGTGTGCTCTGCCAGCGGCTGCGGCGGACCACCGAGATGGTCGAGGACGCCGGGTTGCGCGCCATGGCGCCGCGCATCGCCCGGGCGCTGCTGCGGCTCGCCGCCGACCACGGCCGGCGGCTGCCCGAGGGCGTGCGCATCGAGCTCAAACTCAGCCAGCGCGAGCTCGGCGCCTATTGCGGGCTGGCCCGCGAGAACGTGAACCGCCAGCTCTCGCTCTGGCGCGAGGCGGGGCTCGTGCGCGGCGAGGGGGGGCATCTCGTGCTGGTCGACCCGGCGGCGCTCGAGCGGATCGCCGCCGACGGCCGCTGAGCCGGCGCCGGGTCGCACCGCCGCGCCACGGCGTTAACCAAATGGTAGCATCGGCCCATTAGGAGCTTGCGCATCTCGCTCGATCTGGTAACCTCGGGTCGATCGTAAGCGGGATCGGTTCGCTTCTTGGGAGAGGTCGCATGCGCTCTCGGACCCTGCTCCTGGCTTCCGCCGCCCTCTGCGGGCTGCTCCTGGCCCCGGCCGGCGCCGAAGCGGCCAAGAAGGCCTCGACCTTCGTGGTCGACAACGTGCTCTGGCTGCCGGAGGTGTTCCAGACGCTGAGCAGCAGCGCCGCGAGCACGGTCAAACAGGAGCGGAACACCGAGGCCCGGGTCTTCAAGAACGTCGAGCGGGCGCTCAAGAAGGGCGATTTCAGCCGACTCACGCGGTCGGAGCTGGCGTCCATCCTGAGCCTCTCCAACCTCAACCAGGACGATCGCGACCTCACGCCGAGCGATCTGGCCGGGACCGGTCCCTTCGCCTTCGCCGGGCTCGACCGCATGGTCGGGGTCGGCGTCGACGGCGACACCAGCTTCCGCGTCGATCTGAGCACGAACCTGCTGCCGACGCTGCTCGCGCCGACCGTCGAGGGTGGCGAGATCACCGACTACACCGCGCTCGACGAGATCTACAGCATCGCCAACGTGGTCAAGGGCAAGGGCGGTGCCAAGATCGCCAAGAACGGCATCAGCTTCGACGCGGACACCGGCGAGCTCCAGGTCACCCTGAAGAAGCCGTTCACCGACAAGCAGTTCGTCAACCTGGTCCTGGAGCTCGACGACGGCTCGGGAGCGAGCAAGGGCAAGCGCCGCGGCAAGGGTCGGGCGAGCGGCGCGCCCGCCTTCCAGGTGACCTTCGCCAACATGACCAATCCCCAGGCCGAGGAGCCCATCTCCGTCCTCGGCACGACCAGCGGCGGGACGACGACCTCCGATGCCGCGGACGTCGAGGACCAGGTCGGCTCCGACCGGCCGAACAACCGGGCCTTCGTCGTGGGGGTGCAGAACGCGACGGGCATCGACCTCGATACCGGCACGATCACCGACACCAATTCGAGCTACACGGCGGTCGTCACCAACGGCGTGCTGTTCAAGAAGTTCGCGGTGCAGGTGGCGAGCGGGAGCTGATCCGACCCGCCGGGGCCTCCGGCCCGTGGCCGGCCGGCAGGAGGGGCCGGCCCCCGAGCCGCGCCGCGGGCTGACCCTCGCGGTCGGGCTCCTGGGTGCCGTGCTGTGCGCCCTGGCACTGCCGGCGGCCGGAGCGCGTCTGGCCGAGCTCGGCGCCCGCCCGGGCCTGGAGCGGCTGGTCGAGGGCGGGCGCCTCACCCCGGAGGGCTACGGCCGGGCGCTCGGCGGTGCCGCCGGCGCGCTCGACTGGCTCGCCGAGCCGCGTCTGCAGAAGGATCTGGCGCTCGTCCTGCACGCGCTCGCCGCGCGCGAGAGCGGGGCCGCCGCCACCGGCCTCCTGAGCGAGGCGCGCCGCCGGCTGGAGACCGCCCTCGAGGAGGCGCCGGCCGACCCGGCCGCCTGGCTGCGGCTGGCCCAGCTCGACGCCGCGCTGCTCGACCTCTCGGGTGCGGCGCTGG
>JBBIIE010000222.1:0-5395 GCA_037446605.1 Geminicoccaceae bacterium | reverse complement strand
CGTAGGCAAAGGCCGGCCCATTGGTCGGGGCGGCCCAGCGCACGCCGTTGGCGATGGCCCGTTGCACATCGGCATTATAGTAGGTGGGGTGCGTCTCGTGGCCGGGGCGGAAGTAGAAGATCTTGCCGCGCCCACGGTGAAAGGTGCAGCCGCTGCGGAAGACTTCACCACCGGGAAACCAACTGATAAAGACCAGATCGTCCGGGTCGGGGATGTCAAAGTGCTCGCCGTACATCTCTTCTTCGGGCAACTCAAAATAGGGGCCAAAGCCGTCGGCGATGGGGTGCGCTGGGTCCACAATCCAGATGCGTTCGTGCTCGCCTGCCTCGCGCCGAGTGCGGCGGCCGCGGCCGACGAGCTCGTGGCGGCGCTGCGCGCGGCCGGTGCCGAGCGGGTCTGGCTCCACGGGCCGGGCGAGGCCGCGGGTGCCACGTCGCTCGCCCCGGGCCGTGACGTGCTGGCGTTCCTCGGCGAGCTGCACGATCTGCTCGGGACCCCGAGGCCGGGTCCGGGAGGTGCCGCGTGACCAGCCGCATTCCCGATCTCGCGGGCGTTCCGCTCTGGAGTGGCACCCGCCGGGCGGCCCCTGCGGCGGCGGGCGAGCCGTTCCCGACGCCGGAGGGCATCCCGCTCGCGCGCGCCTACGGCCCCTCCGACCTCGAGGGTGTGGGGCATCTGGACGGGCTGCCGGGCCTGCCGCCCTATCTGCGCGGGCCCTATCCCACCATGTACACGACCCAGCCCTGGACGATCCGGCAGTATGCCGGCTTCTCCACGGCGGAGGAGTCGAACGCCTTCTACCGGCGCAACCTCGCGGCCGGCCAGCGCGGCCTGTCGATCGCCTTCGATCTCGCCACCCACCGCGGCTACGACAGCGACCATCCGCGCGTCGCGGCCGATGTCGGCATGGCCGGGGTGGCGATCGATTCGATCCTCGACATGCGCATCCTGTTCGACGGCATCCCGTTGGACCGGATCAGCGTCAGCATGACCATGAACGGTGCCGTGCTGCCCACCCTCGCGCTCTTCGTCGTGGCCGGCGAGGAGCAGGGCGTGCCGCCCGAGAAGCTGTCCGGCACGATCCAGAACGACATCCTCAAGGAGTTCATGGTCCGCAACACCTACATCTTCCCGCCCGCGCCCTCGATGCGCATCGTGGCCGACATCTTCGCCTGGACGGCGCGGCACATGCCGCGCTTCAACCCGATCAGCATCTCCGGCTACCACATGCACGAGGCCGGGGCGCCGGCCGACCTCGAGCTCGCCTACACGCTCGCCGACGGCATCGAGTACGTCCGCACGGGGGTGCGCTCCGGCCTCGCGGTCGACGCCTTCGCGCCGCGCCTGTCGTTCTTCTGGGCGATCGGCATGAGCTACTTCATGGAGATCGCCAAGCTCAGGGCCGGGCGGCTGCTCTGGGCGCAGCTCGTGCAGGAGGAGTTCGCGCCGAAGGACCCGCGCTCCACGATGCTGCGCGCACACTGCCAGACCTCGGGCTGGAGCCTGACCGCCCAGGACGTGTTCAACAACGTCGCGCGCACCTGCATCGAGGCGCTCGCCGCCGCGCACGGCCACACCCAGTCGCTGCACACCAACAGCTTCGACGAGGCGCTGGCGCTGCCGACCGACTTCAGCGCCCGCATCGCCCGCAACACCCAGCTCCTGATCCAGCAGGAGACCGGCGTCACCCGCACCATCGATCCCTGGGCCGGCAGCTTCTACGTCGAGCGGCTGACCCACGAGCTGTGCGCCCGGGCCCGCGCGCACATCGCCGAGATCGAGGCGATGGGCGGCATGGCCGAGGCGATCGCGGCCGGGCTGCCCAAGCTGCGCATCGAGGAGGCCGCCGCCCGCACCCAGGCGCAGATCGACAGCGGCCGACGGGTGATCGTGGGCGTCAACCGCTGGCGCCCCGAGCGCGAGCCGCCGGTGGACGTCCTCAAGGTCGACAACGCGGCGGTGCGCGCGGCCCAGCTCGCCCGGCTGGCCGAGCTCCGGGCCGGCCGCGACGAGGCGGCCCTCGCCCGCGCGCTGGATGCGCTCACCGAGGCCGCCCGGAGCGGCCGCGGCAACCTCCTCGAGCTCTCGATCGAGGCGGCGCGGCGGCGCGCCACGGTGGGCGAGATGACCCAGGCGCTCGAGAAGGTGTGGGGCCGGCACGTGGCGCCGATCCGTGCCGTGAGCGGGGTCTATGCGAGCGAGATGGCGACCGCCCGGACGGTGCAGCGTGCCCGCCGCATGGTCGAGGCGTTCGCCGCCCAGGAGGGCCGCCGGCCGCGCATCCTGATCGCCAAGATGGGCCAGGACGGCCACGACCGCGGCCAGAAGGTGATCGCCTCGGCCTTCGCCGACCTCGGCTTCGACGTCGACATCGGGCCCCTGTTCCAGACCCCGGCCGAGGCGGCGCGCCAGGCGGTCGACAACGACGTGCACGTGATCGGGGTGAGCTCGCTCGCCGCCGGGCATCTGACGCTCGTGCCCGAGCTGCGCGCCGCGCTCGAGGCCGAGGGCCGGGGCGACATCCTCGTGGCGGTGGGCGGCGTGATACCGCCGCAGGACTTCGCCGCCCTCCGCGCCGCCGGCGCGCGGGCCATCTTCCCGCCCGGCACGGTCATCGCCGAGGCCGCGATCGAGCTCCTGGGGATCCTGGCAGGCGAGCTCGGCTACGATCTGGCGGCCTGAGGTGCCGCCGCCCGCGGCTCAGAGGCCGAGCACGTCGCGCATGCCGTAGAGGCCGGGCGGCCGGCCGGCCAGCCAGCGCGCCGCCCGCACCGCCCCGCGGGCGTAGATCGCGCGGTCCGCCGCCAGGTGCTGCAGCACGATCCGCTCGCCCTCGCCCGCGAACACGACGCTGTGGTCGCCCACCACGTCGCCGCCCCGGAGCGTGGCGAAGCCGATCGCCCCGCGCGGCCTGGGCCCGGTCAGGCCGTCGCGGACCCGCACCGCCGCCTCCTCCAACGCCACCCCGCGGCCCGCGGCCGCGGCCCGGCCGAGCGCCAGCGCCGTGCCCGAGGGCGCGTCCACCTTGTGCCGGTGGTGCATCTCCAGGATCTCGATGTCGAACTCGGCATCGAGTGCGCGCGCCACCTGCTCGGTGAGCGCGAGCAGGAGGTTGACGCCCAGGCTCATGTTGGCGGCGCGGACGATCGGCACGGCGGTGGCGGCGCGGGCGAGCCCGGCCTCCTCCGCCGCATCGAGGCCGGTGGTGCCGATCACCGCCGCGACCCCGGCCGCGGCGCAGGCCTCGGCATGGGCGAGCGAGGCCGCGGGCGTGGAGAACTCGATCGCCACCCGGGCGCGGCCGAGCAGCGCCGCGAGATCGTCCGAGGCCACGAGCCCCGCCGCCGCCTCGCCCGCGAGGGTGCCCAGATCCTGGCCGAGTGCCGGATGTCCGGGCCGCTCGACCCCGCCCGCGAGCTCGAGGTCCGGGGCGCGCAGCACCTCGCGCAGCACGGCGCGGCCCATGCGGCCGGCGCAGCCGATCACGCCCACCTGCAGCATGGCGCTCCTCCCGTTCGAGCCGTCGCGCAGGAACCCCGTGGCCCGCCGCGCTGTCAAGGCGTCGGCCGGGCCGTTGAACCGGACCCTGCGCTGCGCGATCTTGAGCGACGGGAACGCGCGGGTCGGAGGGTGTGGCGGATGGACGAGCTCGGCTCGGTGCTCGAGGTCCTGCGCCGGCAGGTGCCGGTGGCGCTCGAGCACTACCGGATCCCGGACGGGGCGGTCGGCCTCGTCATCGTCGACGAGGTCAACGGCTTCTGCACGGTGGGCGCCGGCAACCTGGCACCGCCCGCACCCGACGCCCAGATCGCCGCCATGGTCGAGCGCACCGACCGGCTGGCGCGCGCCTTCCGGGCCCGCAAGCTGCCGGTCCTGGCCTTCCTCGACACCCACGAGCCGAACCGGCCCGAGCCGCCCTACCCGCCGCACTGCATCCGCGGCACCGGCGAGGAGAACCTCGTGCCCGAGCTCGCCTGGCTCGAGCGCGACCCGGATGCGACCCTGATCCGCAAGGACTGCATCAACGGCTTCGTGGGTGCCATCGAGCCCGCCACCGCGCGCGGCCAGCACGGGCTCAGCCACAACCGGGTGGCCGACTGGATCAACGCGCACCGGCTGCGCGCGGTCGTGGTGACCGGCATCTGCACCGACATCTGCGTGATGGACTTCGTCCTGACGCTGCTCTCGGCGCGCAACCACGGGCTCGTGCCGACCCTCGAGGACATCGTCGTCCTGGAGCCCGCCACGGCCACCTACGACCTGCCGCGCGAGGTCGCCGAGCGGCTGGGCCTGCCGGCCACGGCCGGCCATCCGAAATGGATCACCCACCACATGGGGCTCTACTTCATGGCCGCGCGCGGTGCCCGGCTCGCCGCCGAGATCGAAGGCCTCTGAGCCGAACGCGATGCCGCAGCCGCGGCTCCTCGGCCTGGCGCTCGCGAGCCCGCGCCACGTGCTCCGCCAGGAGGAGGCCAAGGCCGGAGCCAGGCGGCTGTTCGGCGGGCGGATCGAGGAGCTCGACCGCCGCCTGCAGCTCTTCGACCATTGCGGCATCGAGACCCGGCACACCGCACTGCCGACCGAGGCCTATCTCGTCACGACCGGCCTCGGGCGGCGCAACGCCCTCTACCTCGACACCGCGCTCGACCTCCTCGAGCGGGTGAGCCTGCGGGCGCTGGCCGCTGCCGGGATCGGCGCCGGGGCGATCGATTCGATCGTGACGGTATCCTCGACCGGCATCGCCACGCCGAGCCTCGAGGCGCACCTGGCCGACCGCCTGCCCTTCCGGGCGGACGTGGCACGGCTGCCGATCTTCGGCCTGGGTTGCGCGGGCGGCGTGCTCGGCCTCGCCCGGGCCGCCTCGCTCGCCCGCGCCGAGCCGGGCGCGCGCGTGCTGCTGCTCGTGGTGGAGCTCTGCACCCTGGCGCTGCGCCAGTCCGACCCGAGCCTCGCCAACCTCGTCGCCTGCGCCCTCTTCGGCGACGGCGCGGCGGCGGCGGTCGTCTCGACCGAGGGGGCGGGACCGGTGATCGGAGCCACGGGCGAGCATCGCTGGCCGGCGACGCTCGACGTCATGGGCTGGCGGGTGGAGGACGACGGGCTCGGCGTGCTGTTCGCGCAGAGCGTGCCCGAGATCGCCCGCGACCGGCTGCGGCCCGCGCTCGACGCCTTCCTGGCGCGGCACGGCCTGCGCACGGCCGACATCGACCGCTGGCTCTGCCATCCGGGCGGCGCCAAGGTCCTGACCGCCCTCGAGCACGCCCTGCCCGCGCCGGCCGCGGGCCTCGACCACGCCCGGGCGGTGCTCGCCGAGCACGGCAACATGTCGGCGCCGACCGTGCTGTTCGTGCTCGCCCGGGCGCTCGCCGAGCCGGGCTGGCGGCGGGCGGTCCTC
>JBBIIE010000221.1:0-5426 GCA_037446605.1 Geminicoccaceae bacterium | reverse complement strand
GCGAGCGAGAGCCCGGCTGCCGTGTCGCTCGGATAGTGCAGCCCGGCGATCTCGCGGTTGTGGCCGACCCGGAGCGCGAGCGCCTGGAGCGGGCCGTCGAGGGCCGGAACGACGCCGGCGGCGACCTTCGACATCAGCCGGGCGATGGTCATGTGGCCGCTCGGATAGGACGGGTGGCCGGGCATCGGCAGGAGCGGCATCAGCGCCGGCCGGAGCTGCTGCGGGCGCGGCCGGTTGAAGCGCAGCTTGAAGTGCACCATGGTCAGCTCGCCGACCCGCATGGCGATCTTGAGCAGCTCGTAGAGCGGCGAGCCGGGCCGGCGCTGGATCGCCAGGAGCTGCACCCACCAGGCCGGGAAGCCGTCGTCCTGGGCGGCGATCTCGGCGGCACGGGCGGCGCGCAGCTCGCCGGCCAGGCGGACGAGCTCGTCGAGCTCGGCCGTGGTCGCCGCGGAGTCCGGCGCCGGCGGCGGCTCGAGAGCGATCCGGGTGCGCCAGTCGAGTGCCGCGAACTCGGCCAGCACGGCGAGCGCCACGAGGTCCGGCGCCCACTGGCTGCGCGGAAAGCCATTGGCCTGCAGCGTGATCGCGAGCTGGCCGGGACTGAAGATCAGGGGCTCGCTCGGGTCGATCGGAAACGGCTCGGCGACCGCCGGATCGGTGATCATGTTGCCCACGACGTTCCCTCCCGGGTGCTCGATCGGTCAGGCTAGGCGCCGCGTGCCCGGCGGCGCTGTGACGCCGATCACTCAGCGCGGCAGCCCGGCCGCCTCGAGGCGCTCCAGGAACAGCGTTCGGGTCGGGGGATCTCGCCACGGGCAGCGCGGTGCGTAGGCGTCGAGCCGGAAGGCCGGCTGCTCGGCGAGCAGGGCGGCGCCGACCTCGCGCGCCTCCTCGAGCCGGCCGAGCGCCACCAGGGTGGCGGCCAGGACCCGCAGGTTGGCGTGGAACGCCGGGTTCAGGGCGCGGGTCCGGCCGGCCCACACCAGGGCCTCGGCGAAGTTGCCGGCGGCATAGTGGGCGATGCCCAGGAAGGAGAGGTAGAAGAACGCCCGCAGATCGATCGGCGACAGCCGCAGCCCCCACTCGGCGCGGCCGATGGCGGTGGCCGCGTCGCCCACGTAGGCGGCGTTGCCGCTGGCCAGCGACCAGGCCAGGGCGTGGCCCGGGCCGACCGCGAGCGCCCGCTCGAGCAGGCGCTCGGCGGCCTCGTAGCGATGGAACAGGAACGCCTCGACGTGCCCGCGGATGGCGAGCGCCAGCGCGTCGGCCGGATCGCGCTGCACGGCCGCCGCCGCGAGCCGGCCGGCCTCCGCCGCGTCGCGCTCGGGATCGTCCGACCAGCCCTGGCCTACGTTGAACAGGTGCCACTTGGCGGCGTGCGCGTAGGCCGAGGCGTAGCCGTCGTCGAGCTCGATCGCGCGGTCGAGCAGCGGCCGGGCGCGGGCGAAGTCGGCGCGCCGCATGCGGTAGAGCAGGTCGATCGCCTGCAGGACCAGCTCGTAGGCGTCGAGGCTCTCGGGGTGCTGGCGCTCCAGCCGGCGCAGCTCGGCGCCGCGCAGATGCGGTGCCACGGTCCAGGCGATCCGCTCGACGATCCGGTCCTGGACGGTGAACAGCTCGCCCGGCGCCACCTCGAACCGGTCCGACCAGAGCAGCGCCGCCGCCTCGCAGTCGCTCAGCCGCACCGAGAGCCGGACCCGGTCGCGGGACCGCCGCACGCTGCCGTCGAGGACGTAGCGCACGCCGAGCTCGCGGCCGGCCCGCGCCGGCTCGGCCCGGTCGCCGCCGACCGCGAGCGCCGAGCCGTGCGCGATCACCACGAGGTCGCGCAGCCCGGTCAGCACGCGGGTGATGTCCTCGACCATGCCGGCGCCGAACCAGGCCTCGCCGCGGCGCCGACCGGGCGTGCGGAACGGCAGCACCGCGATCGATGGCAGGCGGGCGCGCCGGACCGCCGCGGCATGCGACGCCACCGGGCCGGCCTCGAGCCCGGGCAGCTCGACCGCCAGCGCGTGGACGGGCCGCTCCAGGTTGCGCAGCTCCATCGTGCCCAGATCGCGCAGCGCCACCGGCAGCGGCCCGCCGATCCGCTCGCGCAGCGCCCGCGAGACCAGGATCCCGCCGGGCGGGGCGACCTGCTCCAGCCGGGCCGCGATGTTGACCGCGCCGCCGTAGACGTCGTCCGTGTCGGCGATCGTCTCGCCCCAGTTGAGCCCGATCCGCAACCGCAGGCCGCGCTCGCCCCGGCCGGCCTCCTGCAGGCGCACCTGGCTCTGGATCGCCACGGCGCAGGCGAGCGCGTCGGCCGGGCTCGCGAAGGTCGCGAGGAAGCCGTCGCCGGTACCCTTCACGACGCGACCCCGGAAGCTCACGACGAGCGGGTCGACGAGGCCGGTGCGCAGCGCCCGCACGCGCGCGTAGGTGTCCCACTCGGCCTGGTCCATGAGCCGCGTGTAGCCGACGAGGTCGGCGGCCAGCACCGCCAGCGGCTCGCGCCGCGGCGCGCCGCTGCCGGGCGACCGCCCGCTCACATCCTCGGGCATGGCGCAGCCCGCGCCGCCACCCCGGGCGACGCCCCCTTCCTGGTCCGCCCTGGATAGGCCCGCCCACCCGTCCCTGTCCACGTCGCGCGAGCCCCTTCCTTCCCGGGCGGGGCTTCCACGCGGCGGCCGGGCCGCCTAATCCGGACCGCATCGGTCGGCCGGCGGCATTCCGCGACGGTCGGGCCAGCGACGGAAGAGGCCGCCCGCCGATGCTGCCCGGCTGGCTTTGGATCCCGGTGACGGTCGCGGCGGCGGCGGCGCAGACCGCGCGCAACGCGCTGCAGCGCGGGCTGGTGGCCGAGCTAGGCGGGGTCGGCGCCACGCTCGTGCGCTTCCTCTACGGCCTGCCGGCGACCCTGCTCCTGCTCGTGCTCGCGCTGCAGGTCGACCCGCGCCCGGTCGATCTCGGCGCGACCGGCTTCCTGATCGCCCTCCCGCTCGGCGCGGTGGCGCAGATCCTCGCCACCATCCTCCTCCTCGACCTCATGGGCCGACGCAACTTCGCGGTCGGGGTGGCCTGGTCGAAGACCGAGATCCTCCTGATCGCGCTCGGCGGCTGGCTGCTCCTGGCCGATCTCCTGCCGGCCGCGGGCTGGCTCGCGGTCGGGCTCGCCACGGCCGGCGTGCTGCTGCTCTCCGGCAAGGGCCTCACACCCGCCGATCTGTTCGGCGGCGAGGCGCGCGCGGTCGGCTGGCGCGGCCTCGCGAGCGGCGCCGGCTTCGCGCTGGCCGCCGTGGCCTACCGCGCGGCGATCCTGGCGGCGGGCGGGCCCGGCTCGATCGCGGCCGCCGCCTGGGCACTCCTCCTGGCCCAGGCCCTGCAGACCGTCCTCCTGGTCGGCTGGCTCCAGCTCGCCGACCGCCCGGTGGTGCTCGCCGTGCTGCGCGCCTGGCGGACCTCGATCTGGGCGGGGACGATGGGAGCGCTCGCCTCGGCCGGCTGGTTCACCGCCTTCTCGCTCGCCCCGGCGGCCTCGGTCCGCACGCTCGGCCTCGTCGAGATGCTCATGGCGCTGCTCGTCGGCCGGCGGATCTTCCGCGAGCGCGCCAGTGCCCAGGAGCTGGTCGGCCAGGCGCTGGTCGCGGCGGCGATCCTGCTGATCGTGCGGGTCGGCCTCGGTTGAGCCGCGGGCCGCTCAGGCGACCGGCTCGGCCGGCGGCTTGGGCAGCTTCTCGGCCACGCCCATCCGCTCGCGGCGGCGGTCGAGCTCGGCTGCGACCTCGTCCCAGCCGATGCCGAGCGCGTCGAGCAGCACGACCAGGTGGTAGAGCAGGTCGGCCGTCTCGCCGATCACCGCGCAGCGCTCGCCGGCGACCGCGTCGAGCGCCAGCTCGACCGCCTCCTCGCCGACCTTCTTCGCCATCTTGGGGACGCCCTCGTCGAGCAGCCGGGCGGTGCGCGGCGCCCGGCGGGGCTGCTCGCGGACCAGCCGCAGGTCCTCCTCGAGCAGCGCCACCGCCGCGCCGATCGGGCTTCCCGGGAGGGGCGGCCGCCGCTTGGCCAGAGCCGATCTCGCCAAGTTTCTACCTCCAGGAGAATGCCTTCGCTCTGATCGCTCCAGAGGAGAACATCCGTCAAGGCACGTCGCCGCCGTGCCGAAGGTAGCCTACCTAGCCCGTTCCAGCGGACACAGCGAGCGTCGCTGCGCACCCGGGCGCGGGATGCGGTTGACCGGGGCGGCCTGCGCGGGGACAGTCCACGCCCGTGAGCCCGCCCGCGCCCGATCCGAACCCGCCCGCCCCGGCGCCGACCCTGGAGGCGATCCGCGCCACCGCGCTGCGGCTCCGGGGGCGGGTCGCTCGGACGCCGATCCTCGAATGGACCGCGGTGGAGATCACCGACCGGCTGCCGCCGGGAACCCGGCCGGTGCTCAAGCTCGAGCTGTTCCAGCACACCGGCTCGTTCAAGGCGCGCGGCGCCCTGGCGAGCCTGCTCGCGGCACCGCGCGAGGCGCTCGCCCGCGGCGTGACCGCGGTCTCCGCCGGCAACCACGCCATCGCCACCGCCTGGGCGGCGCGCCGGCTCGGGGTCCACGCCAAGGTGGTGATGCTCGCCTCGGCCAGCCCGGCGCGGGTCGAGAAGGTGCGCCGCTACGGCGGCGAGGTCGTCCCGGCCCCGGACGTGGGGACCGCCTTCGAGCTGGTCGAGCGGGTCGTGGCGGAGGAGGGGCGGCTCCTCGTCCACCCCTTCGAGGGCGAGCCGGTCGCGCTCGGCACCGGCACGCTCGGGCTCGAATGGCTCGATCAGGCCGGCCGGCTCGACGCGGTGATCGTGCCGATCGGCGGCGGCGGGCTGGCCGCCGGGGTTGCGGCCGCGGTCAAGCAGGCCAGCCCCAACACGCTCGTGCTCGGCGTGGAGCCGGAGGGCGCCGACGGCATGGCCCGCTCGCTCGAGGCGGGCCGGCCGATGCGGCTCGAGCGGGTGGCGACGATCGCCGACAGCCTGGGTGCCCCCTTCGCGCTCCCCTACAGCTTCGGCCTCTGCCGGCGCTTCCTCGACGGCATCGCGCGCATCCCGGACGCGGCGATGGTCGCGGCGGTGCGGCTCTATTTCGACGCCCTCAAGCTCGCCTGCGAGCCGGCCGGTGCGGCGGCGCTCGCGGCCCTGCTCGGGGCCTTCCGCGAGCGGCTGGCGGGGGCCCGGGTGGGCGTGCTGGTGTGCGGCTCGAACATCGACCCGGCGGGGTTCCGGCGGCTCCTGGGTGGCGACGACCGGTGACGGCGCCGGTCGACCCGGCTAGCATCGCAGCATGTGGCGACACGGCCTCGCCGAGCTCGTTCTGCTGATGGTCCTGGCGCTCGCCGCCCTCGCCGGGCGGCCGGCCGAGGCGGCGCCCTGTCCGCACGGGCGCGACCTGCCCGCGAGCGGGTCGGTCGAGG
>JBBIIE010000220.1:0-5447 GCA_037446605.1 Geminicoccaceae bacterium | reverse complement strand
CCGGGCTCAGGCGGCGCGGTGCGCCTCGAGCGGCTGGCGCAGCGGCAGCCGCGGATCGGCGAGCACGAGCTGGCGGGCGGTCCGCCGCACGGCGTCGACCACGAGCGGCGCGCGCAGGTTGACGAACGCCTCGCGGCCGCCCGGACCGCCGGCGAGCGTCACGATCAGGAGGAACAGGAGGTCGGCCTCGCCGGTCCCGAGCGCGGCACCGGCCTCCTCGACCGCGGCGGTGCCCAGCACCGCGCGCGGCTCGCCGACCGGCATCACGACGAAGCGCGGCCCGGCCGGCTCCTCGGCCTCGAGCAGGGCGAAGGCGCCGGCGAGCCGGCTCAGCCTGCAGGCGCGCAGCTCGGGAAAGCCCGGCAGGCCCGCCGGCAGGAGCAGGGGGCCGAGATCCTCGCCGCCGGGCGCACCCGGGCTCGGTTCGGGGGTCGGGGCTCGGCCCGGCTGCCCGGCCGGGACCGCCGGGCCCGGCTCGACCGGGTTCGCAGGGGGGAGGTCCATCGCGCGTCTCCAGCGCCGCTCGAATTCGCAGCGAGCCTAGCGCCCAAGGGTTAACGGCGCGTCAACGACGCTCAGCGCAGATAATCCGCGAGGCTCAGCTGGTTGAGCCGCGCCACGACGAGGTAGGTGGCCTCCAGGTTGGCCTGGTCGCGGGCCAGCTTGGTGGTGGTGAGCGCGATGTCGGTGTCGGCGATGCTGCTCTCGAGCTCCTCGAGGTAGGGGATGGTGGCGCGGTGCACGTCGACGATGCTCTCCAGGCGGGCGCCCGCCACGCCGAGCCGGCCGCGCTCGTCGGCGATGCCCTCGAGCGCGCCCGCGGCCGTGGCGAGTGCCTGCTCGAGGCCGGCGCGGTCGTCGGCGAGCTGCGCCTCGCGCGCCTGGCCGAGCGCCGCCACGAGCTCGGCGAAGGGGGCCGCGTCGGCGGTCGCACCGTAGGCGATCTCGACGTTCGTGTCGGCGCGCACGGTCGGGACCACGGCGTCGCCCTGGTAGTAGAGGGTCGCATCCGCGGTGGTCGGCAGCGGGTCGGGCAGCACCACGGGCGGGGTGGTGTCGCGGCTGCCGGCGAAGAGGTAGCGGCCGTCGAGCTGGCGGTTGAGGAGCGATTCGAGCTCGGCCGCCATCTGGTCGATCTCGGCCACGAGCGGGATGGCGCTCCGGCCGGGCTCGCCCAGCCGCGCCACGAGCAGGGTGCGGAAGCGCTCGGCCAGCTCGGCCATGCCGCCGAGCGCCGCGTCCGTGGCCTGGATGCGGCCCTGCACCTTCTCGCTCTCGGCGACCAGCCGCTCGGTGAGCACCCGCTGGTCGCGGGTCGCCTCGAGCAGCCCGGCACGGTCGCCGATCTCGTCCCAGCGCTGCGCCCGCGTGCCGCTCGCGATGTCGAGCTGGGCGTCGCGGATGCGCCCCTGGGTCTGCAGCACGAAGCCGGTGAGCCGCTGGTTCTGGCCGAGATCGCCGATACGGATGGCCAAGGCGGTCTCCCTCAGCGCGCCAGCTCGACGAGCTCGTCGAACAGCTGGTTGGTGATCTGCACGATCCGGGCCGACACCGAGTAGGCCTGCTGGTAGAGCACCAGCCGGGACAGCTCCTCGTCCATGTTGACGCCGGAGACCTCGGCGACCCGGCCCTCGAGGTCCTCGACCATGGCGCGGTCGGTCCCGGCCGCGGCCGAAAGCTGCGCGGCGCGCACCGCGGTGGTGGCGAGCAGTTCGGAGGCGTAGCCGGCGATGGTCGCCTCGGTCACGCCCAGGCTGCCGCGCGGCACCGTGGTGATGCGCTCCTGGAAGGCCGCGGCCAGACCCCGGGCGCCGCGGCCGTCGCCCGGGCCACCGAGCGTGGCCACCGCCGGCGGTCCGGCGTCGACGTCGAGCAGCGAGGTGGCCAGACGCGCCGGATCGGCGGCGAGATCGGCCCGGACGGCGAGCTCCGTCGGCCGGTCGGGGTCCGCCGAGAGCAGGTCGTCGAGCCCGAAATAGTGCGCGAAGCCGTACGACCAGTCGTGCCCGAGCGCATCGGTCACGGCGACCGTGCCGTCGCCGTCGGCGAGCGCGATGCCGGTGCCGGCGGCGACCTGCAGCGCGAGGCGGCCCTCGGCGTCGATCGCGGCACTGCCGAAGCCGGCCAGATCGGCGTCGAGCTGGGCCACGAGCGTGGCCAGATCGGCCGAGAGGTCGATCGCCACGGTGTGGAGGGTCGCACCACTCGCCCGGTCGACCACGGCGAGCCAGGCGGTGCCGCTGCGGGTCGCGGCATCGAAGGTGCCGTCCTCGATCCGCGAGCCGGTCAGGCTCTCGGGCGGCGGCCAGGCGTTGGCGGCGTTGTGCGCGGCATTCAGGGCGAAGCGGACGATCCGGGCGAGCTCGTCGAGCTGGTCGGCGAGCTCGGGCAGATGCCGGTCGCGCGCCTCGAGCAGCCCCTGCAGCTCGCCCGTGACCAGCGGCGAGGTGACGATCAGGTCGTCGTCCGCCGGCGTGCCGGTCACGAGCTCGGGCGGCAGCTCGGCGCGCAGCCCGCCGCTCACGAGCTCGACGCCCACCGCACCCGCGACCGGCTCGCCCGTGGTGGGATCGATGTCGCGCTCGGCGTAGAGGCTGATCGGCCCGAACAGGGTGGCGCTGCCGACCGCCGGCGCCGGCTCGTAGACGAGCACCCGGCGGCCGCCCTCGAGCAGCGGCTGGCCGCCGCGCAGATAGACCGCGACCCGCCCGTCGTCCTGACGGTAGGTCGAGATGTCGATCCTGCGCGCGATCTCGGCCAGGAGCCGGTCGCGACGGTCCTCGAGCTCGGCGCTCGGCCGGCCGCGCGCCAGCTCCTGGTTGACCCGCTCCAGCGCGGCGACGTCGAGGTTGATCCGGTCGATCAGCTGGTCGAGGCGCTGGTCGGCGTCGCGGCGCAGCGCCTGGACCTGCTCGCCGGCGCGCCGGAGCTCGCTCGCCGCGCCCTCGGCGGCGCCCAGGACCTGGGCGCGCTGGGCCGATCTGGCGGGGTCGTTGGCGAGCGACTCGAGCGCGGCCGCGAGCGCCCGCAGCTGGCCCTTGATGCCGACCTCGGTCTCACCCGGGGCACCGAACAGCCGGGCCTGGGCGCGGCCGATCAGCTCCTCGAGCGCCTCGCTGCGGCCGAGCCGGCCGCCGTGCTCGCGCAGCTCGGCGCCCAGGAACTCGTCGACCACGCGGCGCGGCGCCAGCGCCTGGGCGCCGGCACCGCGCCCGTCGTGGACCACCGTCTCCTGGGCGTGGACCTTGCGGACATAGCCCTCGGTGGAGGCGTTGGCGACGTTGTGCGCGGTCACGCCGAGCGCGCGCTGGGCGGTGGTGAGCCCGCTCACGGCGGTGCGCAGGGTGGCCGCGAGGCTCATCGCCGTCTCCTCAGACGTGCCGATCGAAGCTCACGGCGATCACCCGACCGCCGTGCGCCGGGGGGCGTGCCGCGCCGCGCGGCTCGGCGGCGAGCGCGTCGGCGACCCGGCGCAGCAGCCGCTCGGTGACCGTCTTGGCGGCGAGCAGCACGTCGGCGTTGCGGCGCGACGCCGCCTGCAGCCGGCGCATCGCCTCCTCGAGCTGGCGGCGCGCCTCCATCGGCAGGCCTCCGAGCGCCTCGGGGTGGCGGCGGAGCGCGCCGAGCTCCTTCTCGTAGGCCTCGGCCAGGAGGCGCTTCTCGTCCTGCACCTCGCCGATCCGGTCGATCGCCATGCGGCGCACGCAGTCGTTCTCCTGCGCCATCACCGCGCACAGCCGGTCGATCAGGGTGATCAGCACGGCGATCCGCTCGAGCCCGCTCAAGGCGCCACCTCCTGCAGGCGGAGCAGCTCGCGCCGGGTCGCCTCGGCGATGCCGATGCCCCCGGCGCGCGCGATCACCCGCGCATACTCGTCGCGCAAGAGGCTGCCGAACGGCTCGCGCCCGAACAGCCCGTCGGGGCCGCGCCCCGAGCTCATGCCGCGCAGCATCTCGGACAGGAACACCGCCTCGAACTCGACGGCGGCGTCGCGGATCCGGGCGTCCGGCCCGGTCGGCGCGGCGGCCGGCGTCGCGGCGGCGACGGCGCGGACGTCCATCACATCACCTCGATCTCGGCCTGCAGCGCACCGGCCGCCTTGATCGCCTGGATGATGGCGATCATGTCGCGCGGCCCGACGCCGAGCGCGTTCAGGCCGTCGACCAGGGCGTCGAGCGTGGCGGCGGGCTCGAGCACGACCATCTTGCGGTCGGGCTGGTCGTCGACCTCGACGTTGGTGCGCGGCACCACCACGGTCTCGCCCCGGGCGAGCGGGTTCGGCTGCGCGACCTGGGGCGTCTCGGTGACCCGGACCGTGAGGTTGCCCTGGGCCACGGCGACCCGGCTGATGCGCACCCGGTCGCCGATCACGATCACGCCCGCGCCCTCGTCGATGACGATCCGGGCCGGGGTGTCGGGCTCGACCGGGAGCTGCTCGATGTCGGCGAGGAGCTGGGCGGTGCGGCCGCGGAAGGCGGGCGGCACCGGCAGGCGGACGGTCGCCGGGTCGACCGCGCGGGCGGTCTCGCCCGGGATCCGGGCGTTGATCGCGGCGGCCACGCGCTGCGCGGTGGTGAAGTCCGGGTTGCGCAGGGCGAGCCGCAGCTCGGGCAGCGAATCGAGCGCGAAGGGAACCTCGCGCTCGACCAGGGCGCCCGAGGGGACGCGCGCCCCGGTCGGCACGCCGCGGGTCACCGACTGGGCGTCGCCCTTGGCCTCGAAGCCGCCCACGGCGAGCCCGCCCTGGGCCACGGCGTAGACCTCGCCGTCGGCGCCGAGCAGTGGCGTCGCGAGCAGCGTCCCGCCGAGCAGCGACTTGGCGTCGCCGAGCGCGCTCACCGTGACGTCGATCCGGCTGCCCTGGCGGGCGAAGGCCGGAAGGTTGGCCGTCACCATCACGGCCGCGACGTTCCGGGTGTTGAGGTTCACCCCGCGCGTGCCGACCCCGAGCCGCTCGAGCATCGCCACGAGGCTCTCCTGGGTGAACACCGCGTTGCGCAGGGAATCGCCGGTGCCGTTCAACCCGACCACGAGGCCGTAGCCGATCAGCACGTTGTCGCGCACACCCTCGAAGTCGGCGACGTCCTTGATGCGCGAGCTGGCCGCCGGGGCGGCCGGCGCACCGGCGAGCAGGAGGGCCGAGGCGAGCGCCGCCGCCACCGCCACGCGGGCCGCCCGCCCGCTCAAGACCCGCCCATCCGCGCTTCCCGCTCGCCGCACCCGTCCCTCCCGGTCGCCCCGATCGCACCACACGCCACCGTTCCGGCAAGCCTCAAGCGAGCCGCGTGCCAGCCGCGGCGCGACGGCCGGCCGGGCGTTCCCCGACCCGTCCTTGCCGGCCCGCCCCGGCAATTCCTGCCGGCCCGGGGCAGAACCTGCCGACCTCAACCCTTCGTTAACCGGACGGGTGCAGGATGTCGTCCGATGGCGTCCAGGAGGAGTGGAGC
>JBBIIE010000219.1:0-5448 GCA_037446605.1 Geminicoccaceae bacterium | reverse complement strand
CCCCGATGGCGGACGACACTACCCGGGCGGGCGTTTCGCCGCGTTCTATCTCGGCAAGGACTGCGAGTTGCCGGGACTTCGCCTGCCCTTCGAGGATCTCGCCGAACGACGCTGGCGGATCGACGGTCGACTCCACGGGGAGCCGCTCCGCGCGCTGTTCGATCGGGCAGCACGACGGCTGGCTCCCGAACGGCTCGCCGACGCCGGCGGGGTCACGGCGCACGGCGACGCCCACGCCGCGAACCTGTGGGTGGATCCCGACCGCGGCCCGATCCTTTTCGACCCCGCTTTCGGCGGTCGGCACGTGCCGAGCTTGCTCGCCGAGATCAAGCCCACCTTCCACGACACGCTCGCCCATCCGCTCTGGCTCTACGAGCCCGCGGCCGCGGCGCGTTTCCGGGTCGAGGTCGAGGCACCGCCCGGCCTCGTGGCGATCCGCACGGACTGGCGGCCGAGCCCGATCCGGCTGGCACTCCTGCGGGTCAAGGCCGAGCGGCTCTGGCGACCGCTTCTACGTCTGCTCGCCGAGCGTGGCCTCTTGCCCGCGGATTGGCGGTCGGTGCTGCGGCTCGCTCTTTTCCTGTGCCCCACACTCGTCATGGATCTTCGCGCCGGCCCCGGCCGACCCCCGCAGGCCTCGGCGATCGGCTTCGCCGTGGCGGTGATGGCGGGCAGTGCCGCCGAGGACGGTTCGGATCTCGTCTCGCGCTTTCTCGACACCATCGATCCGACGCGGGACGGCAGCGCCGCCCGCGACATCTGGCCCGAGGAGGTGCCGTGACCGCGCTGTCTCTCTTCGATCTCTCGGGGCGCGTGGCGCTCGTGACCGGGGCGAGCCGCGGCATCGGGGCGCGGCTCGCCCGGGGCCTCGCCGAGGCCGGCGCCGATGTGGCGCTCACGGCCCGGGCGGAGCCGGCGCTCGCCGAGACCGTGCGGGCGATCGAGGCCACGGGCCGGCGCGCCGTCGCGATCGGCCACGACGCCGCCGAGCTCGCGCGCGCCGGCGAGGTCGTGGAGCAGGTGCGGGCGAGGCTCGGCCGGCTCGACATCCTCGTGGTCAATGCCGGGGTCGAGGAGGTGCGGCCGTCGGTCGAGGTCGACCCGGCCTTGTGGGAACGGATCCATCGGGTCAACCTCGAGGGCGCGTTCTTCGCCATGCAGGCCGCGGCGCGCCGATGGATCGCCGACGAGCGGCCCGGGGCGATCGTCACGATCTGCTCCTTGACCTCCTTCGTTGGCGTCCCGACCGCCGCGCCCTACACCGCCTCGAAGAGCGGGCTTCTGGGCCTCACGCGGGCACTCGCGAGCGAATGGGCGCCGAGGCGGATCCGGGTCAACGCGATCGCCCCGGGCTATTTCCGGACCGCGATGACCGAGCCCTTCTACGCCGACGCGGCTTGGCAGGAGCGCATGCTCGCCCGGATCCCGATGGGCCGGTTCGGGGCACTGGACGATCTCGTGGGCGCCTGCATCTTCCTCGCGAGCGACGCGGCCGCCTACGTCACCGGCCAATGTCTGGCCGTCGACGGCGGCTATCTCGCCTCGATCTGAGGGGAGGGGACGGGGTGGCCTCGGCTTCGAGCCTCGCGGCGCGCTCGGCTGCCCGGCGCTCGGAAGCGACGCCGGCGGTCGAGGCGTCGGGGCTCGGGCGGCGCTACGGCGAGGTCTGGGCGCTCGAGGAGGCGTCCTTCCGCCTCGAGCGCGGCCAGTTCCTGACCGTGCTCGGGCCCTCCGGCTCGGGCAAATCGACGCTCCTCAGGCTCATCGCCGGCTTCGAACGGCCGGACCGCGGGCAGGTGCGCCTGTTCGGCGCCGCGGTCGATGCGGTGCCGCCGCACCGTCGGCCGATCGGGATGGTGTTCCAGCGCCTGGCGCTCTTCCCGCACATGACCGCGGCCGGCAACGTGGCCTTCCCGCTCGAGATGCGCCGGTTCGACCCGCGCGAAATCGCGGGCCGGGTCGAGCGCTTCCTGAGGCTCGTGCGTCTGGAGGGGCTGGGTGGGCGGCGTCCGCACGAGCTGTCGGGCGGCCAGCAGCAGCGGGTCGCGATCGCCCGGGCCCTCGTCTTCGAGCCCGAACTCCTCCTGCTCGACGAGCCGCTCGCCTCGCTCGACGTACGCCTCAAGGAGGAAATGCAGCTCGAGTTCCGGCGCATTCAACGCGAGCTCGGCGTCACGACGATCAACGTCACCCACGACCAGCGCGAGGCACTCGTGCTCTCCGATCGGGTGATCGTCATGGCCGGCGGGCGGATCCTCCAGGAGGGCGATCCCGAGACGGTCTGGCGCGACCCGGCGCACCCCTTCGTCGCCCGATTCCTGGGCGTGGGCACGATGTTGCGCGGACGGGGCGAGGCCGGACCCGCACTGCGGATCGCCGATCGGCTGCTCCCGGGTCGGGCACCCGATCCGGCAACCGCACCCCGTCCCGGGCAGCCGGCCGTGGCGGCGCTGCGCGCCGAGCGGGTTCGGATCGGCCCGATCGGCGCGCCCGACGACGATGGCACACGACTTGCCGCGCGGGTCGAGGACGTCGTGTTCGAGGGCGAGCGGGTGCTCTACGAGCTCACGGTGCCCGCACTCGGCGGGGCGAGGCTGCGCGCGGTCGACCTCGACCCGGGTGGCCACGCGCGCCACCGCCCGGGCAGCGACGTCACGGTCGGCTGGAACCGCGACGATCTCCTCTTGTTCGACGCGAGCCTCGAGACAGGGAGCGACCCATGAGCGAACCGAACCTTTCGACGACCCGCCGGCGTCTGCTCGGCGGCAGCGCGGCCTTCGCCGCCGGGCTGGCCATGCCTGCGATCGTGCGGGCGCAGGAGCCGGCCAAGCCGGCCGAACTCATCGTCCGCGCCTGGGGTGGCGTGTGGGTGGACAGCCTGAAGAAGGGGGTCTCCGACCCGTTCACCGCCAGGACCGGGATCGCGGTCCGGCACGACCTGACCGAGGACAACGAGATCAAGCCGCGGGTCTGGGCCGCCGTCGCGCAGGGCCGCACGCCGCCGATCCACATCAACTGGGACACGACCGCGAATGCCACCTCCTCCGCACTGCGCGGCGTGTGCGAGGACCTGTCCGATCTGCCCAACCTCGGCAAGGTGTTGCCGCTCGCCAAGCCGATCGGGCTGTCGGGCGTGCCGATCGTCAATCTCTATTCCTACGTCTACGTGCTCGCCTACCGGCCGGAGGCCTTCCCGGGTGGCGCGCCCACTTCCTGGAACGTGCTCCTGGAGCCCCGCTTCAAGGGCAGGGTCGCGCTCTACAACGACGGCATCGGCTTCCACCCGGTGGCGCAGGTCATGGGCGGCGGGAAGGTGTCGGACATCCCCGGCAACATGGAGCCCTGTTGGGCCTTCATCCGCAAGCTCGAGGAGCAGAAGCCGCTCCTCGGCGAGGATCCGGACTTCACGAACTGGTTCCAGAAGGGCGAGATCGACGTCGCCTGCACGATCTCGTCGAACGCCCGCGAGGCCAGGACGAAGGGCGTGAACGTCGCCTGGACCGTGCCGAAGGAGGGGGCCAAGGTCGACACCGACGGCATGTGGATCCCCAAGGGCCTGCCCGCCAACGAGCTCCACTGGGCGAAGCGCTACATCGACTTCGCGCTCTCGGCCGAGGCCCAGCAGGTCTGGCTCGACGGCCTCGGCCTGCCGGGCGTCGCCCCGGGCCTCAAGCCGCCCGCCGATCTCGCGGGCGATCCCTCCTATCCCACGAGCGAGAAGGACTACGAGCGGCTGATCCTGATCCCGCCCAGGATCCAGGCCGAGCACACCGCCGAGTGGTTCGCCCGGTTCAAGGAGATCATGCAGAGCTGAGGCGTACCTCGGTGATCCCCGGTGGCCGGCCGGCGGCTGACGCCGGCCGCGCCCCCGCTGCGCCCTACCGCCTCTCCTGGCGCATCCTCGATGCGCTCGAGGCCGTGGCGGCGCGCTGGCCGGCGCGCGCGGAGGGCGCGGTCAAGTGGCTCCTGCTCCTGCCCGCGCTCCTGGTCGTCGGGCTCCTGCTGTTCGGCCTGCTCGTCATGGCCGATGCGAGCCTTCGCGTGATGGATTTCCGCACCTACCGGCTCGCGGACGAGTATTCCACGGCCAACTACGTTCGGCTGTTCGGCTGGGGCGCCTTCCACGCGACCTTCTGGCGGAGCCTCGGGGCGACGCTCGTCGTCACGGTCGTCTGCCTCGGGCTCGCCTTCCCCTACGCCTACGCGCTCAGCCGCACGGCGAGTGCCCGGCTCCGCCGCGTGCTGCTCGTGGGCCTCTTCCTGCCGTTCTTCGTGGGCCAGGTCGTGCGTGCCTATGGCTGGCTCATCCTGCTCGGCCAGCAGGGGCTCGTGAACCAGGCGCTGGCACTCGTGGGGCTCGGACCCTACCGCCTGCTGTTCTCCTACCCGACCGTCCAGTTCGGGCTCGTCCAATACATGCTGCCCTTCGCGGTCCTCATGCTCGCCCCCGCGCTCGCCGCGATCCCCGAGGAGATCGAGCGGGCAGCGGCGAGCTGCGGCGCGTCCCGGCTCCGCGCGCTGTACCGGGTCGTCCTACCCATGGCCCGCCCGGGCCTGATCGCCGCGGCCCTCGTCGTCGCGACCTTGACGCTCACCGACTTCGCGATGCCGGCGATCCTCGGCGGCGGGACCAACGACTTCCTCGCCAACCTCGTCCACGACCAGTTCTTCAGGACGTCGAACGCCGGTCTGGGCTCGGCGATCGCCCTCGTCCTGACCCTGCTCGGCACGACCGTGGCGGGGGTCCTGCTGGCGGCTGCCGGCGTGGGTGCCTTGGGCGTGAGGGGGAGCCGGTGAGACGGATCCCGTTCGCGAGCGCTGTCGCCGTCGCGCTCCTGCTCCTGTTGGCGGCACCCTCGCTCGTCGTGGCCGGCGCCTCGCTCACGGCCGGCGACATCGTCGAATTTCCGCCCCGCGGCGCGAGCCTGCGCTGGTACGCCCGGATCCTCGAGGCGCGCGAGCTGCGCGACGCCTTCCTGCGCTCGCTCGAGGTCGCGCTCGTCTGCACCGCACTCGCCGTGCCCGCGGGCACGCTCGCCGCGATCGCGCTCGCCCGCTGGCGCTTCCGCGCGGCCCTCGCGATCCAGCTCTATCTCCTCCTGCCCTTCACCGTGCCGCTGATCGGCTCCGGCATCGGGCTCATGCTGCTGTTCGGCGAGCTCGGCCTCCTGGGGCGGGTCTGGCCGGTCGGGATCGCCTGCTGCGTGATCAACCTCCCCTTCATGATCTGGGCGGTGGCGGCGGCGGTGAACGCGCTCGATGCCGAACTCGAGCGGGCGGCCGCGAGCTGCGGGGCGGGGCCGGTCCAGACCTTCCTGCTCGTGACCCTGCCGGCCGTGGCACCGGGCATCCTGGCCGGTGCGCTGGTCATGTTCGTGCTCGCCTTGAACGAGTTCCTCGTGAGCCTCCTCCTGGTCGATGCGCGGACCGTGACGCTCCCGGTCCAGA
>JBBIIE010000218.1:0-5564 GCA_037446605.1 Geminicoccaceae bacterium | reverse complement strand
GACCCTGGTCGCGGACAATCCGGACCGCCCGGCCGGCGAGCGGCCGTCGGCCGAGCGGGCGGCCGGGGACGCGACCCGGCCGGCGGAGGCCGAGCCCGGCGCGGACGGGCGCTGGCCGCCGCATCTGCGCCCGGTCTGAGCCCGCGGGTGGTGCGTCCGCCCGGGGCTCTGGACCGGGCGCGACGGCGGGGCCATCTGCTCGCGGCATGCAGCCCGCCCCACACCGCCTCTGCGTCGCCCCGATGCTGGACTGGACCGACCGGCACTGCCGGTTCTTCCACCGGCTGATCGCGCCGCGCGCCCGGCTCTACGGCGAGATGGTGACCACGGGCGCGCTCCTGTTCGGCGACGCCGGTCGCCATCTGGCGCACGATCCGGCCGAGCGGCCGGTCGCCTTCCAGCTCGGCGGCAGCGAGCCCGCTTCCCTCGCCCGCTGCGCCCGGATGGCCGAGGCGGCCGGCTTCGACGAGGTGAACCTCAACTGCGGCTGCCCCTCGGACCGGGTCCGCAAGGGCCGTTTCGGCGCCTGCCTGATGGCCGAGCCGGGGCTGGTCGGCGAGTGCGTCGCGGCGATGCGCGCGGCGGTCGCCGTGCCGGTCACGGTCAAGTGCCGGATCGGCATCGACGACGCGCCCGAGCCGGGCTGCCTGTTGGCCTTCCTCGAGGCGGTGCGGGCGGCCGGCTGCCGGACCGTGATCGTGCACGCCCGCAAGGCCTGGCTGCAGGGGCTGAGCCCCAGGGAGAACCGCGAGGTCCCGCCCCTGCGCCCCGAGCTCGTGCGCCTGGCCAAGGCCGCCTTCCCGGACCTGGCGCTCGTCCTCAACGGCGGGATCCGCACGGCCGCCCAGGCGGGCGAGGCGCTCGGCTGGGCCGAGGGTGTGATGGTCGGCCGCGGCGCCTACGAGGATCCCTGGAGCCTGCGCGCGCTGGAGGCCGTGGCGTTCGGCCCGCCGCCGGCGCTCGACCGGGCGGAGGTGATCGAGGCGATGGTGGCCTACGCCGCGGCGCGTGCCCGGGAGGGGGTGCCGCTCGCGGCGATCGCCCGGCACCTGCTCGGCCTGTTCAACGGCCTGCCCGGGGCGCGCACCTGGCGGCGCCGGCTCGCCGAGGGCATGCACCGCCCGGATGCCGGGCCCGGCCTCCTGCGCGCCGCCGCCGCGGCGGTGGCCGAGCCGGTGCGCCGGGCGGCGTAACGGTTCCTTCATCCTCCGACGCTAGGGTGGGCCGGGCGCGGCGGAGGATCGGCCATGCGATGGTTGGCGTTGCAACTCGGGCGGCTCGGGCGGCTCGGCGGTGACGAGCGGGGTGCCACGGCGATCGAGTACACGCTGCTCGGCTCGCTGGTGGCGGTGGGCTGCATCGCCGCCATGTCGGCGTTCGGTGCGGGCGCCGATTCGATGTGGGCGAACGTGGCCTCGACGATCGTGGCGGCGCTCGGCGGCGGCTGAGTTCGGCCGGCCGCGGCGGTCCTCAGCGGAAGGCCGGCTCGTCGAAGCTCCTGAGCTTGCGGGAGTGCAGCCGGTCGGGGCCCTCCTCGCGCAGGATGCGGATCGTCTCGAGGCCGATCAGCAGGTGCTGCTCGACCCGCTCGCGGTAGAAGGCGTCGGCCATGCCCCTGAGCTTGATCTCGCCGTGCAGCGGCTTGTCGGAGACGCACAGCAGCGTCCCGTAGGGCACGCGGAAGCGGAAGCCGTTGGCGGCGATGGTGGCGCTCTCCATGTCGACCGCGATCGCCCGGCTCTGGTTCAGCCGCTCGAACAGCTCGTCGTAGCGCAGCTCCCAGTTGCGGTTGGCGGTGGTCGCGACCGTGCCGGTCCGCATCCGCGTCTTGAGGTCGATGCCCGACAGGCCGGTCACCCCGGCGACCGCCTGCTGCAGGGCCACCTGGATCTCGGCGATCGGCGGCACCGGCACGAAGGCCGGCACCTCCTGGTCGAGCACGTGGTCCTCGCGGACATAGCCGTGCGCCAGCACGTAGTCGCCGAGCCGCTGGCTGCGGCGGAGCCCGGCGCAGTGGCCGAGCATCAGCCAGCAGTGCGGCCGCAGCACCGCCACGTGGTCGGTGATCGTCCGCGCGTTCGAGGGCCCCACGCCGATGTTGACGAGGCTCACGCCGCGGCCGTCGCGGCGCACCAGGTGGTAGGCCGGCATCTGCGGCAAATGGCGCGGCGGCTCGCCCCGCCCGGCCGGGTCGGGCGGGGTCACCACGTTGCCGGGCTCGACCAGCCGCTCGTACTCGCGCCCCTCGGCCACCAGGCTCCGGCCGAGCTCGACGAAGTGCTCGACGTAGCGCTGGTAGTTGGTCAGCAGCACGAAGCGCTGGAACCATTCCGGCCGGGTGCCGGTGTAGTGCAGGAGGCGGGCGAGCGAGTAGTCGACCCGCTCGGCGGTGAACAGCGCCAGGGGTGCGGGCTCGCCCGGGGCGCTCCGCCAGGTGCCGTTGGCGATGGCGTCGTCGGTCATCGCCAGATCGGGCATCGGGAAGTGGTGCTGCAGCTCGTGGGCGCGGGCCGCGTCCAGCCCGGCCGTGGCCTCCTCGATCACGAAGGGCAGCGGCATCGGCCGGCGCGACACCCCGACCACGAGCGGCACCCCGTGGTTGGCCACCAGGATGCCGAGCTGGGTGCGGTAATAGTCGGCGAACAGCGCCGGGCGGGTCACCGTGGTGCCGTAGAGGCCGGGCTCGTGCAGCACGCCGTAGGCCAGGCGGCCGTCGAGCACGAGGTCCTTGGGGCCGACCCGGACGCCCACGAACGGGTAGAAGGCATCGAGCGGTCCGGCCGGCGGCTCGCCCCGGGCGAAGCGCTGGAAGGCCTCCTTGAGCCGTCCGGCGGCGGCGTCGTAGAGGGCGGCGATGCGCTCGACCGCGAGGTCCGGGTCGGTGACCACCACCGGCTCGCGGATCCCGCAGGCGGCGAAGGCGTCGAGGAGCGACATGCGGCGAGCGTCCCTGCTGCTGCCCCGCCTGTACCAGAAAGCGGTGGCGACATTGAGAGCGGCCGGCCGCCCGCGAGCGCGCCGGGCATCCCGGCCGGCGAGGATGGCACCGGCGCTGCTCGCCCTCCTGCTCGGGGCCGGCGCCCCGGCCGCGGCCTTCGACCTGCAGGCGCACCGGGGCGGCCGCGGCCTCGCACCCGAGAACACGCTCGCCGCCTTCGGCCGGGCGCTGGCGCTGGGCGTCTCGACGCTCGAGCTCGACCTCGTCCTGAGCCGCGACGGGGTGCTCCTCGTCGGCCACGACCCGGAGCTCGACCCGGCCAAGGTGCGTCGCCCGGACGGGAGCTGGCTCGCCCCGCCCGGCCCGGCGGTGGTGAGCCTCGCGGCGGCGGAGCTGCGCGCCCTCGACGTCGGTCGCCTCGATCCCGCGAGCCGCTACGCCCGGCAGTGGCCCGAGCAGGTGCCGGCCGACGGTGAGCGGATGCCGACGCTCGCCGAGCTCGCCGAGCTCCTCGGGCGGCGCGGTGCGGCCGAGGTCCGCCTCAACCTCGAGACCAAGCTCCGGCCCGACCGGCCCGAGCTCGCCCCCGACCCGGAGCGCTTCGCCGGGCTCGTGGTGGGCGAGCTCCGCCGGCTGGGCCTCGTGGCCCGCAGCACGCTGCAGAGCTTCGACTGGCGGACGCTCCGGGCCGCCCACCGTCTCGCCCCGGAGCTGGCCACGGCCTGCCTCACGGCGCGCCAGGGCTGGCTCGACAACCTGGCCGACGGGAGCTGGACGGCGGGCCTCCGCCTCGAGGATGTCGACGGCAGCGTGCCGCGGCTCGTGGCCGCCGCCGGCTGCCGGATCTGGTCGCCCTTCCACGGCGATCTCGAGCCGCTCGACATCCGCCGGGCGGAGAACCTCGGCCTCCTGGTCGTGCCCTGGACGGTCAACGAGCCCGAGGCCATGCGGCGGCTGGTCGGCCAGGGCGTGCACGGGCTGATCACCGACTTCCCCGACCGGCTACGCCGGGTGCTGGCCGAGATCGGGGTGAAGCTGCCGCGCGCCTACCCCTGAGCCGGCGGATGGTCGAACCCCGCGCAGGAGCGAGATCGGGAGGACCCGCCTTGGACCGTTCGAACCCGCCGGCCGCGCGGCTGGCCGAGACGCTGGAGATCGACGCCTACGCGCCCGCGCAGATCGCCGAGCGGGTCGAGCGGGCGGGGGTCGCCAAGGCCCGCCTGCCCTTCCTCCAGACCTTCACCCTCGGCGTGCTCGCCGGCGCCTTCATCGCGCTGGGCGCCATGCTCTTCACCCTGGTCACCACCGATCCGGGCATGGGCTTCGGCCCGGCGCGCTTCCTGGGCGGGATCGCCTTCTCGCTCGGCCTCGTCATGGTCGCGATCGCCGGAGCCGAGCTCTTCACCGGCAACAACCTCCTCGTCATGGCCTGGGTCGACGGCCGGATCCGGCCTTCCGGGCTCGCCCGCAACTGGGCGATCGTCTACCTCGCCAATTTCGTGGGCGCGGTCGGCATGGCCGTGCTCGTCTGGGCGGCCGACGGGCTGGCGCTCGGCCAGGGGCGGGTGCTCGAGACGGCGGCCGCGATCGCCCGCGCCAAGGTCGGGCTCGGCCCGGTCGAGGCCCTGTTCCGCGGCGTGCTCTGCAACGTCCTGGTCTGCATGGCCGTCTGGCTGTCCTTCGCGGCCCGCGAGGTGACCGGCAGGATCCTTTCGATCGTCTTCCCGATCTCGGCCTTCGTGGCCCTCGGCTTCGAGCACTCGGTCGCCAACATGTACCTCGTGCCGGTGGCGATGCTGCACGGCGTCGAGGGCGTCGGCGTCCGCGGCTTCCTCGCCAACCTCGTGCCGGTGACGATCGGCAACGTGATCGGCGGCGGCGGCCTCGTCGGCCTCGCCTACTGGCTCTGCTACCGCTGGCGGCCCGGCCCGCCGGGCGCGGGGCGTTGACGAAGGCTCAACCCTTTCCTGGCAGGTTCCGGGTGGCGGACGGGAGCGTGCGAGCTGGCATGGCGGGACGGGCGCAGGTGGCGGCCGGGTCGACGGCAAGGGCGGCGGGGCCGCGGGCGGCGGCGCCCACGCGTGCGCGTCCGGGCCCGAAGGATGCTGCCCGTGGCCGGCGCGCCGGGCTCGGCCTGATCCTCCTCGTGGTCGTCCTGCTCGCGGTGGTGGGCGTGGCCGGCGGGCTCGCCGTGCAGCACTGGACCACCGAACAACGGCCGGCCGCCCAGGCCGACCGCAGGCGCGATCCGTTCCGCGTCTACGCCGTCGCCGACGCCATCGACCATCGCCAGATGCGTCCGGTCTGGAACCTCGTGAACATGAGCGGCATCGAGCGGCAGTGCGAGAAGGCCCGTGCCTTCACCGTCGGCCGCGAGGCGGACGGCCCCGGGGCGGTGCCGACCCGGTTCATCATCTACTGCCGTGACCAGGGGTTCTGGGTGGTGGAGGCCGATCCGGAGCGGGAGCGGTGGGGGACGGTCGGCCCGCTCGCCAGCCGCGAGGAGGCCGAGGCGGCGATCGACCGCGAGGGCGAGTTCGTCTGGGGCGCGCGCCCGCCCCGGCGGCGCAGCTTCGTCGGCGGGCTCGCCCCCGACCGCTGAGCCGGCCGCCGGCGGCTGCGGCCG
>JBBIIE010000217.1:0-5583 GCA_037446605.1 Geminicoccaceae bacterium | reverse complement strand
TGGCCCGCGCCCTGGCCGAAGCGGGGGTGGCGGGGCTGACGGCGCGGATCGGCGCGGCGCTCGCTCCCGAGCACGGCCGCGAGCCCGCGGCACTGCTGCGCTGCGCGCTCCTGGCGGCGCGCCACCCGCCGGAGCGGCCGGGCGCGGTCGCGGTCTATCGGCCGAGCGCCGACCGGCGGACCGTCCGCCGGGTCGAGCTCCTGGCCGGGTTGCGCCGCGCCCTCGCCGCGGAGCGGCTGCAGCTCGTGCACCAGCCCAAGGTCGACACCTGGACCGGCCTTCCGGTCGGCAGCGAGGGACTGGTGCGCTGGAGCGATCCGGAGCTCGGCGCGGTCTCGCCGGCCGAGTTCGTGCCGCTCGCCGAGGAGACCGAGCTGATCGAGCCGCTCACCCGACACGTGCTGCAGCTGGCCATCGCCGACCGGGCGAGGCTGCTCGGCCAGGGGCTCGACCTGCCGGTCGCCGTCAACCTCTCGGGCCGGACGCTGGAGCGGCCGGGCGCCGGATCCGCGCTGCTGCGGCTCGTCGAGGAGCTCGGCGGCGGGCCGGACGGCCTCGGCTTCGAGGTCACCGAGACGGCGCTCATCCAGAGCGGCCGCGACGCCGTGGCCGAGCTCGGCCTCCTGCGCGAGGCGGGCTTCGCCGTGGCGCTCGACGATTTCGGCGTCGGCTACTCCTCCTTCGCCCGGCTGCGCGACCTGCCGGTCAGTGCCGTCAAGGTCGACCGCGCGCTGGTCCGGGTGCTGCCCGGGGACCGCAGCGGTGCGCTCGTGCTGGCGAGCGTGCTCGAGCTCGCCGAGAAGCTCGGGCTCGAGACCGTGGGCGAGGGTGTGGAGGACGCGGCCGACCTCGAGCGGCTGCGCACCCTGGGCTGCACCCTGGCGCAGGGCTACCACATCGCCCGGCCGATGCCGGTGGACGAGCTGGCGCCCTGGCTCCGGGCCCGGCTCCGCGGCGACCCCGCGTGGCCGGCCGGTGCCACGACCGACCCCGTGCCCGCGCCGCTCGCCGCCGCGGCCGCGCTCGCGACCGGCTAGGCGGCGAGCGGCCGGGTCCCTCGGCCACCCACGGCCCCGCTCAGAGGATGAACTTGGCCAGATCGGCGCCGGCGACGAGCTCGCCCACCTGGCGGCGCACGGTGGCGCGGTCGATGACGATCCGCTCGCCCGAGCGGTCGGAGGCGGTGAAGCTGATCTCCTCGACCAGCCGCTCCATCACCGTCTGCAACCGCCGCGCGCCGATGTTCTCGACGCGCTGGTTGATCTCGTGGGCGAGCGTGGCGATCTCCTCGACCGCCTCCGGGGTCACCTCGAGGGTCACCCCCTCGGTGCCCAGGAGCGCCACGTACTGGCGCAGCAGGCTCGCCTCCGGCTCGACCAGGATGCGCCGCAGGTCGTCGCGCGAGAGCGGCTGCAGCTCGACCCGGATGGGCAGCCGGCCCTGCAGCTCCGGCAACAGGTCCGAGGGCTTGCTCAGATGGAACGCGCCCGAGGCGATGAACAGCACGTGGTCGCTCTTGACCGGCCCGTACTTGGTGGTGACGCTGGTGCCCTCGACCAGCGGCAACAGATCGCGCTGCACGCCCTCGCGCGAGACGTCGGCACCCAGCCGGCCCTCGCGCGCGGTGATCTTGTCGATCTCGTCGATGAACACGATGCCCGACTGCTCGGCGGGCGCACGCCCTCGCGCACGACCTTGTCCTGGTCCAACAGCTTGTCGGACTCCTCGGCCATCAGCACGGCGTAGGAGTCGGCCACCCGCATCCTGCGGCGGCGGGTGCGCCCGCCGAACGCCTTGCCGAGCATCTCGCCGAGGTTGATCACGCCCATCTGGGCGCCGGGCAGGCCGGGCATGTCGAAGGTCGGAAGCGCCCCCGCACCCTCCTGCACCTCGATCTCGATCTCGCGCTCCGCGAGCGCCCCCTCGCGCAGCATCCGGCGGAACTTCTCGCGCGTCTCGGGCCCCGCCGCGGGGCCCACGAGCGCCTCCAGGACCCGCTCCTCGGCGTTGCGCTCGGCCAGCGCCGCCACCTCGCGGCGCATCCGCTCGCGCGTCATCTTGATCGCCACCTCGACCAGATCGCGCATGATGCTCTCGACGTCGCGGCCGACATAGCCGACCTCGGTGAACTTGGTGGCCTCGACCTTGAGGAACGGCGCGCCGGCGAGGCGGGCGAGGCGGCGGGCGATCTCGGTCTTGCCGCACCCCGTCGGGCCGATCATCAGGATGTTCTTGGGCAGCACCTCCTCGCGCAGCGACTCGTCGAGCTGCTGGCGCCGCCAGCGGTTGCGCAGCGCGATCGCGACCGCCTTCTTGGCCGCCTCCTGGCCGACGATGAAGCGGTCGAGCTCGGAGACGATCTCGCGGGGCGTGAGCGCGGTCACGGGCAGTCCAGGACCTCGAGGGTCAGCTCGTGGTTGGTGTAGACGCAGATCTCGCCGGCGATGCGCATCGCCCGGCGCGCGATCGCCTCGGCGTCGAGCCCGGGCACGTCGAGCAGCGCCCTGGCCGCGGCGAGCGCGAAGGTTCCGCCCGAGCCGATGCCGATCAGCCCGGCCTCGGGCTCCAGCACGTCGCCCGCCCCGGTCAGCACCAGCGAGGACTCGGCGTCGGCCACCGCCATCATCGCCTCGAGGCGGCGCAGGTAGCGGTCGGTGCGCCAGTCCTTGGCGAGCTCGACGCAGGCGCGCAGGAGCTGGCCCGGATGGCGCTCGAGCTTGGCCTCGAGCCGCTCGAGCAGGGTGAAGGCGTCCGCGGTCGAGCCGGCGAAGCCCGCGAGGATCCGCCCGCCGCCCAGCCGGCGCACCTTGCGGGCGTTGGCCTTGACGATGGTCGCCCCGAGGCTGACCTGCCCGTCGCCGGCCATCACCACCCGACGGTCCTTGCGGACCGAGAGGATCGTCGTGCCGTGCCAGCTCGTCTCGCCCACCGCCCACATCCAGCGCGCCGCTGCCGGCCCGGCCGCGGGGACCGGCGCCGGCGTCCCGGGCCCGGCCCGCGGCGGCCCGCTGGATGTGGCGCCGGCCGGACCGGGTTCAAGCCCGGCCGGCGCCGGCTCAGGCCTCGCGGCGCGCCCGCTCGAGCTCCTCGACCGCCTGCGCGAGGCTGCGCAGCGCGGCCACGAGGCCGCTCTCGTCGCGCATGCGGAAGGCGACCGAGACGAGCGTCGCGGCGGAGACGACCGGCTCGAGCTCGCGCAGCTCCTCGCGCAGGCGCTCGGGCAGCCCGGCCGGGTCGCCGCGGCCGGCAGCGCTCGGCTGCCCTTCGAAGGGATGCACGGAAGCCGGGCCGAGGGTCATGGTCGTTCCTTCCTTCCTGACGCCCCGCTCGCGGGGGCTGGCCTTCCTGACGCCCCGCTCGCCGGGGCTCTCCAAAAAAGGCGCCCCCGCGAGCCTTGCGGCGGCGGGGGCGAGAGAGGGAGGGAGGCACCGTCTGACTTGACGACCCAACCATACGTTGAGAAGTCGGCGGCGGCAAGTGGAAAAACGCGAGCGGCACCGACTTTCGTCGACAATTTTGCGACACTGCGAGGCGATTGCCGGCGAATTTCGACGGAAACTTTCGGGATTTCCCAGCGGCCGCGCGACGACCGCCGCCGCCGGGGCGATTCGGGTTCCGGCGCAACGGTTTGGAAGCGCGATGTATTCGCCTTTAAGTTGAGATGTCGCGTGAGCCTCGTCCGCGCCGGCCGGACCCGGCCAGCCGTGGCGCCCGCTTGCTCACGCCGGCACGGCGCGGATCGCCACCCGAACCTCCGGCTTCTTCTCAGGAATCTGGCTCAGGACCTTGATTCCACGAGAAGATCGAGGTAGCCTGAGCTGTCCCGACCGGCGCCGGCCGCGGGCCCGAGCGAAGCGGCCCGATGCAGGCACCCGGTGGCGCGACGCGGCGATCTGGTCTAGATCCGCGCCCGGCTCAACCCTCAGCCGGGCCCGACCATGGCCGGTCATTCCCAGTTCAAGAACATCATGCACCGCAAGGGCCGCCAGGACGCGGCCCGCGCCCGCCGCTTCACCCGCCTCCTGCGCGAGGTCCAGGTGGCCGCCCGCTCCGGCCTGCCCGACCCCGCGCACAACCCCAGGCTGCGCGCGGCGATCCAGGCCTGCCGCTCCGAGAACGTCCCCAAGGACAATATCGAGCGCGTGATCCGGCGCGCCGGCGGTGCCGACGGCGAGGATTACCAGGAGGTCCGCTACGAGGGCTACGGGCCGGGCGGCGTCGCCGTCATCGTCGAGGCGCTGACCGACAACCGCAACCGCACCGCGAGCGACGTCCGCGCCGCCTTCGCCCGTCACGGCGGCTCGCTCGGTGAGACCAACAGCGTGAGCTTCCAGTTCGACCGGGTCGGCACCGTCCGCTACCGACCCGAGGTGGCCGATGCCGAGGCCATGCTCGAGGCGGCGATCGAGGCCGGTGCGAGCGACTGCACGAGCGACGAGGGCGGCCACGAGATCACCTGCGCGCCGGACGATCTGGCGGCGGTCCGCGAGGTCCTCGAGCGCCGCTTCGGGCCGCCCGAGGAGGCGCGGCTCGGCTGGCGGCCGCAGGCCACCGTCCCGGTCGACGACGAGCGCGCCGAGAGCCTGTTCAAGCTGCTCGAGGCGCTCGACGAGAACGACGACGTGCAGCGCGTCGTCGCCAATTTCGAGGTTTCCGACCGGGCGCTGCAGCGGCTCCAGTCCTGATGCGCGTGCTCGGCCTCGATCCCGGGCTGCGGGCCACCGGCTGGGGGGTGATCGAGGCCGCTCCGGGGCGCCTGCGCTGCCTCGCCTGCGGGGTCGTGCGGCCGACCCCCGAGGGTCCGCTCGCCCGCCGCCTCGAGGCGCTCTATGAAGGCCTCGTGGCGGTGATCGGCGGGCACGCCCCCGACCGCGCCGCGGTCGAGGAGACCGTGGTCAACGTCAACGCCAGCTCCTCGCTCAAGCTCGGCCAGGCGCGCGGCGTCGTCCTCCTGGCGGCCGCCCGCGCCGGGCTCGAGGTGGCCGAGTACGGCGCCCGGACCGTCAAGCGCGCGGTGACCGGGACCGGCTCGGCGAGCAAGGAGCAGGTCGCGATGATGGTCCGCAGGCTCCTGCCGGGAGCCCTCGACGCCGGGCCGGACGCGATGGACGCCCTGGCCGTCGCGATCTGCCACGCGCACACCACCGCCACCCGCGCCCGCCTCGCCCGCGCCGCGCCCGGGCCGGCAGCGCCGGCCGGGCGATGATCGCGCTCCTGCGCGGCCGGGTCGCGCTGATCGCCGAGGATCATCTGGTCCTCGACGTGCAGGGTGTCGGCTATCTCGTCCAGGCCGGGGCGCGCACGCTGCAGCGCCTGCCGCGCGTGGGCGAGCCGGCCGAGCTCTGGATCGAGACCCAGCTGCGCGACGACGCGATCCTCCTGTTCGGCTTCCCCGACCCGGGCGAGCGCGCCTGGTTCCGCACCCTGCAGACCGTCCAGGGGGTCGGCGCCAAGGTGGCGCTCGGGCTGATCGGCACGCTCACGGCCGACGAGCTCGCCGCGGCCATCGCGACGCGCGACCGGGCGAGCCTGGCGCGCGCCCCGGGCGTCGGCCCGCGGCTCGCGGCGCGGCTGGTCGCCGAG
>JBBIIE010000216.1:0-5595 GCA_037446605.1 Geminicoccaceae bacterium | reverse complement strand
GAAGGACGAGACCGGTGCCGCAAGGAACACGATACCGCGGGCGATCTCCTCGGCCGTCGCCATCCGGCCGGTCGGGTTCAGGGCGAGCGCCCGGGCGAACAGCTGGGGATCGTTCCGCTCGATCCACTGCCAGATCCCGCCCTCGAAATAGACGTTGCCGGGCGAGACCGCGTTCACCCGGATCCTCTTGGGTGCCAGCTCGAAGGCCATGCGCTGCGCGTAATGGATCAGCGCCGCCTTGGTGGCGCCGTAGGCCGGACCGGTGAAGTCCACCTCGCGGCCGGAGACCGAGGAGACGATCGTCACCGCGGCGGCCGGCGAGCGCTCGAGCCAGGGCAGCGCCGCGTTGAGGCAGCGCACGGTGTGCAGCATGTCGACCTCGAACTCCCGCCGCCAGGCCTCCTCCTCGTTCTGCACGGCGAGCGCCGAGACGTTCGCGACCAGGATGTCGATCCCGCCGAGGGCTTCGGCGCTGGCCGCCACCCAGCCCTCGAGCGCGGCCTTGTCGGCGACGTCGAGGGCTCGGCCGAAGGCCTGGACACCCTTGGCCTCGAGCGCGGAGACGGCGGCCGCCACTCCGGCCGCGTCGCGGGCGCAGATCGAGACCGCCGCGCCCTCGGCAGCGAGAAGTTCGGCCGTGGCGCGGCCGATCCCCTTGCTGCCGCCGGTGACCAACGCCTTGAGGCCGCGCAGCCCGAGATCCATCTGCCCTTCCCTCCCTGCCCATCAGCCGAGATGCGCTTTGGCCATCGCGGCTCCGACCGTGTACTTGGGGTCGACGACGTTGCCGACCCGCATGCGCCCCGCCTGGGTGCACAGGAAATAGGCCTCGACCTCGTCGAAGCCGTGATCCTCGACCAGCCAGCGCACGAGGTCGCGGTAGGCGATGCGCACGGCGTCCTCCATCGGCCGCGCCGAGCCGATGCTCATGATCTGCGTCTCGGTCTCGAGCCTGGGCCAGGCGATGCGCCAGCCCTTGATGAGATCGACCCGCAAGGTCACGGTGGCGGGGATCTCGACCGCCACGCCGCAGATCTCGCCGTCGCCCTGGCAGCCGTGGCAGTCGCCGAGATAGAGATAGGCCTCGGCCCGCCGCACCGGGAAATAGACGATGGCACCGGGCGCCACGTCCGGCAGGTCCATGTTGCCGCCCCAGCTGTCGGGCTGCAGCGAGCTCACCGCCTCGAGCTCGGGGCTCACGCCGAGCGTGCCGATGAACGGCGCATAAGGGAGCGTGATCCGCTCGGAGAAGCGGACGCCCGCGCGGGTCACCTCCATCTTCTTGACCCGTTCGGGAAGTGGTGGGTTGAGCAGCTGGCCGTTGGCGACGAGCCCGCCGAACTCCGGGATCAGCGCGGTCGTGCCGGCCGGCTGCGGCCCGCGCGGCTCGATGTCGAGGATCTCGACGACGAGCGCGTCGCCCTTCTCCGCGCCCTCGACCGCGATCGGTCCGGCCTGCGGGTTGACCCAGGGCATCTCCAGGACCTTCGAGGGCAGGTCGGCCTCGGTGCGGATCGCACCACCGAAGGCGTCCGCGGTGTCGACCTCGAGCAGGTCGCCCGGCCGCACCCGCAGCACGGGCTCGGCGTAGGGCCCGTAGACATAGGCCCACCGCCCCTGCCCGGCCTCGTCCAGACGGTGCCGGGCGCCGCCCGCAAGTCCGGCGACGCCGCGTCGCGCGGCGATGCTCGAAGCCTCCAGCTCATGGCCCCCCCCCGGCCGCCTCCTCGCGCGGCGTCGGCCCGCCTCAACGATCCATCCACTGCATGCGCATGCGCTCGCCGATCATGCAGTCGATGCGCGTCTCGCGCACCGGCAGCGCCACGGGCACGAACGCGGGCGTCCGGCCCGCGACCTCGAGGGCGAGCTTCTGGCGGATCGCCGGCGCGAACTGCTCGCGCTCGCGGACCGGGATCACGAACGAGCCCTCCCCCCCGATCACACAGTCTTCGTAATAGATGTCGAGTTCCTTGATGCCGCCGAAACCGGCACCGGCCTCCTTGAGCATGATCGGCAGGCCGTTGATCACGATGCCCTGCTCGAGCACCCAGTCGCGCACCGGCACGATCGGTGGCCCCATGTTGTTGGCGCCGTCGCCCGACACGTCGATCACCCGCCTGAGGCCGAGATAGGGGCTGTCGGCGAACCGCTCGGCGGCGAAGCGCAGGCCCGAGGCGATGGAGGTCCAGCGCTCGCGCGAGATCGGCGCCTCGGCGAGCTCGGCGGCGAAGGCCTCGGCACTGGCCGCGTCCTCGATCAGCCGCCAGGGCACGACCACGAGCTGGTGCGCCGGGCTCGCCCACTCCACGTAGGTCACGGCGATCCGCCCGTAGGCACCGGCGCGGATCGCCTGCACCACCTCCGGCGCGGTGATCGCCTCGACATAGCCCTGGCGCTGCAGCTCCTGCTCGTCGAGGTCCATGGACCGGGAGACGTCGACCGCGAGCACGAGCTCGAGGTCGACCGGGATGCCCTGGGCTGCGGCCTCGAGAGGACCCGTCAGGAGCGTGGCCATGACCACGATCCCGGTGCCGAGGCGGAATGCGCGCATGGCCGACCCTCCCTCCTGGTCCATGCAAGCTGGAACGGAGCGGCGGGCGGGTCAATGGCCGAGCCGCCATCAGCCCGCGAGCGACTCGTAGAAGCCCTTGATCACCTCGATCAGGATCAGGAGGACGATCGCGATCTCGACGACGTAGGTCCGGCGCGACTGGACGAGCGTGAGCAGCGTCGTGGTCGTCTCGCCGATCAGCGCCAGCTTGCGATCGAGCGCGGCCGAGCGCTCCTCGAGCTCGAACTCGTCGACCAGCCGCTCGAACAGGCGCTCGAGTTCGGGGTGGTCCCACAGGATGTCCGGCTTGTCGTCGGCCTGGACCCGGGTCGTGGCGCGCGAGCGGGCGGAGAGCGCCGTGCCGATCGTGCGCTGCAGGGCGCGGGTCGAGACGGCGAGCCGGCCGCTCGCGGCGAGGCCCGAGACGAACGGCTCCATCGCGTCGATCGTGCCGGACAAAGTCGATTCCTGATGCGCGAGGGCCGCGCTCTTGGCGAGCGCATCGGCGACGAGGGCGAGGCGGGGAAGCGCAGCATCCTTGAGGAGGATCGTGCCCCTCGGATCGGTTCCGTCCTCGGCGGCGCCGAGCACGAGCGAGGCACTCTCCTCGACCGGCTCGCGGAGCGGCGCACTGACACGCGGCCGGAGTTCGGTCAGCAGGGCGACCTGCTGTTCGGCCGTACCGCCGATCAGGGTCACCGCCCCCCAGCGGAAGGCGAACGCCACGAAGCCCGCGGTCGCGGCGAGCTGCAGCGGGTCGCCGAGCCCACCCTCGGCCACGGTCAGGCCCTTGAGGTCGAGCCGCTCGCCGAGCAGCACGGCGCGGACGGTCAGCGGCGGCTCGGGCTGGAGGGACGCGCTCATGGATCCTCACGGCTGGACCCGGTGGTGGGACCGGGCGTGCGTCTGGAGCTTAGCCGGGCCCGTCGGATGGCGTCACGCGCCAACGAACGGCCGCTCGGCGCACCGGCCTGCGCCCCCGGCGCCGGCGCCCCTTCCCCGCAGCCGGCGCAGCCGTCACAAGTGGGCTCGGGGCGGTGCCGGCCGGGCGGCGCCGCGGCACGCCGGGGTCCGCGATGACCGACCTCTCCGCGCTTCGCCGCCGCAGCCTGCTCGGGCTGCTGGCCCTGGTACCCGCGGCCTGCGCGGGAGGTCCGGGCGATCCCGCCACCGGGCGCCGCCCGGCCCGCACCGCGACGCCGAAGCCGGCGGCGCGGCCCGCGGCCGCGGTGGCTCCCCTCGGTGCGACGGTGCAGGTCGTCCGCCGCGCCAACCTCCGTCGCGGTCCCTCGACCCGCGATCCGGTGCTCGCGATCCTGCCGGTCGGCACGCGACTGCAGGCGACCGGACGGGTCGAGGCGGCCGACTGGCTGCGCGTGCGCCACGGGCGCGTCGAGGGCTTCGTGCAGGCGGATCTGGTCGAGCCGGCCGCCACCGGCACCGGTGCCGACGAGGCGGTCCTGCCGGTCGAGCCGGCGGCGACCGCCGAGCCGTGAGCTCCGGCCGGGACGGCTTGACAACTGGACCCGGGCAACGAAGCATGCATCAACCGATGGTGGAGGCGACCATGCGGCTCGGCCGTTCCCCTGGACTGCGGGGCCTCGGCCTCCGCCTCGCGCTCGCGGCCCTCGTCCTGCTCGCACCCGCCGCCGGCCGTGCCGCCGACGATCCGGCCGGGCTCGGACCGCTCGCCGGCGCCGTGCTGGTCGGCGAGGACGGGGTCTGGAGCGGGCGCCACGAGGACGGCCGTTACGTCCTCGAGAACCGCAACCGGCCGAACGACATCCGCTACTACTACACCGACCTCGAGGGGCGTGGCCGCGGCGCCCGCCGGGCCGAGGTCCGGGTCGAGGTCCAGGCCGAGGACGGGGCCGCCTGGGCCGGGCTGCTCTACGCCTTCAAGCCGGACCCGCGCTTCTACTACGTCTTCGCGCTGACCGGCGACGGCAAGGCCGTGGTCATGCGCCGCGACGGCTCCGGACTCAGCCGGGTCATGACCATCGACAACGAGCTCACGCGCCGGCGGAGCGCGCGGCTCGGCATCGAGGAGCGCGGCGGCGAGATCGGGCTCCTGCTCGACGGCGACAGCGTCGGCGGGCTCGGCGGGCGCGGCATGGGCGAGGGCGGGGTCGGCATCGTGGCGGCGGGCAGGGGAACGTTCCGCTTCGCCGGCTTCGCGCTCGCCGCCGACGCCGGGGCGGCGCCGCAACCGCCGGTCGCCCGGCCGCCGGCACCGGAGCCGCCGGTCGCCCAGCCGCAACCCCCGGCGCCGCCCGAGCCGGCGCCGCAGCCGCCCGCCCCACAGCCACCGGTGGCGCAACCCCAGCCCCAGCCGCAACCCGCTCCCCAGCCGCCGGCGCCGCGGCCGGACGATCCGGAGCTGCGCGCCCGGGCCAACATGGGCCCCCTGGCGCTGACCCCGGGTCGGGACGGCGCCTGGAGCTACGGCTTCGAGGAGGCCGGCTGGGTGATGCGCAACGGCACGAGCCCCTCGGGCCTCGTGCGCTTCTGGCTGCAGGAGGTGTCGCCCGGACCGCGCCGCGTCACGGTCGAGCTGTCGGGCCGGACCGACCAGGGCACCGAGGGGGCCGGCCTGCTGTTCGGCCGCACCGAGCAGCGCGAGCATTTCCTGCTCCTCTCGCCCGGCCAGATCGTGGCGGCGCGCTTCGCGCAGAACCAGGTCCAGGTCCTCCAGCGCTGGCCGGGCCCGCCCGACCTCGCGCGGACGCACCGCCTCGAGCTGGTCGAGGGGCCGGCCGGGGTGCGGCTCGCCGTCGACGGGGTCGATCTGGGCGAGCTCCCGGGAGCCGAGCTGGCGCGGGGCCAGGTGGGCATCGTCGCCTTCGGCACCGGCAGCTTCGCCTTCCGCAACTTCACCCTGGCCCAGCTGGGCCCGCCGCCGGCGCCGCAGCCGGTGCCCCAACCGCAACCCCAACCGCAACCCGCCACCTGACCGACGCGCTGCTTGTCGGCCCCCTTGATGAGGATCTCGGTCTGGCTCGGCGTCTCCACCTTGATGCCCTCGGGCATGACGTGCTCGACGG
>JBBIIE010000215.1:0-5606 GCA_037446605.1 Geminicoccaceae bacterium | reverse complement strand
CCACCACCCGGCGCGCCGACCCCGCCCGTCACCCGGCCCCGAGCGGCAGGGACCCCGGGCGGCAGGGGCCCCGGTCGACCGCGCCGCCCGGGCCGATCCCCGTGCCCGGCGGCGTCCGACGCTACCGCTCCGCAGGCCCCGGCCGGCCCCTTCCCGCGGTCACGCGCGCCGCCGCAGCCCTGCGCCATCGTGCCCGGTCGAGCGATCCCTCGGGCCCCGCGACCCGTGGCCGAACCTCGCCCCGACAGGCCCACCGGCCCGCGGCCACTGGTGCACGCGCCGAACGGACGGCGCGTCCGTGCTCCCCCGATCCGGCCGCAGCCACGGCGGGCAGGAGGGCGAACGAGCGGAGGGCTTCCCGTGAGGTCCCGCCTGCTGTCTCCCCGACCCTGCTCGAGCGTGCGTCGGGGCTGCCACCCCCCGGCCAGCCTCGCCGCTGCCCGGCGTCGCCACGATCGCCCCTCGGCCCATTCCCCGGGCCAGGAGCCGCGGCGCCGCCCCAGGCCCCGGCGAACGGACCGGCGCGGCGTGCCCGTTCGGCCAGCCGCCACGCGGGGCGGCGGGTTTCGAGCGCGCACAGCCGCCAGCCACGGAAGGGGCACGATCGTGGCGGGATCGCGCGCCGGGCGCCCTCCCCACCATCGCGCCCGCGCTTTCGTCGATCTCGGTCGACGAAACGTCGACGCTACGAGCGCGAACCTCGGCGATCGGCCGGTCCGCTCATCCGAACCGAAGGCGCAACGGCTTCGCGCACCGGTCGACGGACGCCTGCCCGCGCCTGCGGCGCGGCCCGGACCGAGGCGCACCCGTCCGAGAGCGGAAGCAAGGGGCGACCACGGACGTGCACGAGGCGCCGCGCCGTGCCTTCACACGCCCACCTGGTCGATCCGGCTCCCGCGAACGTCGCAGCGCCGAGCCCCTCGCCTGTCACGCGAGGGGACGCGACCACGCCGGACCTCGCGCGCCCGCGGCTCGACCTCCACCTCGAGAGACGAAGCAATCGCCCCGCCGGACCCCGGTCCGGGCCGTCGGACAGGGGCCTCAGCCGACCGTCTCGTCCTCGCCCTCCTCCTCGTCCTCGGCGCTGCCCTTGGCGGGCCGCGCCGGGCGCTCGGCGGGCTCGAAGCTGAAGACCGGCTTGCCGTCCTCGATGCCGACCCTGACCTTGCCGCCCTTGGCCAGCCGGCCGAACAGGAGCTCGTCGGCCAGGGGCCGCTTGATGTGCTCCTGGATCACCCGGGCGAGCGGCCGGGCGCCGAACAGGGGCTCGTAGCCCTTCTCGGCGAGCCAGGCGCGGGCATCCGCGTCGAGCTCGACCAGCACGCGCCGGTCGGCGAGCTGGGCGGCCAGCTCCTTGACGAACTTGTCGACGACCGAGGCGACGATCGCGGGAGTGAGGCCCTGGAAGGGGATCACGGCGTCCAGCCGGTTGCGGAACTCGGGCGTGAACATCCGCTTGATCGCCTCGGTGTCCTCGCCCTCCCGGGACTCCCGCCCGAAGCCCATGGCCGGCTTGCTCATGTCCGCGGCACCGGCGTTGGTGGTCATGATCAGGATGACGTTGCGGAAGTCGACCGTCTTGCCGTTGTTGTCGGTCAGCTTGCCGTAGTCCATCACCTGCAGGAGGATGTTGTAGACGTCGGGGTGCGCCTTCTCGATCTCGTCCATCAGGAGGACGGCGTGCGGGTGCTGGTCGACGGCATCGGTCAACAACCCGCCCTGGTCGAAGCCGACATAGCCGGGCGGTGCTCCGATCAGCCGGCTGACCGCGTGCCGCTCCATGTACTCGGACATGTCGAAGCGGATCAGCTCGATCCCCATGATCCTGGCGAGCTGGCGTGCGACCTCGGTCTTGCCGACGCCGGTCGGCCCGCTGAACAGGTAGCAGCCGATCGGCTTCTGCGGGTCGCGCAGGCCGGCGCGCGACAGCTTGATCGCCGAGGCGAGCGCCTCGATCGCCGGATCCTGGCCGAACACCACGCCCTTGAGGTCGGCCTCGAGGCTCTTGAGCGCGAGCTTGTCGCGCGCGTTCACGGCCTTGATCGGCACCCGCGCGATCTTGGCCACGATCTCCTCGATCTCCTTGACGCCGACGAGCCGCGCGCGCTTGCCCTCGGGCTTGAGCATCTGCGCCGCACCCACCTCGTCGATCACGTCGATCGCCTTGTCCGGCAGCTTGCGGTCGTGGATGTAGCGGGTGGCGAGCTTGACCGCCGCCTTGAGCGCCCCGTCGGTGTACTTGATGCCGTGGTGCGCCTCGAAGGACGGGCGCAGGCCCTGCAGGATCTTGACCGTCTCGCTCTCGGACGGCTCCGGCACGTCGATCTTCTGGAAGCGGCGCACCAGCGCCCGGTCCTTCTCGAAGTAGTTGCGGAACTCCTTGTAGGTGGTCGAGCCGATGCAGCGCAGGCTGCCGCCGGCGAGCGCCGGCTTGAGGATGTTGGAGGCGTCGAGCGAGCCGCCCGAGGTGGCGCCGGCGCCGATCACGGTGTGGATCTCGTCGATGAACAGCACCGCGTTCTTGTTGGCCTCGAGCTCCGAGATCACCGCCTTGAGCCGCTCCTCGAAGTCGCCGCGGTAGCGCGTGCCGGCGAGCAGCGCACCCATGTCGAGGGCGTAGATGACGGCGTGCTTCAGCACGTCGGGCACCTCGCCCTTGACGATCCGCAGCGCCAGGCCCTCGGCGATGGCGGTCTTGCCGACACCCGGATCGCCCACGAACAACGGGTTGTTCTTGGAGCGACGGCAGAGGATCTGGATGGTCCGCTCGATCTCGTGCTCGCGGCCGACCAGTATGTCGATGCGGCCGTCCCGCGCCTTCTGGTTGAGGTTGGCGCAGTAGGTCGACAGCGCCTCGCCGCCCGGCTCCTTCTTCTCCTCGCCCTCGCCCCGCTCGTCGGCTCGGCGCACCCGTCGCTCCTCGGAGAGGCCCGGCTTCTTGGCGATGCCGTGCGAGATGTAGTTCACGGCGTCCAGCCGTGACATGTTCTGCTCCTGCAGGAAGAACACGGCGTGCGACTCGCGCTCGGAGAACAGCGCCACCAGCACGTTGGCGCCGGTGACCTCGGAGCGGCCGGCCGACTGCACGTGGATCGCGGCGCGCTGCAGGACGCGCTGGAAGCCCGAGGTCGGCCGGGCGTCGACCATGCCCTCGACGACGAGGCCCGAGAGCTCGTGGTCGAGGAAGTCGGTGAGCGTGGCGCGCAGCCGGTCGAGGTCGACGGCGCAGGCGCGCAGCACCGCCGCCGCGTCCTGGTCCTCGCTCAGCGCCATCAGCAGGTGCTCGAGGGTGGCGTATTCGTGCTGGCGGGCATTGGCCAGCGCGAACGCCCGGCGGAGCGTCTTGTCGAGGGTGCGCGAGAGCTGCGGCATCAGGCGGGACCTCCGCTCGCCGACCGACCGACGGCGGCCGTGGACGCGGTCGTCATTCCTTCTCCATCATGCACTGCAGCGGGTGCTGGTTCTGGCGGGCGAACTCGATCACCTGCGCGACCTTGGTCTCGGCCACCTCGTAGGTGAACACGCCGCACACCCCCACCCCCTTGTGGTGCACGAGCAGCATGATCCGCGTCGCGTCCTCGCGGCTCTTGCCGAAGAACCGCTCGAGGACGTGCACCACGAACTCCATCGGCGTGTAGTCGTCGTTGAGCAGCAGCACCTTGTAGAGCGCCGGACGCTGCGTCCGGGTGCGCGTCCTGGTCGCGACCTCGCCCTTGGTGGAACCGTCCCGGTCCTTGCCGCCCTCGCTCATGGCCCTTGCCACACGACCCCATGCAACCCGCGATGCGATGGTAGCGCATCGAGTCCCCCTGACAAACCCCCTTTCCGGGGCCCGCCACGCACCCGCTCCGCCCGCACGCCCGATCATGCCCGAGGAAGGTTGCCGATCCGTTAGCGACCGCCGCGACCGTGGCGGTGCGGCGCTGGCCAAGCCGCCGGCCGCGTGTCAAGAGGGCGCCGCCGCGGCGCGGCCGGGCCGTGCTCGCGCCGACCCGCAGCGCCGGATGCCTCGCATGCGCCTTCTCCTCGCCGCGCCGGCCCTCCTCCTCGCACCCGTGCCGGCGCGGGCCGCTTCCGCGGCGGCCGAGGCCGTGCTCGACGGCGCCGCGCTGCACCTCGCCTGGTCGACCCCCTTCGTCGGCATCCTCCTCTCGATCGCCCTCCTGCCGCTCGTCGCACCGACCCTCTGGCACCACCATTTCGGCAAGATCGCCGCCGCCTGGGCGCTCGCCGTGGTCCTGCCGATGGCCGGCCTGTTCGGCCCCGAGGTCACCCTGCACGAGCTCCTGCACCTGGCGGTGGCCGACTACGTGCCCTTCATCATCCTGCTCTGGGCGCTGTTCACGGTCACCGGCGGGATCCGCGTGCGCGGCACGCTCAGCGGTTCGCCAGCCTTCAACACCGGCCTGTTGGCGCTCGGCACCGGGCTCGCCAGCCTGACCGGCACGACCGGTGCCGCCATGCTCCTGATCCGGCCGCTGATCCGCGCCAACGCCTGGCGCCGGCGGCGGGCGCACATCGTGATCTTCTTCACCTTCCTCGTCGCCAACATCGGCGGCAGCCTGACGCCGCTGGGCGACCCGCCGCTGTTCCTGGGCTTCCTGCACGGCGTGCCGTTCTTCTGGCCGACCGTGCACCTCCTCCCGCCGGTGCTGCTGACCGCCGGGATCGTCCTCGCGCTCTTCTGGGTGGTCGACAGCGTGCTCGCCGCGCGCGAGGTGCGCGCCGCGGCGCCGGCCGCGGTCGAGCCGCTGCGGGTCGAGGGCCTCGTCAACTTCGCCCTGCTGCTGGCCGTGCTGCTCGCGGTGCTGGCGAGCGGCTCGCTCGATCTCGGCCCGGCCTTCGCCCTGCTGGGCATCCCGGTACCCTGGACGGGGCTATTGCGCGATCTGGCGCTGCTCGCGGTGATCGCGCTCTCCTGGCGGCTGACCGATCCGGCCACCCGCGCCGCCAACGACTTCTCCTGGGCGCCGATCCTCGAGGTGGCGAAGCTCTTCGCCGGCATCTTCGTGACCATGGCCCCGGTGCTGGCGATCCTCAGGGCCGGGCCGGCGGGGGCACTGGCGCCGGTCGTGGCGCTGGTCGGCGACGAGCAGGGCCGGCCGGTCGACCTCATGTACTTCTGGATCACGGGCGCGCTCTCGAGCTTCCTGGACAACGCGCCGACCTACCTCGTCTTCTTCAACCTGGCCGGCGGCGACGCCGCGGTGCTGACCACGACGCTGGCCGGCACGCTCGGCGCGATCTCGGCCGGGGCGGTGTTCATGGGCGCCAACACCTACATCGGCAACGCCCCCAACTTCATGTGCCGGGCGGTGGCCGAGGAGATGGGCGTGCGCATGCCGAGCTTCCTGGGCTACATGCTGTGGTCCGGCCTCGTCCTGTTGCCGGTGTTCGCGCTGGTGGGCTGGATCTTCTTCATCTGAGCCCCGCTCTGCCGGCGGGCTTCGGGCGGCACGGTCCATCCCTGCCCACCGGCGCGGCCGATCGACGGCCGGCGCCCGCCGTACCGCGTCCGTCCCCGTCGTCCGTCGCCCGGCCGGGCCACGGACCGCGGCGCCGCCGGCCTCGACCTCGCGCCCGAAGCCCCGCCGCTCGGCGGCCTG
>JBBIIE010000214.1:0-5641 GCA_037446605.1 Geminicoccaceae bacterium | reverse complement strand
CCGTCGAACCCTCGGGGGAGCGACAGCCGGTAGATCCCGCCCGGCACCGCGCAGTCGCTGTCCGGCCCGCAGGCGCGCGCCGGCCCGGCCGCGGCGAGCGCCACGGCCAGCGCCGGCAGCGCCGCCCGCACGATCCGCACCCGGCCCTCACTCGGCATGGTGGCAGGCCACCTCGTGGCCGGGGGCGAGGGTGGCGAGGTACGGCACCTCGCGCGCGCAGAGCTCGCTCGCGATCGGGCAGCGGGTGCGGAACACGCAGCCCGAGGGCGGGGCGAGCGGGGAGGGCAGCTCGCCGCGCAGCAGCACCCGCTGCTTGGAGCGCTCGAGCGCCGGGTCGGCCTCGGGCACGGCTGCGATCAGCGCCCGGGTGTAGGGGTGGCGCGGTGCGGCGAACAGCGCCTCGCGCGGCGCCAGCTCGACCATGCGGCCCAGATAGAGCACCAGGATCCGCTGGCAGAGCTGGCGGACCACGGCGAGGTTGTGGCTGATGAACAGGAGCGCGAGGCCGTGCCGGCGCTGCAGCTCGCGCAGCAGGTTGACGATCTGCGCCTGGATCGAGACGTCGAGGGCGGAGACCGGCTCGTCGCAGACCACGAGCCGCGGCCGCAGGATCAGCGCCCGGGCGATGCCGATGCGCTGGCACTGGCCGCCCGAGAACTCGTGCGGGTAGCGGTTGCGCAGCTGCGGCGGGAGGCCGACCTCGGCCATCGCCGCCTCGACCCGCTCGCGGACCTCGGCGCGGCCGAGCCCGGGCTCGTGGGTGACGAGCGGCTCGGCGACGATCTCGCCGACCGGCATGCGCGGGTCGAGGCTGGCGAGCGGGTCCTGGAAGACGATCTGCAGCTCGCGGCGGCGGGCGCGCAGCTCCTCGGCCGGCAGCCGCGCCAGGTCCCGGCCGAGCCAGAGCACGCGGCCGGCGGTGGGTGGGACGAGCTGCAGCACCGCCCGGCCGATCGTCGACTTGCCGCAACCCGATTCGCCGACGAGGCCCAGACACTCGCCCTCGGCCACGGTGAAGCTCACCCGCTCGACCGCGCGCAGCAGGCGCGGCCGGGCGAAGAGCCCGCCCCTGAGCGCGAAGTGGACCGAGAGGTCGCGGACGTCGAGCAGGGTGGCGCTCATGCCGGCGGCTCGAGGTGGCAGGCGACGCGGCGGCCGGCGCCGATCGGCCGGAGTGCCGGCCGCTCCGCCCGGCAGCGGGCGTGGACCTGCGGGCAGCGCGCCGCGAAGGCGCAGCCGGGCGGCAGCCGGCCGAGATCGGGCGGCTGGCCGGGGATCGCCTCGAGCGCCTCGGGCAGTGGGCCGGAGAGCCGCGGCGTCGAGCGCAGGAGACCGCGCGTGTAGGGATGGCGCGGGTCGGCGAACAGCGCCTCGACCGGCGCCTCCTCGACCACCCGCCCGGCATAGAGCACGACCACCCGGTCGGTCAGCCCGGCGATCACGCCCAGATCGTGGGTGACGAGCGCGATCGCCATGCCGAGCTCGCGGCGCAGCTCGGCCAACAGGTCCAGGATCTGCGCCTGGATCGTGACGTCGAGGGCGGTGGTGGGCTCGTCGGCGATCAGGAGATCGGGCTCGCACAGGAGCGCCATGGCGATCATCACCCGCTGGCGCATCCCGCCCGACAGCTCGTGCGGGTACTGGTCGAGCCGGCGCGCCGCCGCGGGGATGCCGACCCGCTCGAGCATGGCGAGCGAGCGGGCGCGGGCCTGGGCGGCGGAGGCGCCCTTGTGCGCGACCAGGACCTCGCCGAGCTGGCGGCCGACCGTGAGGTAGGGGTTGAGCGAGGTCATCGGGTCCTGGAAGATCATCGCCATGCGCGCGCCGCGGATGCGGTCGAGCCGGCTCGCCGGCAGGCCCAGGATCTCCTCCCCGCGCCAGCGCACCGAGCCTTCGCTGCGGCCGTTGCGCGCGAGCAGCCCCATGACCGCGAGGAAGAGCTGGGTCTTGCCCGAGCCGCTCTCGCCGACCACGCCCAGGCTCTCGCCGGGGCCGATCGCGAGATCGACGCCATCGGCCGCCACGACCGGTCCGTCGGGCGTGGCGAAGCGGGTGGTGAGGCCGCGGATCTCCAGCACCGGCGCGGACGGCCCGGCGCTCACCGGTCCTTCCGAGCCGCTCATCGGTCCCTCGGATCCAGCGCGTCCCTGAGCCCGTCGCCCAGGAAGTTGAAGCAGAACAGCGTCACCGCGAGGAAGCTCGCCGGGAAGACCAGCATCCAGGGAGCGCTCTCCATCTGGCCCGCCCCCTCGGCGATCAGCACGCCCCAGGAGGTGAGCGGCTCCTGCACGCCGAGGCCGAGGAAGGAGAGGAAGCTCTCGACCAGGATCACGTGCGGCACGGTCAAGGTGACGTAGACCACGACCGGGCCCAGCACGTTGGGCACGACGTGGCGGCGGACGATGGTGAGCGGGCGTACGCCCGCGGCGCGCGCCGCCTCGATGAACTCCCGGCGCTTCACCGAGAGGGTCTGGCCGCGCACGATGCGCGCCATGGTGAGCCACTCGACCGCGCCCAGCGCCACGAAGATGAGGAGTATGTTGCGGCCGAACACGACCATCAGGATGATCACGAAGAACATGAAGGGGAGCGAGTAGAGCACGTCGACGATGCGCATCATGACCGCGTCGACGCGGCCGCCCAGATAGCCGGCCACCGCCCCCCAGCTCACGCCGATGGCGAGCGAGACGAGCGTGGCGACGAGGCCCACCGCCAGCGACACGCGGGCGCCGTAGAGGGTGCGCACGAAGAGGTCGCGGCCGTTGCCGTCGGTGCCGAACCAGTGCGCGTTGGCCGGGTCGGGCGGCACCGCGATGCGGTCGAAGTAGACCTCGTCGTAGGCGTGCGGGCTGAGCCAGGGTGCGACGAGCGCCAGGAGCGCGATCAGGCCGAGCACGAGAAGCGCCGCCACCGCGGCGCGGTTGCGCAGGAGCCGCCGCCGGGCGTCCTGCCAGAGGCTGCGGCCGGCCGGTGCGGCGGCCGTCCCGGCGCGGCTCGGGAAGGCGCCGGCCATCAGTCGTGCTTCACCCTGGGGTCGAGCAGCCCGTAGAGCAGATCGACCACGAGATTGAGAAGGATGATCAGCACCGCGTAGAAGATCACCACCCCCATGACCAGGGTGTAGTCGCGGTTCAGGGCACCCTGCACGAAGTAGCGGCCGATGCCCGGGATGGCGAAGATGGTCTCGATCACCACCGAGCCGGTCACGAGCCCGGCGGTGGCCGGGCCGAGATAGGAGACCACGGGCAGCAGCCCGCCGCGCAGCGCGTGGCGGAGCACGACGATGCGCTCGCCGAGCCCCTTGGCGCGGGCGGTGCGCACGTGGTTCTGGCCGAGCGCCTCGATCATCGAGCCGCGCGTCAGCCGGGCGATGTAGGCGATCTGCGGCAGGGCCAGCGCGGTCACCGGCAGCACGAGGTTGCGCAGCGCCCCGTCGCCCCAGCCGCCGACCGGCAGCCAGGCGAGGTGCACGCCGAAGACGAGGGTGAGGACCGGCGCCAGGACGTAGTTGGGCACGGCGATGCCGACCATCGCAGCACCCATGACGAGATGGTCGAGCCGGTGGTTCCGGCGCAGGGCGGCGAGCGTGCCGAGGCTCACCCCGGCGAGCACGGCCACGAGGATGGCGAGCCCGCCGACCCGGAGGCTCGCCGGGAAGCCCGCGGCGATCAGCTCGGCCACGGTGAAGTCCTGGTACTTGAAGGAGGGCCCGAGGTCGCCGACCAGAAGCCCGCCCAGATAGTCCAGGTACTGCCGCCACAGGGGCTGGTCGAGCCGGTAGGCCGCCAACAGGTTCCTCTCGATCGCCGGCGGCAGGGCGCGGTCGAGGGTGAACGGCCCGCCCGGGGCGAGCCGCATCATGAAGAAGGCGACCGTGACGATCGCCCAGAGCGTCGGCAGGCTGCCGAGCAGGCGGCGGAGCGCGTAGCCGAGCATGGTCGGCGCGGACGCCGCCGGCCGGGCTCGCCTCCCGGGCTCAGCCGCCGAGCGACAGCCAGCGGGTGCGGTGGATGTCCTTGGTGTTGGCGACCCAGCCCTTGACCCTGGGGCTCACCAGGTTCTTCGACACGTAGTAGTGGATCGGGATGGTCGCCGTGTCGGCGAGCGCGATGGCCTCGGCCCGGCGCAGGAGGTCGGCCCGCCTCGCGAGGTCGGCGGTGCGTGCCGCCTCGTCCATCAGCTTGTCGAACTCGGCGTTGCTGTACCGGCCGTAGTTCTGCTTGCCCGTCGCGGTCGCCAGCAGCGACAGGAAGTTCTCCGCATCGTCATAGTCCGCGATCCACCCCGCCCGCGCCACGTCGAAATCGTTCTCCTCGAGCTGGTTGTAGTGGACCTTGACCTCGCTGTTGAGGATCTCGGTGGTGACGCCGAGTTGCTTCCACATCGCGGCGACGGCGATCGCGATCTTCTTGTGGTTCTCGCTGGTGTTGTACTTGAGGGTGACCTTCAACGGCTTGTCGGGGCCGAAGCCGGCCTCGGCCAGGAGCGCCTTGGCGCGCGCCACGCGCTCGGCCTGCGGCAGGCCCTTCCACGGCACCCGGGCCGGCTCGCCATAGTTGCCGGTGCCGGGCGGCACGAAGCTGTAGGCCGGGATCTCGCCGGTCTTGAGGACCTTGTCGGTGATCGCCTCGCGGTCGATCGACATCGACAGCGCCTCGCGCACCCGCCGGTCGGAGAACGGCGCCCGCACATTGTTGATCGGGTAGTAGTAGATGCCGAGATAGGGGCTGATCCGCGTCTCGCCGGGCAGGTTGGCCTTCAGCCAGTCGATCTGGTCGGACGGGAAGTCGGTCGCCAGATCGACCTCGCCGGCGCGGAACCGCTTGAGGACCGCGGCGCGCTCCTCGTCCGGATAGTAGATCACCTTGTCGATCGCGACGTTGGCGGCATCGTAGAACTTCGGGTTCTTGACCGCGGTGATCTGGCTGTTGGGCACCCACTCGACCACCGTGTAGGCGCCGTTGCCGACGATCGTGCCGGGCTTGACCCACTCCTCGCCCCTGGCCTCGACCAGGTGGCGCGGCACCGGATAGGCGGTGTAGTGGGTGAGCTGCGCCAGGAAGAACGGCGTCGGGTTGGCGAGCCGGATCACGAGCGTGCGCGGGTCCGGCGCGCTCACGCCGATCGTGGCGGGATCGCTCGTCTCGCCCTTGTTGAACGCCTTGGCGCCGGCGATCGGGTAGAGGATGAAGGCGTACTTGGCCGCCCGCTTGGGGTCGAGGATGCGGCGCAGCGCGTAGACGAAGTCGTCGGCGGTGACCGGCTCGCCGTCCGACCAGAGATGGTCGCGGATCCTGAAGGTGTAGGTGAGCCCGTCGTCGCTCACCGTCCAGCTCTCCGCCGCACCCGGGATGGTCGAGCCGTCGGCCGCCTCGGTCGTGAGGCCCATGAACATGTCGCCGATGATCCGGTTCTCCCAGGTGCCGGCGACCTTGTGCGGGTCGAGCGACTGCGGCTCGCCCATGTTGCCGATCCGGAGCACGCTCTCGGCGGCGGCGGCGAGCGCCGTCCCGCCCGCGAGCGCCGCGGCCAGCCCGAGCCGGCAGAGCCAGGAGCCCATCCTCACCCGCGCCATCGTCCCGCCCTCCCCGTGAGGCCCGCCATCGGCCGAGCCTAGGACCGCCCCGGCCCCGCCGCAACG
>JBBIIE010000213.1:0-5671 GCA_037446605.1 Geminicoccaceae bacterium | reverse complement strand
CTTGCCCGCGGCCGGGCGGCGGCGCAGGGCCGCCTGGGCCGCCGCCAGGCGGGCGATCGGCACGCGCCAGGGCGAGCAGGAGACGTAGTCGAGCCCGACCGCCTCGCAGAAGGCGATCGAGGCGGGATCGCCGCCGTGCTCGCCGCAGATGCCGAGCTTGAGCTCGGGGCGGGTGGCGCGGCCGCGCTCCGCGGCCAGCCGCACGAGCTCGCCCACGCCCTCGACGTCGAGCGAGCGGAACGGGTCGGTGGCGAAGATCCCGGCCTCCAGATAGGCATCGAGGAACTTGCCCGAATCGTCGCGCGACAGGCCGAGCGTCATCTGCGTCAGATCGTTGGTGCCGAAGCTGAAGAACGCGGCGTGGCGGGCGATCTCGCCGGCCCTGAGCGCCGCCCGCGGCAGCTCGATCATGGTGCCGACGAGATAGTCGATCCGCCGCCCCGCCGCCGCCATCACCCGCTCGGCCACGCCGCGCAGCCGCTCGCCCACGAGCTCGAGCTCGCGCGCCGAGCCGACGAGCGGCACCATGATCTCGGGCACCACCGCGGCACCGCTGCGCGCGCCGACCTCGAGCGCCGCCTCGACGATCGCCTCGACCTGCATCTCGTAGATCTCGGGATAGACGATGCCGAGCCGGCAGCCGCGCAGGCCGAGCATCGGGTTGGCCTCCTCGAGCTCCTTGAGGCGGCGGCGCACGGTCCGCACCTCGACCCCGGCGGCTGCTGCGACCTCGCCGATCTCGCTCTCGGAATGCGGCAGGAACTCGTGCAGCGGTGGGTCGAGCAGGCGGATGGTCACCGGCCTGCCGGCCATGATCTCGAACAGCTCGACGAAGTCGGCGCGCTGCATGGGCAGGATCTCGGCGAGCGCCTTGCGCCGCCCGTCGCCGTCGGAGGCGAGGATCATCTGGCGCATCGCGACGATGCGCTCGTCCTGGAAGAACATGTGCTCGGTGCGGCAGAGGCCGATGCCCTCGCAGCCGAAGCGGACCGCGGTGCGCGCGTCGGGCGGGGTCTCGGCGTTGGTACGGACGCGGAGCCGGCGCACCGCGTCGGCCCAGCCCATGAGCATGGCGAAGTCGCCCGAGAGCTGCGGGTCGACGGTCGCCACCGCACCCAGCATCACCTCGCCCGACGAGCCGTCGATGGTGATCACCTCGCCCGCCGCGACGCGCACCCCGCCGGCGCCGAAGGCGCGCTCCTCGTAGGAGATCAACAGATCGCCCGCGCCGCACACGCAGGGCTTGCCCATGCCGCGCGCCACGACCGCGGCGTGGCTCGTCATCCCGCCGCGGGCGGTGAGGATGCCCCTGGCCGCGTGCATGCCGTGGATGTCGTCGGGCGAGGTCTCGACCCGCACGAGGATCACCGCCTCGCCGGCCGCCGCCAGCCGCTCCGCCTCCGCCGCGCTCAGCACGACCTTGCCCGAGACGGCGCCCGGCGAGGCCGGCAGGCCCTTGGCGATCACCCGCCGCTCGGCCTTCGGGTCGAGGGTCGGATGGAGGAGCTGGTCGAGGGCCGCGGGGTCGATGCGCAGGAGCGCCTCCTCGCGCGAGAGCAGGCCCTCGTTCGCCATGTCGACGGCGATCCTGAGCGCCGCCGCCGCGGTCCGCTTGCCGGTCCGCGTCTGCAGCACCCAGAGCCGGCCCTTCTGGACCGTGAACTCGATGTCCTGCACGTCGCGGTAGTGCCGCTCCAGCCGGTCGAAGACCTGGACCAGCTCGGCGAAGCAGCGCGGCAGCCGCTCCTCCATGGAGAGCCCCGCCTTGCCCGGACCGGCCATCGCCCGGGAGAGCGGCTGCGGCGTGCGGATGCCCGCCACCACGTCCTCGCCCTGGGCGTTCACGAGATACTCGCCGTAGTGGATCCGCTCGCCGGTCGAGGGGTTGCGGGTGAAGGCCACGCCCGTGGCGCAGTCCTCGCCCATGTTGCCGAACACCATCGCCTGCACGGTCACCGCCGTGCCCATCCCGGCGGCGATGCCGTTGAGCCTCCGGTAGGTGACCGCGCGCTGGTTCATCCACGAGCCGAAGACGGCACCGATCGCCCCCCAGAGCTGCTCCTCCGGGTCCTGCGGGAAGTCGCGGCCGAGCTCCTTGCGCACGATCGCCTTGTAGGCGGCGACGAGCTCCTCGAGCGCATCGGCCGCAAGCTCGTTGTCGAAGCGGGCGCCGCGCTCGCGCTTGGCCTCCTCGAGCCGCTCCTCGAAGAGATAGTGGTCGAGGCCGAGCACCACGTCGCCGTACATCTGGACGAAGCGGCGGTAGCTGTCGAAGGCGAAGCGGCGGTCCTCGCTCGCGCGGGCGAGGCCCTCCACGGTCCGGTCGTTGAGGCCGAGATTGAGCACCGTGTCCATCATCCCCGGCATCGAGACCGGCGCGCCCGAACGGACCGAGACGAGGAGCGGCCGCTCGGGATCGCCGAAGCGGGCGCCGACCGCCTGCTCGACCGCGCGCAGGGCCGCCGCCACCTGCCCGCGCAGCTCGGGCGGATAGCCGCGCCCGTGCGCGTAGTACCAGGTGCAGACCTCGGTCGTGATGGTGAAGCCGGGCGGCACCGGCAGGCCGAGGCTCGCCATCTCGGCGAGGTTGGCGCCCTTGCCGCCGAGCAGCGCCTTCATGCTCGCGGCACCCTCGCTGCGCCCGCCCCCGAAGCCGTAGACCCACTTGCTCATCCGGCCACCACCCCCAGCCGGCGCGCGCCGGCACCCCGTCCCGTCCGGGCGGCCGCGGATCAGCCGCGGCCCGGCTCCTCGATCCGCGCGAAGTCCGCCACCCCGTCCAGGGCCGAGCGTATGCGCGCCAGGATCAACAAACGGTTAACGCGCAGCTCGGGATCCGGCACGTTGACCATCACGCGGTCGAAGAAGGCATCGATCGGCCCGCGCAGCGCCGCCAGCGCGGCCATGGCGCCGGCCCAGTCCTCGGCCGCGATCGCCCGGGCGATCGCCGGCTCGGCCGCGCCCAGGGCGGCGAACAGGGCCACCTCCTCCGGGGCGCGCAGGAGCCCGCCGTCGGGCGCGCCGGCGAAGGTCCGCCCGTCACGGCGCTGCTCGATCGCCACGATGCTCGAAGCCCGCCGGTAGCCGGCCAGGAGGTCGCGCCCCTCCTCGCTCCCGAGGAAGCCGCGCAGTGCGCGGACGCGGGCCTGCAGGCGCAGCAGATCGTCGTCGAGGCCGGTCGCGAGCACGGCCGCGATGTGGTCGTGGCGGATCCCCTCACCCCGCAGATGCACCACCAGCCGGTCGGCCAGGAAACGCAGGAGCTCGCCCACGAGGGCCTCGCGATCGACCTCGGCCGGCCGCTCGCCATGGGCCTCGAGCGCCGCGCCGAACAGCGGGCGGAGCGGCAGGCGCAGGCCGTTCTCGGTGACGAGGCGGATCACCCCGAGCGCGGCCCGGCGCAGCGCGAACGGGTCCTTGGTGCCGCTCGGCCGGAGCCCGATCGCGAAGAATCCCACGAGCGCGTCGATCCGGTCGGCGAGCGCCACCACGACGCTCTCGGGCGCGGTCGGGCAGCGATCCTCCGGGCCCTTCGGCCGGTAGTGCTCGGCGATCGCCCGGGCGACCGCCGCGGGCTCGCCCTGCGCGCGCGCATAGTGGCCGCCCATCACCCCCTGGAGCTCGGGGAACTCGCCCACCATCCCGGTCACCAGATCGGCCTTGGCGAGCAGCGCCGCGCGCTCGGCGAGCAGCCGGTCGGCGCCGGGGACGTGCGGGCAGAGGGCTCCGGCCAGCGCCACCAGGCGCTCGACCCGCTCGCCCTGGTGGCCGAGCCGCTCGTGGAACACCATGCCGGCCAGCCGCGGCAGCCGGCTCTCCAGCCCGACGCTGCGGTCCTGCTCGAAGAAGAAGCGGGCGTCCCAGAGCCGCGCCCGCAGGACCCGCTCGTTGCCGGCGACGATCGCGGCGCCGCCGTCGGCGGCCTCGATGTTGGCGACCACGACGAAGTGCGGCGCGAGCTCGCCATCGGCCCGCTCGAGCGCCAGGTAGCGCTGGTTCTGGCGCATGGTGAGCACCAGGACCTCGGCCGGGATGTCCATGAACTCCGGGTCGATGCGGCCGAGCAGCGCGACCGGCCACTCGACCAGGCCCACGATCTCCTCGACGAGATCGGGGTCCTCGCGCAGCCGCAGCCCCTCGCGCGCGGCGAGCCGCTCGGCGCCCTCCACGATGCGCCGTCGGCGCTCCGCCGGATCGAGCAGCACCCGGGCGGTCGCGAGCTTCGTCCGGTGGTCGGCCGCATCGGCCACGCGCATCGGCGCGGGAGCCAGGAAGCGATGGCCGACGCTGCGATCGCCCGCCTCGATGCCGGCGAAGGCGAACGGCACGATCCGGCCGTCGAACAGGCAGAGGATCGAGCGCAGCGGCCGCACCCAGCGCGCCTCGCCCGCCCCCCAGCGCATCGACTTGGGCCAGGGAAAGCGTGCGAGCAGCTCGGGCAGCCGGGCCGCCAGGAGGTCGGGGGTCGCGGCACCCGGCTCGCGCACCCGCGCGCAGAGCACCCTGCCCTTCCTCTCCTCGCGCACCTCGACCGTGACACCCTCGGCCGGCAGCGAGCGCCTGAAACCCTCGATCGCCGCCACGGGCGCGTCCTCGCGCGGGCCGCGCCGCTCGCTCACCCGGTCCGGCTGGCGCTCGGGCAGGCCGCGCGCCACGAGGACCAGTCGGCGCGGCGTGGCCTCCACTGCGAGCTCGACGCCCGTGCCGATCCCGGCCTCCTCGAGGAGCCCGCGGAGGAGGGCGGCCAGATCGGCGCAGGCGCGCGGCTGCATGCGCGCCGGGATCTCCTCGGAGAGGAGCTCGAGCAGGAGCTCGGCCACGGCCTCAGCGGCCCCCGCCGCCGCGCGCCTCGAGCCAGGCCTCGCAGCAGGCCCGGGCGAGCGCGCGCACGCGGCCGATCTGGGCCTGCCGCTCGGCCACCGAGATCGCACCGCGCGCATCGAGCAGGTTGAACAGATGGCTGGCCTTGAGGCACTGGTCGTAGGCCGGCAGCGGCAGGCGGTGCGCCAGGAGGTGGCGGCACTCCGCCTCGGCGTCGGCGAAGTGCCGGGTCAGCCGCTCGACCGTGGCGTGCTCGAAATTGTGCGCCGAGTACTCGCGCTCGGCCTGGAGGAACACCTCGCCGTAGGTCACGCCCCGGCCGTTGAAGTCGAGCTCGTAGACGTTCTCGATCCCCTGCACGTACATGGCCAGACGCTCGAGGCCGTAGGTCAGCTCGCCCGACGGCGGGCGGCAGTCGATCCCGCCGACCTGCTGGAAGTAGGTGAACTGGGTCACCTCCATCCCGTCGCACCAGACCTCCCAGCCCAGGCCCCAGGCACCGAGTGTCGGGCTCTCCCAGTCGTCCTCGACGAAGCGGATGTCGTGCAGGAGCGGGTCGATGCCGAGCTCGGCGAGGCTCGCGAGGTAGAGCTCCTGCAGGTCGTCGGGCGAGGGCTTCAGGATCACCTGGAACTGGTAGTAGTGCTGCAGCCGGTTCGGGTTCTGGCCGTAGCGGCCGTCGGTCGGCCGGCGCGAGGGTTGCACGTAGGCGGCCCGCCAGGGTTCGGGGCCGAGCGCCCGCAGCGTGGTGGCGGGGTGGAAGGTGCCGGCACCGACCTCCATGTCGTAGGGCTGCAAGAGCAGGCAGCCCTGCTCGCCCCAGAAGCGCTGGAGGCGGAGGATCAGCTCC
>JBBIIE010000212.1:0-5686 GCA_037446605.1 Geminicoccaceae bacterium | reverse complement strand
GCCGCCGCCCGCACGAGGCCGATGTCGCGGGCGAGGATCGCCGGATCGGCGGAGGGCCTGCCGGCCGCATCCTCGCAGGGGACGGCCGCCTCGAGGGCGAGCGCCGCGCCGGTCGCGGCGACGAGGCGCAGGAGCCGCCGCCGGCCGGTGCGGACCGGCGCCCGAGAACCGACCTCCGGCCCCGGCCCGCGCCGCACCCTCGCCTCCAGGATCCACCCGGCCGCGACCCTTCTGGCGCGGCGGCCGCAGCCGCGCCTTGATCTGGATCAAGGCCCCGAGGCGCGCGATGCTGCCTCGTCGAGGTGCTGCGGTCGGCCGCCGGCCGGACCGCGCGGAGGCCTCCATGCTGGATCTGCTGCTGCTCCTGGTCGTGGGCGTGCTCTGCTACCTCGCCGCCGACCTCCTGCTGCGGCTGGCCGAGCGCCTGCTCGGGCGGACCCTGCCCGAGCGTTCGCTGGTGTTCATGGGCATCCTGCTCGCCCTCCTGCTCGCGAGCTTCTGGGCGGTGCGCGGTCTGCGCACGGGCGGCGGCTGAGCCCGGCCCGGGCTTGACCTCGGTCAAGGCCGGGCCGGGGCGGCACCGCTAGCCTGCGTCCGAGCACTCCGCGCCGCCCATCCGTCCGAGGGCCGGTGGCGCGAGCGCGATCGAGCGGAGGCAGTGCACATGGCCGAGACGAGCGGAGCCCCGGGAGCCGGCGAGCGGATCCCCTTCATGCAGCGGGTGCTCGACAACCCGTTCCTGCTGCTCTTCCTCGGGGTCGCCTCGCCGACCGTGCTCTACCTGCTCTGGGGGGTGATGGAGCTCTCCCAGATCCCCGTCGCACCTTGAGAGGAGAGCCGCCATGGCCGTGACCCCCCCGGAAGCCAGGATCTGGTGGAACGAGCCGGTCGAGAAGGGCGAGATCCTCTGGGTCGCGATCGCCTTCCTGTGGGGCATCATCATGTTCGTGATGATGATCTGGTGGCACCTGCAGGGGAACCAGAACCTCTCGACCGAGGTCTACCGCATCGACAGCGAACGCTACCGAGCGAAGGTCGAGGAGTTCACCGAGAAGTTCAAGGTGCGCGAGGAGGGCGACACCGGCATCCCGGTGGCGAGGCCGGCGCCCGGCGGCGACGCCTACATGCTCGGCCGGCTCTGGGAGTGGTGGCCGGTGCTCGAGCTCGAGAAGGGCAAGACCTACCGGCTGCACCTCTCCTCGCTCGACTGGCAGCACGGCTTCTCGCTGCAGCCGGTCAACATGAACATCCAGGTCCACCCCGGCATCGAGCACGTGCTCACCATCACGCCCACCGAAGCGGGCGTGTTCAGCGTGGTGTGCAACGAGTTCTGCGGCGTCGGTCACCACCAGATGACCGGCCGCATCCGGGTGGTCGAGCCCGGCAAGGGAGGCTGAGCCCATGGCAACCGCAACCGCCGGCGCCGGGGCGATCGGCGCGCTCGCCGGGCGCTTCCGCACCTGCCCGGTCACCGGCCTCCAGGTCGACGCCGCGGCCGAGACCCTGATCAAGGCGAACGCCGTCGCGGCCGTCCTGTTCCTCGCGATCGGCGGGCTCTTGGGCCTCCTCGTGGCACTCACCCGCTGGCAGGGCGTGCACCTGTTGGGCCCGGACGCCTTCTACCTGGTTCTGACGGCGCACGGCATCAACGTGCTCCTGCTCTGGATCATCTTCTTCGAGGTCGCCGTCCTCTACTTCGCCTCGGCGGTGATCCTCAATTCCAGGCTCGCCGCACCGCGGATGGCCTGGGCCGCCTTCGTGCTCATGGTGCTGGGCTCGCTCACCGTGAACTGGGCCGTGCTGCAGGGCGACAGCTCGGTGATGTTCACCTCGTACGTGCCGATGCAGGCCTCGCCGCTGTTCTATCTGGGCCTCATCCTGTTCGCGGTCGGGGCGCTCGTCGCCTGCTTCGTCTTCTTCGGCACCCTCGTCGTCGCCAAGGAGGAGAAGACCTACGAGGGCTCGGTCCCGCTCGTCACCTTCGGTGCGTTGACGGCGGCGATCATCGCCGTCTTCACGATCGCTTCGGGTGCCATCATCCTGATCCCGACCTTCCTCTGGTCGCTCGGCTACATCCGCCACATCGACACGGTCATGTACAAGCTGGTCTGGTGGGGGATGGGCCACTCCAGCCAGCAGATCAACGTCTCGGCGCACGTCGCCGTCTGGTACCTGATCGCGGCCGTCGTGCTCGGCGCCAAGCCGCTGTCCGAGAAGGTCAGCCGCACCGCGTTCTTCCTCTACATCCTGTTCCTGCAGCTGGCATCGGCACACCACATGCTGGTCGAGCCCGGGCTGAGCGCCGAATGGAAGGTGTTCAACACCTCCTACGCCATGTACCTGGCGGTGCTCGGCTCGATGATCCACGGCATGACCGTGCCGGGAGCGATCGAGGCGGCGCAGCGCAAGCGCGGCTACACCAACGGCGTGTTCGAGTGGCTCAGGAAGGCGCCCTGGGACAACCCGGCCTTCGCCGGCATGTTCCTCTCCCTCGTGCTGTTCGGGTTCCTGGGCGGCATCAGCGGTGTCGTGCTCGGCGCCGAGCAGCTCAACATCATGATGCACAACACGCTCTACGTCCCCGGCCACTTCCACGCGACGGTGGTCGCGGGCACGACGCTCGCCTTCATGGCGGTGACCTACCTCGTCGTCCCGCTGATCTTCCGGCGCGAGATCGTGTTCCCGACGCTCGCCAGGTGGCAGCCCTATCTCTTCGCGATCGGCGCCGGCGGCATCTCGCTCTTCATGATGGGCGCGGGCACCCTCGGCGTCTCGCGGCGGCACTGGGACATCACCTTCTCCGACGCCGCGCTCGGCTTCGACTATCCGGGTGCCGCCTTCCTGATGCTCGGCCTGAACGGGCTCTTCGCCATCCTCGCGACGGTGGGCGGCGCCCTCTACGTCGTGATCACCGTGGCGTCCGTGCTGTTCGGCGAGCGGGTCGGCCCGAACGGCCCGCGCTCGACGATCGCCGCCCCGCCGGGGGTGGTGGCGCAGGCGGTCGGCACCTACGGCAGCGCCGGCACCTTCCACCTGCCCGGTACCTACGTGCTGATCTCGGTGTTCTTCGTCGCCTTCGTCCTCTACTACTTCGTCAACTGGAAGTACCTGTCCGAGCTGTGGCCGATGGGCTGAGCCCGGGACCGGACGGAAGGGGTCGCGCCATGCGCAGCGAGCGGATCGCGGATCGGGCCCGGGGGGCATCTCCCCGACCCCGCCGCCCCGGCCGCGCCGGCGCGACCCTCGCCCGGCTGGCCCTGCTGGCGGGCCTCCTGCTGCCCGCCGGTCCCGCCGCTGCCCGGACCGTGCTCACCGCCGAGGAGGCCCTGGCGATCGGCCAGGAGGCGATCGGCCGCACGCTGCCCGAGCTCGAGCTGCGCGACGTCGACGGCCGGCCGGTGCGGCTCGCCCAGCTGCGCGGCCGGCCGCTCCTCGTCTCCTTCGTCTACACCGCCTGCAGCACGGTCTGCCCGGCGCTCGTCCAGAACCTCCACCCGGCGGTCGAGGCCGCCCAGGAAGCGCTCGGCCGCGACAGCTTCGGCGTCGTCACGGTCGGTTTCGACACCCGCCACGACACCCCGGCGCGGATGCGCTCCTTCGCCCGCGCCCAGGGCGTCGAGCTGCCGAACTGGCGCTTCCTGTCGGCCGACCAGGAGACCGTGGACGCGCTCGCCCGCGCGCTCGGCTTCGTCTACTGGCCGGCCGCCGGCGGCTTCGATCACATGGCCCTCGTGAGCGTCGTCGACGCCGACGGGCGGGTCTACCGCCAGGTCTATGGCGGCGTGTTCACCGTTCCGCAGATCGTCGAGCCGCTCAAGGATCTGCTGTTCGGCCGGACGCGGCCGCTCGCCTCGCTCGATGCGCTGATCGACCGGGTGCGCTGGTTCTGCACGGTCTACGACCCGCGCACCGATCGCTACTACTTCTCCTACGCCTTCTTCATCGGAATCGTGGTCGGCGGCGGCATGCTCTCGGGCGTGGCGGCGTGGATCATCCGCGAGTGGCGCCGCCGTCCCGTCCTCGGGTCGAGCTGATGCAGCCTCTCCGCGCTCCGATCCGCGCCGCCTTCGCGCGCGCCGAGGCGCTGCTCGGGCGCGTCTTCCCGGCGGCGTGGAACCCGCTGCTCAATCTGGGCGCGCTCGGCTTTTTCTTCTACTGGATCGTCGCGGCGAGCGGGATCTACGTCTACATCTTCTTCGACACGGGGGTGACCCAGGCGTACGATTCGATCGAGTACATGACCAACGAGCAGTGGTACCTGGCCGGCGTGATGCGCAGCTTCCACCGCTACGCTTCCGACGCGCTCGTGCTGGTCGCCGGCCTCCACCTCCTGCGCGAGTTCGGCCGGGACCGCTACCGCGGCGTGCGCTGGTTCTCCTGGGTGACCGGGATGATCGTGCTGGCGCTCGTCTACGTCGCCGGCATCAGCGGCTACTGGCTGGTCTGGGACCGCCTCGCCCAATACGTGGCGATCGTGTCGACCGAGTGGCTCGATGCCCTCGGCATCTTCGGCGAGCCGGTGGCGCGCAACTTCCTCTCGCCGGACACGCTCGACAGCCGCTTCTTCACCCTCATGGTGTTCATCCACATCGCGGTGCCGCTGATCGCGCTGGTCTTGATGTGGGTCCACCTGCAGCGGGTGAGCAGGCCGCGCATCAACCCGCCGCGCGGGCTGGCGGTCGGCACCTTCCTCTCGCTCCTCGTCCTCTCGCTCCTCTGGCCGGCGGTGAGCCAGGGGCCGGCCGACCTCGCCCGCGTCCCGGGCGAGGTCGGGCTGGATTGGTTCTATCTACCCCTCTACCCCCTGCTCGAGCGCCTGCCCGGGCCCTTGACCTGGGGCACCGCCGCATTCCTGGCCGCCCTCGCGCTCGCCATCCCCTGGCTGCCGCCGCTCCGCCAGGGCCGGCCGGCCCGGGTCGATCTCGCCAACTGCAACGGCTGCACCCGCTGCTTCGCCGACTGCCCCTACAGCGCCATCGCCATGGTGCCGCGCACCGACGGCGCCCCGTTCGAGGCGCAGGCCAGGGTCGACCCCGCCCTGTGCGTGCGCTGCGGCATCTGCGCCGGCGCCTGCCCGACCGCCATGCCCTTCCGTCGGGCGAGCGCGCTCTCGCCCGGCATCGACCTGCCAGATCTCTCCATCGCCGCGCTGCGCGACCGGGTCGAGGCGGCGGGCGCCGGGCTCGCCGGGCCCGGCCGGATCCTCGTCTTCGGCTGCGGCGAGGGCGTGCCGCTCGGCGGGCTCGAGGGGCGATCCGTGGGGGTCGTGCGGCTCGCCTGCATCGGCCAGCTCCCGCCCTCCTTCATCGACTACGTCCTCTCCCGCGATCTGGCCGACGGCGTGCTGCTCACGGGCTGCGCGCCGAATGCCTGCCACGCCCGCTTCGGCATCGCCTGGACCGAGGCCCGGCTGGCGCGCACCCGCGACCCGCAGCTCCGTCGGCGCGTGCCGCCCGAGCGGCTGCGCACGTGCTGGGCCGGGCCCGCCGGCCGGGCGGCGCTTTCGGCCGAGCTCGCCGACTTCGCCCGGGTGCTCGCCGGCCTGCCGCCGGCGGCCCCGCCGCGCGCCCGCGGGATCCTGCCGCAGGCCGCGGAGACGAGCGATGCCTAGGCCGACGCAATGGGCCGGCCAGGCGCTGTTCTACACGGCCGCGGCACTCGTCACCGGCGGCTTCGCCACCTGGCC
>JBBIIE010000211.1:0-5693 GCA_037446605.1 Geminicoccaceae bacterium | reverse complement strand
GCGCGCGGCGGTGCGGTTCCAGACCGCGACCTCGGCGGCCCCGGCGGCGGCGAGCGCGAAGGCGATCGCCCGCGCCGCCCCGCCGGCACCGACCAGGAGGTGGCGGGCGCCCTTGGGCTCGAGCGCGTGCGCGCGCATCGCGGCCACGAGACCCAGGCCGTCGAACATCTCGCCCACGAGCCGGCCGCCCGGCTCGATCCGCACGGTGTTGAGGGCACCGCACAGCTGCGCCTGCGGGCCGAGCTCGTCGACCAGTGCCAGCATCGCCTCCTTGTGCGGGATGGTGACGATCAGCCCCTTGAGGTTGGGGATCCGGCGCAGGCCCTGGAGGATCGGCACGAGCTCGGCCTTGGGGGCGTGCAGGGCCACGAGGAAGGCGTCCAGCCCGAGGGCCTCGAACTTGGGGTTGAAGAAGAAGGGTGCCCGGACATGCGCGACGGGGTCGCCCAGGATCGCCCAGAGATGCGTCGTGCCGGAGGGATGGCGCATGGGATCCTCTCAGCCGCTGAAGCGCGGCTCGGGCAGGCCCGTGACGCCGACCCGGCAGGCGAACAGGCCGCCCGCCAGCGGCTCGCGGGCGAGCTCGGCCGGATCCGCGCCGTGCCGGGCGGTGGTGACGTAGAGGGTGCCCAGATCGCGGTCGCCGAAGGCGCACATGGTGACCCTGGAGCAGGGCAGGCGGATCTCGCGGTCGATCCGGCCCTCGGGATCCAGCCGCAGCACCCGGCCGCCGCCGTAGCGCGCGATCCAGTAGCAGCCCTCCGCATCGACCGCGGCACCGTCCGGGCGGCCGAGCGGACCCGCGGGGTCGCTCTCGACCCAGAGCCGGCGGTCGTGGGGGATGCCCTCGTCGAGGTCGTAGGCGAAGGTCCAGATCCGCGCGACGCGGCTGTCGGCCCAGTACATGCGCCGGCCGTCCGGGCTCCAGGCGAGGCCGTTGGCGACCGTGGCGTGGCCCGCGACCTCGGCCAGCCGCAGCCGCGCATCGAGGCGCCAGAGGGTGCCCGTGGGTGCGGCGAGGGCGAGGTTCATGGAGCCGGCGAGGAAGCGGCCGCGCGGATCGCAGCGGCCGTCGTTGAAGCGGTGGTCGGTGCGCCCGGCCTCGGGCTCGGCGAGTGCCGCGAAGGCGCCGGTCGCAGGATCGAGCCAGCCGATCGCGTGCTCCATGGCGGCGACCATGTCGCCGCCCGCCCGCAGCGCGAACGAGCCGACCCGGGCCGGGGTGGCCACGGTGGTGTGGCGGCGGCTCCCGGGATGCCAGCGGTGCAGGCGGCGGCCGTTGATGTCGACCCACCAGAGGGCCTGCTCGACCGGGTCCCAGAGCGGGCACTCGCCGGTCTCGTCGCGGCAGTCGAGCACGAGATCGGCCGTGGTCATGCTCACCCCTTGACCGCGCCCGCGGTCATGCCGTGGATCAGGAAGCGGCGCACCAGGATCGAGAAGAGCAGCACCGGCAGCATGACGAGGGTGCCGCCGGCGGCGATCTTGCCCCACTCCCAGCCCGCGTACTGCATGAAGTTGACGACCGCCACGGGTGCGGTCATCGCCTGCGTGCGGGTGAGGATCAAGGCGAAGAAGAAGTCGTTCCAGGAATAGAGGAAGCAGAGGATCGCCGTGGCCGCCAGGCCGGGCCCGGCCAGCGGCAGGACGATCCGGATGAAGGCCTGGAACGGCGTCGCCCCGTCGATCCAGGCCGCCTCCTCGAGCGCGCGCGGCGTGGTGTCGAAGAAGCTGCGCATCAGCCAGACCACGAGCGAGAGGTTGAAGGTGAGATAGACGATGATCAGCCCGGTGAGCGTGTCGAGCAGCTCGAGGTGGCGGTAGACCAGGAAGTAGGGGATGGTGAAGGCGATCGGCGGGGCCATGCGGGAGGCCAGGATCAACAGCGAGAGCTGGCGCTCGGCGGCAAGCGTCATGCGCGAGAGCGCGTAGGCGCCGGGCACGCCCACCAGCATGGCGAGCGCCGTGGAGACGAGGCTGGCCACGGCGCTGTTGGCGAAGGAGCGCGGGAAGTTGCCGTCCCAGAGCGCCCGGTAGTTGGCCAGCGTCGGGGTGAACAGGAGGCGCGGCGGCCAGGCGAAGATGTCCTGATCGGTCTTGAGGCTCATCACCAGGAGCCAGGCGAAGGGGAACAGGATCAGGACGAGCAGCAGCAGCACGAGGGCCCACAGGAGGGCGCGCTCCCAGGGAGCGCTGTAGCGCAGCGCCTCACTCACGCGCCCGGCCCCAGCCGACGAGGCGGATGATCGCCCAGGAGAGCAGGAGGGTCACCGCCACCATGACCACGGTGATCGCCGAGGAGTAGCCGAGGAAGCTGAAGTTGAAGGCCTGGATGTAGGAATAGTAGTTGGTGACCTCGGTCACGCTGCCCGGCCCGCCCTCGGTGAGGATGAAGATCAGGGGGAAGGCCTTGATGCTGTCGATCAGGCGGAACAGCGCCGCCACGAGCAGCACGCCCTTGAGCCAGGGGAGGGTGACGTAGCGGACGGTCTGCAGGGCGGAGGCGCCGTCGATCCGCGCGGCGTCCACGTATTCCTCGGGCATCATCTGCAGGGCCGCGAGGATCATCAGCATGGTGAAGGGGAACCACTGCCAGGTGTCGGCCACGATGATCGCGGTGAGCGCCCAGTCGGCATCGGTGATGAGCGCCGGGACGTCCCACCCGAGCGCCTGGAAGCCCCACCAGATCGGGCTGATGTCGGGCGTGTAGAGGACCTTCCAGATGATCGCCACGACGATCGGCGGCAGGACCATGGGGATCAGGAAGACGGTCCGAAGGGCGACCAGGAGGCTGGCGCGGATGTTGAGCAGCAGGGCGAGACCAAGGCCGATCGCGAGCTGCAGGCCGACCGTCCAGAAGGACAGCTTGGCCTGCACCCAGAGCGAGCCGTGCAGCCGGCCGTCCTCGGTCAGGAAGCGGTAGTTGCGCGAGGGCTCGGCGAAGCTCCAGGCGGTCTCGGGCTTGGTGAGGTCGAGCGGGGTCAGGCTCGTGAGGAGGAGGTAGAGGGTCGGCAGGAGCGTCACCACCGCGAGCACGGCGAGCGTGGGTGCGAGCAGCGCCAGGAGGAAGCGCTCGCGGGCGCGGGCGAAGCCGGCGCCGGCGCGCCGGCCCGGCACGGCACCCGGGACCGCGAGGCTGGCCAAGGCCGGGCCCGCCGCCGCTCAGATCGGCACGCCGGCCTTCCTGAGGTCGGCGATCGCCTCCTCCTGGGCCTGGCGCATCGCCGCGGCCGGCTTGGCCTGGTTGGTGGCGATCCGCTCGATGGCCTTGTTGATCTTGTCGCCCACCTGCGGGAACACCGGCACGGTGCGGTACTTCATGTAGCCCGACTTGCCGCCGAGCTCGAGGACCTGGAGGTAGAGGGAGGCCACGTCCTGGCCGTTGAGGGTGAGGGCCTGTTTGTAGGCCGGGTCGGTGATCACCGAGCGCCGGCAGACCGCGGCATAGCCCTTCTCGAGGGCGATCCGCCGGATCATCTCCTTGCTCATCGCCCACTTGATGAACTCCCAGGCGGCGGCCTTCTGCCTCGAGCCCAGGGGAATGCCGTAGCCGTGGCTGTTCGAGCCCGGGAACGCCCCCTCGGGTCCGGCCGGCATCAGCGCAAAGCGGGCGGTCGTCGCGACCCGGCTCTCGGCGTGCTTGACCAGCGGCACGAGCCAGGCGATCGCCTGGGTGCGGATGTTGGCGCGGCCGGCGATCTGCGCCCGCATCGCCTGGTCGTCGGTGAAGGAGAGCACGCCCGAGGGCGCGTAGGTGGCGAGGAGGTTGGCGTACCAGCCGGCCGCCTCGATCGCCTCGGGGGTGTCGAGGGTCGGGAAGAGATCGTCGGGCGGGCCGCGGAACACCGAGCCGCCGAACCCCATCAGGTAGGGGATCCAGTTCCAGTGGTGGAGCTTGTCGGCGACGAAGGCCGCCACGCCCTCCTGCTTGTGGGTCGCGGCGCAGACCTCCTGGAGCTCGGCGAAGGTCGTGGGCGGCTTGACGCCGACCTTGTCCATCAGATCGCCGCGCGCCATGCCGGTGATCATGGCCCCGGCCTCCCAGGCGAAGCCGTAGGTCACGCCCTTGGCGTCCTTCAGCGAGCTCTGCGCGCCGGCCACGAAGTCAGCGGCGTCCCACTCCGGCGGCGTCCTGGCCGGATCGCCCAGGAACTCGTCGAGCGGGCTCATCCAGCCGGCGCCGATCCAGCGGCCCGAGTAGATGAAGGTGATGTTGCAGAAGTCGTAGGCCGAGCCCTTGGTCGACAGTTCCAGATCCATGCGCTGGTTGTAGACCGGGAAGGCCTGCAGCTCGAGGTTGACCTTGGCGCCGGTGGCGGCCTCGAACTCGGGCAGGTACTCCTTGATGTAGGTCTGGAACACGTGCTGGAAGCAGGCCCCGTTCAGGGTGACGCCGGCCAGGGGCTTGGCCTGGCCGAGCACGGCCGGGGCGCGCAGGCCGATCGCCGCGGCCGCCGGGCCGACCAGCGCCGCCTCGAGGAGGCGCCGCCGGTGCAGGCGGGCCGCCGCGAGGGTGGCGTGCGGACGCTCGATGCTCCTGGTCAAGTCCCGGCCTCCCCGATCGGACGCGGCCTCCCGCCGCGCGCCGGGCGAGCATCCCAGATGCGACCCGACCCGGCAACGCCTCGGGCGCGGGGGGTGCCCGGCGCCGCCGCCCCGGATCCGGCCCGGTCGCGCTGCAGACGGCGGCCGACCAGGAAGAAGGCTCCGGCCGAGGCGAGGCTCATGAAGAGGCCGCGGGCCCAGGAGCGGGTCTCCGCATCGAAGCGGTCGACCGCCAGGGCGACCCAGAGGGTCGCGGCACCCACGACCAGGAGGCAGCCGGTCACGACGTAGAGGAGATGATGCTCGCGGAGGTCGCGGCGTTCGTCCCGACGCAGGCGGACGGCGCGCTCCTCCGGCCCGAGCTCGACCGTTCCCTTCTCGACGAGCTGGTGGAGGGCGAGCTCGCCCGCCATCTCAGGGCAGGCCGACGATCTCGGTGTCGAGCTTGCGGCGATCCTCGACGAGGCCGAGGAAGCGCTTCTCGCGCTTCGCGTCGTGGGCGATCTTGGCCAGCGCGAGGGCGCGCCGCAGCACCTCGCTCTTGGTGGTCGCGGACTCGTCGGCGATCTGCTGGAGCATCTGATCCAGCTCGCGGCTGAGCTCCAGGCTGAGCTTCACCTTGTCGGCCATCCCGTCTTCCCCGCTTTCCTCGGCACCCTCCTGCGGTCGTCCCGGGGCTGGAGCCTGCCACCACCGCCCGAGGACCACGCAATCCGCACTTTCGATGGATCCGATGCGCTGTTTCTGCGCAGAAATCAAGGATTACCGGCTCGCCCGCACGACCGGCGGCTCGCATCGGCCGGGGCTCAGGGCCGCCCGCGCTCGGCCAGGGCTTCCTCGGCCCAGTCGACCTCCTCCTCGCTCACGAGCTCGCCGCGCATCGAGGGGCCGCGGGTATGCACGGCCTCGGGGTCGCCGCAGACCAGATGGTGCCACTCGGGCAGCTCGAAGCCGAAGGCCAGGAGCCGGTAGGCGCAGCTCCAGGGCAGCCAGGAGAGCGCGCGGACGTTGGCGGGCGTGATCGCCGTGCAGTCCGGCACCCGGTCGTGGCGGTTCGGATAGTCCCGGCAGCGGTGCGTGCACAGGTCGAGCAGCCGGCAGGCGACATCCGAGAGCGCGATCTCGCCCGTGTCGGTGGTGGCCTCTTG
>JBBIIE010000210.1:0-5696 GCA_037446605.1 Geminicoccaceae bacterium | reverse complement strand
CCGCCCGGCGGGCGTGCCACGATGCCCGGGAGGAGGTGGCGATGGCGACGCCGACGGCGCGTGCCCGCCGCGCGGCCGCGGGCTACGACGAGGATTTCCACGCCTGGTGCCTCGACCAGGCCCGGGCGCTGCGCCGGCTCGCGGCCGCGCACCCCGCGCTCGACGAGCCGCTCGACCTCGAGAACCTCGCCGAGGAGATCGAGAGCTTGGGCAAGAGCCTGCTGCGCGAGCTCGGCTCGCGCTATCGGGTCCTGCTCCTGCACCTCTTGAGGTGGCGCCATCAGCCGGCGCTTCGGTCGGGCAGCTGGAAGTCGACGATCCGCACCCAGCGACGCGACATCGCCGACCTCCTGGAGCAGAGCCCGAGCCTGCGGCGCCGCCGCGCCGAGCGGATCGCCGGGGCCTATGCGGTCGCGCGCGAGCTCGCGGCGGACGAGACCGGTCTGCCGATCGAGACGTTCCCCGAGACCTGCCCGTTCACGCTCGAGCAGGTGGAGGACCCGGGCTTCCTGCCCTGAGACGGGCGAATTGGTCGCCCCCGACCGTGCGAAGCGGCCCTTGGACGCGCGGCCCGGTGCGCGAGGCTGGGCCCGCCCCCCGCGGAGCCCGATGCCATGGCCCGAGCCGCCGACGGCTGCGATGCGACCCCCTGGAGTCCCCGCTCCCTGCCGCCGCGCACGGCGATGCGGGGCCGACTGGTGCGGCTCGAGCCGATCGATCCGCAGCGCCACGGCTCGGCCCTGTTCCGGGCGGCCGAGGGGCCGGGTGCCGACCCGCGGCTCTGGGACTGGATGGCGGTGGGCCCGTTCGGCTCGGAGGTCGCGTTCCGCGCCTGGCTCGACCCGCTGCCGGCCAGCGCGGATCCGCTCTTCGTGGCGATCCTGACCGAGCCCGACGGCGTGCCGCGCGGCATGGCGAGCTTCATGCGGATCACGCCGGCGCACGGGGTGATCGAGATCGGCAACATCTGGCTGGGCGCCGGCCTGCAGCGGAGCCCGGCCGCGACCGAGGCGACGTGGCTGCTCGCCCGCCGCGCCTTCGACGAGCTCGGCTACCGCCGGCTCGAGTGGAAGTGCGACGCGCGCAACGGCCGCTCGATCCGCGCCGCGCTCAGGCTGGGCTTCACCTTCGAGGGCATCTTCCGCCAGCACATGGTGATCAAGGGCACGAACCGCGACACCGCCTGGTTCGCGCTCCTCGACCGCGACTGGCCGCGGGTCGACGCGGCGTTCCGCGCCTGGCTCGACCCCGCCAACCTCGGCCCGGACGGCCGCCAGCGGCGGCGGCTCGAGGAGATCCGCGCGAGCCTCGCGGATCCGCCGTGAGCCCGGCTGCGGCCGACCGCCGGGCGCTCCTCGCGGTCCCGCTCCTGGGTGTGCTCTGGGGGCTCAACTGGCCGGCGGTGCGGCTGTGCCTGGTCGAGATCCCGCCCTGGACCCTGCGCACCACCGGCATGGCCGCGGCCGGGCTGTGCCTGCTCCTGGCGGCACTGCTCGGCGGCCGGCCGCTCGCCGTACCGCGCCGCCACCTGGGTCGCCTCGTGGCCGGCGGCCTGCTGACGCTCGCCGCCTTCAACGTGCTCCTGGCCTTCGCCCAGCTCCATGCGGCCACCTCGCGGGCGGCGATCGTTGCCTTCACCATGCCGGTCTGGACGGCGCTGCTCGCCTGGCCCTTGCTCGGCGAGCGCCCCGACCGGCGACGGCTGCTCGGCCTCGCCCTCGGGATCGCCGGGCTCCTGGCGCTGGGCCTGCCGCTCTGGCGCGCCGAGGCGCTGACGATCGGCCTCCTGTGGGCGCTGCTCGGCGGGGTGAGCTGGGCCGCCGGCACGGTCGCGACCAAGCGCTGGCCGGTCGACGCGCCGGCGCTCTCCGTCGCCGCCTGGCAGCTCCTCGTCGGGGCCGCCGGCGCCGGAGCCGGGATGCTCGCCTTCGAGGGCCTGCCGCGGCCGCACGCCCTGATGCCGGTCACCGCCGCGGCGCTCGCCTACCACGTGCTGCTCGCCCAGGCGCTCGCCTATCTCCTGTGGTTCGCGATCCTGCCGCGGCTGCCGGCCGGTGCGGCGACGCTCGGTACCCTGCTCGTGCCGGCGGTGGGCGTGCTCGGCGCGGCGGCGCTGCTCGGCGAGCGGCCGACCATGTCCGACCTCGCCGGGCTCGTGCTGGTGATCGCGGCCGCCGCCACCATCCTCCTGCCCCGGGCCCGCACGCGCCCGTGATCCGCGACACAGCGTCGCGCACCGACCCGTCCCATGCTCCGGCCCGACCGGACGGAGGGGTGTCATGGCGGGGGACGAGCTGCAGGTGCACCGGCCGGGCCAGGCGCTGGCGGGCTGGATCGTGGTGGTCGGGCTGTTCCTGGTCCTGGGGCTTGTCTGAGCCCGTGCGACCGGCCGATCCTCGCCCCTGCGACGGGGCGAGGATCGGATGCACGAGGAGGGGTTCGAGACGCGGAGCCTGCCGGCGGTGGCCGACACCACGGCCCCGGACGGCTCGGAGATCCGGTTGCTGCCGCGCCTGCGCGGCGGCAGCATGGTGCACGCGCTCCTGCCGCCCGGTGCCACCTCCAGGGCGGTCGTGCACCGCACGGTCGAGGAGCTCTGGTACGTCGTGGCGGGCGAGGGCTGGATGTGGCGCCGGCAGGGCGATCGCGCCGAGACGGTGCGGCTCGTGCCGGGCGTGGCGCTCAGCATCCCGGTCGGCACGGCGTTCCAGTTCCGCAGCAGCGGCAGCGGCCCACTCGAGGTGGTCCTGGTGACGATGCCGCCCTGGCCGGGCGCCGCGGAGGCGATGCCCGCGGACGGCCCCTGGCCGGCCGGCTAGAGCGCCGGGTCCGCCGTCTCAGACCGCGAGCAGGTGGCTCACGAGTGCAACGGCGAGCGAGCCGGCGAACAGCCCGACCAGGATGAGCCGCTCCTTGAGCCGGCGACGGATGCCGAGCTGGCGACGGATGCGGGCCGAACGCACCATGGCCGGTCTCCGAAACGGGATGCCGGGGCGGTCGGCCCGCGACGACCGGATCTTGCGCAGCGCTCGGTTTCCAGGAGATGACGCCGATCACAGCCGATGTTGCGCGCGTGTCGAATGTGGCGGCGGAGCGTATCGGGGGGTGTGCAGCGACGGCTCGGAGGTGGTGCGATGGTCCAGGCACTGGGGATGAAGGAGACGATCCGCCGTGCCAAGCTGGCGATCGCCGAGGTGTTCGCCGAGGAGGAGCCGGCCGACGTCCGTCTCGAGGAGGTCGATCGCGACGACGCCGACCGCTGGCGCATCACGATCAGCTTCCTGCGCAAGACGGGCCCGGCGGACCCCCGCCCGGCGCTGCTCGGCGGGGCGCGGGACTACAAGGTCGTCACGCTCGAGCCCGACGGCTCGATCCACTCGATCAAGAGCCGTGAATTCGTCGCGTGAGCCGGGAGGCCCTCGCCCTCGACACCAATCTGCTGCTGCTCCTCGTCGTCGGGCGCGCCGATCCTCGCCTGGTGTCGATGCACAGACGGCTCCGTCGTTTCGAGCTCTGGCAGCTCGATCGGCTCGTGGCGATCGTGCGCGAAAGGACGCGTCTGGTCGTGACGCCGCACGTCCTCGCCGAGACGAGCAACCTCCTGCGCGGCGGTGGGCTCGCCCCGCTAGCGCTCGCGGCGGTTAGCCTGATGTTCCGCCGCTGGATCGAGGGCGTGCACGAGGAGCACCTGCCGGCGGTGGTGCTCGTGCGCGATGGCGACGGCTTCGATCGGGTCGGGCTCGCGGACCTCGGGCTCTTGACGCTGGCCGAGCGCGGAACGGAGGTTCTCACCGTCGACGCCGAGCTCGCCCGCGAGGGGGAGCTGCGACGGTTGCCCATCAGCAACTTCACCCGCATCACGGACCCGACGCGATGAAGAGGGATCTGCGACACCGCCCATGCCCGACGTGACCATCATCGGCGGCGGGCTCGCGGGCAGCGAGGCGGCCTGGCAGCTGGCCCGGGCGGGGATCGCCGTGCGGCTGGTCGAAATGCGTCCGATCCAGGCGACGCCGGCGCACAAGACCGGGTACCTGGCCGAGCTCGTCTGCTCGAACTCGTTCCGCTCCGACGACTGCTTCGGCAACGCCGTCGGGCTCCTGCACGAGGAGATGCGGCGCCTGGGCTCGCTGGTGCTCGCCATGGGCGACCGCCACGAGCTGCCGGCCGGAACGGCCCTCGCGGTCGATCGCGACGGCTTCTCGCGCGCCGTCACCGACGCCCTGGCCAGCCATCCGCTGGTCACGATCGAGAGGCGGGTGGTCGAGCGGCTGCCCGGACGCGAGGCGGGTCCGGTGGTCGTCGCGACCGGGCCCTTGACCCACGACGCGCTCGCCTCGGACATCCGGCGCGTCGGCGGCGAGAGGGAGCTCGCCTTCTTCGATGCGATCGCGCCCATCGTCCACAGGGACTCGATCGATTTCTCCAAGGCCTGGATGCAGTCGCGCTGGGATGCGCCCGGCCCGGGCGGCAGCGGCGCCGACTACGTCAACTGCCCGCTCGACAGGGAGACCTACGAGGCGTTCGTCGACGCGCTGTTGGCCGCGGAGAAGACCGAGTTCCGCGAGTTCGAGAAGGAGACGCCCTACTTCGAGGGCTGCCTGCCGATCGAGGTGATGGCCGAGCGCGGCCGCGACACGCTGCGCTTCGGCCCGATGAAGCCCGTGGGGCTCACCGACCCGCGCACCGGCCGGCGGCCCTGGGCCGTGGTCCAGCTCCGCCAGGACAACGCGCTGGGTACGCTCTGGAACATGGTGGGCTTCCAGACCAAGCTGAAGCACGGCGAGCAGGTGCGGGTGTTCCGCATGATCCCGGGCCTCGAGCGGGCCGAGTTCGCCCGGCTGGGTGGCCTGCACCGCAACACCTTCCTCAACGGCCCGCGCCTGCTCGACCCCACCCTGCGCTTCGCGCCGATGCCCTGGATCCGCTTCGCCGGCCAGATCACGGGCTGCGAGGGCTATGTCGAGAGCGCCGCCCTCGGACTCCTCGCCGGGCGCTTCTGGGCGGCCGAACTGGCCGGGCTCGAGCCGCTCCCGCCGCCGCCCGAGACCGCCCACGGCGCACTCCTCCACCACGTCACCGGCGGAGCCCGTGCCGACAGCTTCCAGCCGATGAACGTCAACTTCGGGTTGTTCCCGCCGCCCGGGCCCGAGGTCCCGAAGGCGGCACGCAAGCGCGCCCTGGCGGAGCGGGCGCTGCGCGCGCTCGACGAGTGGACCGCAACCACCGGGCGACCGTTGCCGTCGGCTTGTCAATCGACGAAATTCGGCTAGAAGCAGCGGGTCAAGGAGGCCGGCCGGGCGTGCCGCCCGGACCGTCCGAGATGCCGCCCGTCGCCTCTTGCCCACGCCGGTCGGAAAGCAGCGCCACGGTGGAACGCCCCGCGACCGCCAGGACCACCCCGGACAGCCGCGTCCAGCCGTTCCAGCTGCGCGGCTCGCTGCAGACGCTCCTGAGCCTCCGGCTGCTCGCGCCCGCCGACCCCGACCTCCTGCCGCTCCTGCACGACAAGATCGCGCACAGCCCGGACTTCTTCCGCGACGCGCCCCTGGTGCTCGACCTGGCAGCGCTCGCCGACACGCCGCCGATCGATCTGGCCGAGTTCGCCGCGGCGCTGCGCCGCCAGCGGCTCGTGCCGGTCGGCGTGCAGAACGCCTCGCCCGAGTGGCAGGCGGCGGCGCGCGCCGCCGGGCTCG
>JBBIIE010000209.1:0-5705 GCA_037446605.1 Geminicoccaceae bacterium | reverse complement strand
GCCCGGCCGGCCTGGCCACCGCGATCCGGCTGCGCCAGCTCGCCGCCGCCGCCGGCCGCGAACTTTCGGTCTGCGTGCTCGAGAAGGGCTCGGAGGTGGGCGCCCACATCCTCTCGGGCGCCTGCCTGGAGCCCCGGGCGCTGGACGAGCTGATCCCCGACTGGCGCCAGCGCGGGGCGCCGATCGAGACCGCGGCGCGCGAGGACCGGTTCGTCTACCTGACCGCCACCCGCGCCCTCCGCCTGCCCACCCCGCCGTCCATGCGCAACCACGGCAACTGGCTGATCTCCCTGGGCGATCTCTGCCGCTGGCTGGGCCGCGAGGCGGAGGCGCTCGGGGTCGAGATCTTCCCGGGCTTCGCCGCCGCCCGGCTGCTCGAGGACGAGGCCGGCCGGATCCGCGGGGTCGGCACCGGCGACATGGGGATCCGCCGCGACGGCACCCCCGGCCCCAACCACCAGCCCGGGGTCGACATCGAGGCCCGGCTCACCATCCTCGCCGAGGGCTGCCGCGGCTCGCTCACCAAGCGGGCCGTGGAGCGCTTCGCCCTGCGCGCGGGCGCCCAGCCCCAGACCTACGGCATCGGCCTCAAGGAGCTCTGGGAGATCCCGGCCGAACGGCACCGCGCCGGCCTCGTGCTGCACACCATCGGCTGGCCGCTCGATCACGCGACATACGGCGGCTCCTGGCTGTACATGCTGGGCCAGGACCTGGTCTCGCTCGGCTTCGTGGTCGGGCTCGACTACGCCAACCCCTGGCTCTCGCCCTTCGACGAGCTGCAGCGCTGGAAGACCCACCCCGAGATCCGGCCCTTGCTCGAAGGCGGAAGGCGCATCGCCTACGGCGCCCGGGCGCTCTCCGAGGGCGGCTTCCAGTCGATCCCGCGCCTCGTGGCCCCCGGCCTGGCGCTCGTCGGCGACTGCGCCGGGTTCCTCAACGTGCCCAAGATCAAGGGCACGCACACCGCCATGAAGTCGGGCATGGTGTGCGCCGAGGCGGCCTTCGAGGCGCTCGCCGCCGGCGCCGACCGGCCGCTGCTCGAGAGCTACCCCGAGCGGCTGCGGCAGAGCTGGCTCTGGGACGAGCTCCACCGCGTGCGCAACATCCGCCCGGCCTTCCGGATGGGCCTCCTGCCCGCGCTCGGCTACGCCGCGCTCGACACCTACCTGTTCCGCGGCCGGGCGCCCTGGACGCTGGCGCACCACCGGCCCGACCACGAATGCCTACGGCCGGCCGCCGAGTGCCGGCGGATCGAGTACCCGAGGCCGGACGGGGTCCTCACCTTCGACAAGCTGTCCTCGGTGTTCGTGTCGAACACCAACCACGAGGAGGACCAGCCCTGCCACCTCGTGCTGCGCGACCCGCAGACGGCGGTCCGGGTGAACTGGCAGACCTATGCCGGGCCGGAGAGCCGCTACTGCCCGGCCGGGGTCTACGAGTGGGTCGAGGACGGCAAGGGCGGCCGTCGCCTGCAGATCAACGCGCAGAACTGCGTGCACTGCAAGACCTGCGACATCAAGGATCCGACCCAGAACATCGACTGGGTGACCCCCGAGGGCGGCGGCGGGCCGAGCTATCCGGGCGGCATGTGAGCCGTGCTCAGCCCGGGGCGGCCACCGCCTCGGCGCCGGCCTGCGGCGCGGGAGCCGTGGGACGGGGCGGCAGGCCGAGCGCCCGGCGGATCGCCGCGGCGGCGGCCCACGCGCGCTCGGGCGGCACCGTCCCGACCCCGGCGTCGCCCTCGGCTGCGGCCGGCTCGGGAGCCGCGTGCCGGACCTCCTCCGGCCGCAGCGCGATGCGGCCGGCGCGGACCTTGCGGGCGAGCCATTCGAGCCGGTCGGGGTTGAGGTCGTGGCGGGCCGGCGGGCGCGGGCGGACGCGGCGCAACAGATCGAGCTCGGCCTCGAGCGCACCCGCCTCGCGCTCCAGCGCGCGGCGCCGCCAGCCGAGCGTGCCGAGCGAGGGCAGACCCGGCAGCGGCGCGCCGCGGGCGAGCGCCACGAGCACCCGCTCCTCGACCTGATCCAGGCGGCGGCGCCGCCAGGCGAGGCAGGCGAGGCCGTCGGCGATCAGCCGCTCGGCGGCATCCACCGGGGCCACCCGGGCGTGCCAGTCCTGCACGAGTTCGGCGAACAGCGCCGCCTCGGGCCCGTCCAGCCCGGCGAGCAGGAGGGCCGCCGGCGAGGGATCGGCGCCGGCCGCGGGCGCCTCGGGGGTCGGGTGCATGGCGAATCTCCTCGGGGGTGCCCCACGGGCGGGACGGCCCGCGGCTCCCCAAGGTCTTTCTGCCCGCAATTAGGATTTATGTCAAGTCACACTGGGACCGCGTAGGGTGGCTTCTCGTAGCCGGCGGGCGAGCTGGTGAAGACCTCGTACCCGTCCTCGGTGACGCCCACCGTGTGCTCGAACTGGGCCGAGGGTGCGCGGTCGCGGGTGACCGTGGTCCAGCCGTCGGGCAGGATCTTCACCTCGGCCCGGCCGGCGTTGATCATGGGCTCGATCGTGAAGAACATGCCGGGGTGGAGGACCAGCCCCTCGCCGGCCTTGCCGAAGTGGCGGACCTCGGGCGCGTCGTGGAAGCGGCGGCCGATGCCGTGGCCGACGAAGTCGCGCACCACCGAGAAGCGGGCGGCCTCGGCGACGGTCTGGATGGCGTGGCCCACATCGCCGAGCGTCGCACCCGGGCGGACCGCGCGGATGCCCGCCCACATCGCCTCGAAGGTGACGTCGATGAGCCGGCGCGCCTTGACCGGGATGCGCTCGATCGGCCCCACGACGAACATGCGCGAGGTGTCCCCGTACCAGCCGTCGAGGATCACCGTCACGTCGATGTTCAAGGTGTCGCCGTCCTTGAGCCGCTTGTCCTCGGAGGGGATGCCGTGGTTGACCACGTGGTTGACCGAGATGCAGCAGGAGGCCGGGAACGGGTTGTCCGGCTGGTCGCGGTGCCGGTAGCCCTTGGTCGCCGGGACGCCGCCCTGCGCGCGCATGAAGGCGTCGATGGCGCGGTCGATCGCGGCCGTGGTGACCCCGGCGCGGATCAGGGGTGTCACGTGGTCGAGGGCGGCGGCGGCGAGCCGGCCGGCGGCGCGCATGCCCGCGAACCCCTCGGGCCCGTGGATCGGCACCGGGCGCTTGGTGCCGTCCCTGTCGACGATCTCGCGGTGCATGCGGCTCATGGCGGAGTTCCGGGAACGGGCGATCGGGGCGTGCTCGGGCGTGCGCCTAGGCCCGGCGGGCCAGCACCTCGGGGTTGAGGAGGCAGCCGCCGCCCGGGTCCTGGCCGCGCCGGACCGCGAGCAGGTTGGCGACCGTCCGGGCCGCCATGGTCTCGATCGCCCACTCGCTGGCGCCCGCCGCATGTGGGGTCAGGACGACGTTCGGCAAGGAGCGGAGTGGCGAGGTCTCGGGCAACGGCTCGACCGCCATCACGTCGAGCCCGGCGCCGGCGATGGTGCCGCGCTCGAGCGCCTCGATCAGCGCCGCTTCGTCGACCAGCCCGCCGCGCGCGGTGTTCACGAGGAAGGCGGTGCGCTTCATGAGCGCCAGCCGGCGCGCGTCGATCAGGTGGCGGGTCTCGCCGCTGGCGGGTGCGTGGAGGGAGAGGAAGTCGACGCGCGGCAGCAGCTCGTCGAGCGGCAGGAGCGTGCAGCCGAGCCGGGCGAGCGCGTCGGCGTCCATGAGCGGGTCGGCGACCAGGACCTCCATGCCGAAGCCCTGGCAGCGCTTGGCGAGCGCCCGGCCGATCCGCCCGAAGCCGACGATGCCGACGGTGGCTCCGGTGAGCCGGCCGTGGAACAGGAGCTGCCAGCGACCCTCGCGCACGGCGCGGTCGTAGCGCGGGATGGCGTGCGCGAGGGCGGCCATGAGCGCGAAGGCGTGGTCGGCCACGGGCTCGTGGTTGGAGCCGAAGGCCATGGCCACGGCGACGCCGTGGCGGGTGGCGGCGGCCAGATCGACCGCATCGAAGCCGACACCCAGCCGGGCGATCACGCGGAGCTCGGGGGCGGCGGCGAGCACCCGCTCGCCGTAGGGCTCCTGGCCGGCGATGCTCGCCACGCAGCCGGGCAGGAGGGCGATCAGCTCGTCCTCGCGCAAGGGCCACGGGTGCGGGTTCCACACGAGCTCGAGGCCGGCCTCCTCGAGCGGCTTCAGGAGGTGGCCGCGGCCCTGCAGGTGGACCACCGCGACGAGCACCCGGCGCGCCGCCGGGCGGCCGCCCGGTGCGGCGACGCGGCGGTGCACGGAGACCTTGCGCTCGAGCAGGTGCGGATCGGCGCGCTCGCGGTAGGCGGCCAGGTAGGGGGCGGCCTTGTGCGCCTCGAAGGCGGCCTCGTCGGCGTACACCTCGTAGACGAAGGCGCGGTCGGGGTCCTCGCCGTCGCGCACCACGTCGAACTGCAGGCAGCCGGGCTCGTTCGTGCGGCTGTTGCGGGCGTGCTGCTCGAGCAGCGGCAGGAACTCGTCCATCCGGCCCGGCTTGACCTTGAACTCGGCCAGCACGACGAGCGCCTCGTCTCGCGCCACGGCTCCTCTCCTCGCTCGAACTCTAGCCGGATCCGCCCACCGCCGCCCGGGCGGCGCGCGCGCGCACGTGCTCGCGCCAGGCCGCGTAGCAGCCGGCGGCGACCACCACGAGCGCGCCCGCCACGGTCCAGCGGTCGGGCAGGTCGCCGAAGACGAGGTAGCCGATCACGACCGCCCAGACCAGCATGGTGTAGGAGAAGGGCTGGATCACCACCGCCGGGGCATGCGCCAGCGCGCGCACGAGGCAGTAGTGGCCGGCCGCCCCGAGCGTGGCGAGGGCGGCGAGCAGGACCCATTCGAATGGGGTCAGCGGCTGCCGGAAGAAGGGTCCGACGAGCGAGAGCAGGACGGCCGCCACGACGGTCTGCCAGAGAAAGCTCGTCTGCGGCGCATCGAGCGTGCCGGCGAGCCGGGTCAGGATGTTGTAGAGCGCGTACATGGCCGAGGCGAGCGCGGCCATGAGGAGTGCCGGGTGGACCTCGGCGAAGCCCGGGCGGATGATCACGAGCACGCCCGAGAAGCCGACCGCCACGGCGGTCCAGCGCCGCCAGCCGACCCGTTCGCCAAGGAGCGGCACGGAGAGTGCCGTCACGATCAGGGGCGTGGCGGCGAGCACGGCGTGCACGTCGGCCAGGGGCAGCGCACGGAAGCAGAGCAGCACGATGCCCATCTCGACCACGAGGAGGGTCGTGCGGCCGACCTGCAGCCGGGGCCGGGTCGAGCGGAGATGGCGGCGGACGCCGGTGGGCCCAAGCACGAGGAGGACGAGCGGCAGGGCCGCCAGATGGCGCAGCCACAGCACGAGCGGGGCCGGGTGGTGGGTGACGAGGTGCTTGGAGATGCCGTCCATCGCCCCGAAGCAGGCCATGGCGAAGACCGCGAGGGCGATCCCGCGCAGTTCGCTGCGGACCAGCGGGGCGGGGGCGGCGGCCGCGCGCTCAGCCCGCACCGGGGGGCCGTCGCGCGGCGAGGCCGGTGGCCCGCTCGAAGGCGTGCGCGGCGCGCAGGAGAAGCGCCTCGGCGAAGGGCCGGCCGACGAGCTGGAGGCCGACCGGCATGCCGTTCGCATCGAAGCCCATGGGCACCGAGAGCGCCGGCAGGCCCAGATAGTTGGCGAAGCCGATGGCCGAGCCCATGGCGTTGGAGATCGCGACGAAGCGGGCATCGGCGCCGGTCGC
>JBBIIE010000208.1:0-5705 GCA_037446605.1 Geminicoccaceae bacterium | reverse complement strand
GGTGAGCTTCTCGACCGCCAACAGGAAGCGCTGATCGTCGGGGCTCACCAGCGTGAAGGCCCGACCCTTGCGCCCGGCGCGGCCGGTCCGGCCGATCCGGTGGACATAGTCCTCCGGGTTCATCGGCACGTCGAAGTTGATGACGACCGGCATGTCCGAGATGTCGAGACCGCGGCCGGCGACGTCGGTCGCCACCAGGAAGTCGATCGCGCCGGCGGTGAACTGGTCGAGCGTCTGCTGTCGGTGCACCTGCTCCAGGTCGCCGTGCAGGTCGCGCGCATTGAGCCCGGCGCGCTGCAGATGGCGCATGACGGCGCCGATGTCGCGCTTGCGGTTGCAGAACACGATCGCCTTCGGCACCGCCTGGCTGCGCACCAGCTCGACCAGGGCGGCGCGCTTGTGGTCGCGGTCGACCTCGATGGCGAAGTCCTCGACCGTCTCCGACTTGCTCGCCGGTCGGGCGACCTGGATCTCGACCGGGTCCTTGAGGAAGCGGTCGGCCAGCCGGCGCACCTCGGGCGGCATGGTGGCGGAGAACAGCAGGGTCTGCTTGCGACCGAGCAGCAGCGAGACGATCCGCTCGACGTCGGGCATGAAGCCCATGTCGAACATGCGGTCGGCCTCGTCGATCACCAGGACCTCGACGCCGCCCAGGAGGATCCGGCCGCGCTCGTACCAGTCGAGCAGGCGGCCGGGGGTCACGATCAGGACGTCCACGCCCTTGTCGAGCAGGCGCTCCTGGTCGCCCATGCCGACGCCGCCGATCAGGAGCGCCATGGTGAGCGAGAGGTGCTTGCCGTAGATCTCGAAGTTGCGGGCGGTCTGGGTCGCGAGCTCGCGGGTCGGCGAGAGGATCAGCGAGCGCGGCATGCGCGCCCGGCCGCGGCCCGAGGACAGGATCTGCAGCATCGGCAGGACGAAGGAGGCGGTCTTGCCGGTGCCGGTCTGGGCTATCCCGATCAGATCGCGACGGGCCAGGATGGAGGGGATGGCGCGGGCCTGGATGGGGGTCGGCTCGACATAGCCGGCCTCCGCCACCGCCTTGAGGATCTCTTCACGAAGGCCGAGATCCTCGAAGCGGGGAACACTGGTCTCGGACAAAGGGCGGTTGGTCCGTGGTCGTTGATCTGGAGGTCCGACCTGATAGGTAGGCGAGCCTGCGCACTTGTCAACGTGAGGGCGAAGGAATTGACAAACCGCCGCGGCGGGCGGCCTGTCGCCCAGCGGGCGGGGGAGGGCATCATGACGGGTCGATTGCAGCGCCACGACTGCCTCCTGCTGGTCGTCGACGTCCAGGAGCGGCTGGCGCCCGCGATCGCCGACGGCGCCGGCGTGATCGCCGCCTGCCGGCGGCTGGTCCAGGCGGCGCGCCGGCTGGGCGTGCCGGTGCTCGCCTCCGAGCAGTACCCGAAGGGGCTCGGGCCCACCGTCGAGCCGCTCAGGGCCGCCCTCGGCGAGGCGCCGCGGCTCGCCAAGACCTGCTTCTCCTGCGCCGGCGAGCCCGCCATCGCGGCCGCGGTCGAGGCGAGCGGCCGGCGCACGCTGTTGCTTTGCGGCATGGAGGCGCATGTCTGCGTGCTGCAGTCGGCGCTCGGCTTCCGCGAGCGCGGCCTCGAGGTGGCGCTGGTGGCCGATGCCACCGGCTCGCGGCGGGCGGAGAGCCGGGCCCTCGCCCTCGAGCGGGCGCGTGCCGAAGGCTGCCTCGTGGTCGACGTCGAGATGGCGATCTTCGAGTGGCTGGAGCGGGCCGGCACGGAGGAGTTCCGCGCCCTGGCGCCGCTCCTCAAGGAGGGCGTGGCGCCGTGAGCGAGCCGTTGATCCTGGTGCCCGGGCTGCTGTGCGACGAGCGGCTGTTCGCACCGCAGCTTCCGGCGCTCGCCGCGCGCGGCGCGGTGCGCGTGGCGGAGACGCGGCTGGACGACGACCTCCGGGCCATGGCCGGGCGGCTGCTGGCCGACGCACCGGAGCGCTTCGCCCTGGCCGGCCTGTCGATGGGCGGCTACGTCTGCCTCGAGGTGATGCGCCAGGCGCCCGGCCGGGTCACGCGCCTGGCGCTCCTCGACACCCAGGCGCGCGCCGACACGCCCGAGGCGAGCCAGCGGCGGCGCGACCTGATGGCGCTCGCCGAGCGTGGCGAGTTCCTGGGCGTGGCACCGCGGCTGCTGCCCCTTTTCTTGCACCCGGCGCACTTGCCGACGCTCGGCGCGACCGTGACGGCGATGGCCCAGGCGGTCGGCAAGGAGGCGTTCCTGCGCCAGCAGCGGGCGATCCTGGAGCGCCCGGACAGCCGCGCCGTGCTGGCCACGATCGGCTGTCCCACGCTCGTTCTGTGCGGCCGCCAGGACCAGCTCACCCCGCCGGCGCTGCACGAGGAGATGGCGGCTGCGATCCCGGACGCCACGCTCGTCGTGCTGCCCGGCTGCGGCCACCTGGCGCCGCTCGAGCGGCCCGAGGCGGTGACAGCTCAGCTGCTCGCCTGGCTCGAGGCGCGGCCGGCGGAGGCCGCGGCGGGCTGAGGCCGCAACCGGCTCAGCACGCTGCGCACCGACTCGAGCGCCGCCTCGGCGGTCGGGCCCTGGGCATCCGCCACGGTGCACTCGCCGAGCATCGCTCTGGCCCGCCAGCCGTCGCGCGCCGGTACGGCGCAGAGCACGTAGGCGGCGTGGGCGTAGGCGATCGCGTGCGCCATGGGACGGGTCTCCGGCTCGTCGCGCCGCAGGATCGGCGCGGTCCGGCCTCCTCTAGCGGCGCAGGGTTGAGGGGCCGTGAACCGGGCCCGACGCGCCCCCTTCTGGGCATACCCGGGGTGCGCTAGATCTCCGGCGGTACCGAGGAGGGCGTATGGCCGAGGTCGAGGCGATCCTGGAGCGGATCGGCCGGGACGGGGTGCGGATGGTCGACCTCCGCTTCACCGACCTCGGCGGGCGCTGGCGGCACACCACCATCGACGCCGCCAGCGTCGACCGCGAGATCCTCGAGCACGGGCTCATGATCGACGGCTCGGGCGTGCCGGGCTGGCGCGAGGTGAGCGAGGCCGATCTCCTCGTCAAACCCGATCTCTCGGCCACGTTCCTCGATCCCTTCTCGGCACAGCCGACCCTCGTGGTCCTGTGCATCGCCGCCGATCCCGCCGCCGGCACCGGCTACGAGCGCGATCCGCGCTCGGTCGCCGCGCGCGCCGAGGCCTGGCTCGCCCGGCAGCGGGTCGCCGACCGGGTGACCGTCGGCGTCGATCTCTCGTTCTTCCTGTTCGACGACGTGCGGATCGAGGTCGGCTCGAGTGCCGCCGCCTACCGGCTCACCGGCAGCGAGGGCCGCGCCGCCGGCGGCCACCCCTACCATCCGGGCAATCCGGGGCATCGGCCGCACCCCGGCGCCGCCCAGCTTGCGCTGCCGCCGGCCGACCATCTGAGCGACATCCGCGCCGAGATCGCGACCATCCTGGCCGGGCTCGGCCTCGCCCGGCTGCAGCACGACCACGGTGCGGCGACGCTGCAGAGCCGCATCAGCTTCGCCGCCGGAGGCCTGGTCGCCACCGCCGACCGGGTGCAGATCCTCAAGCACACCTGCCACCAGGCGGCCGCCTCCTACGGCAAGTCGGCCACCTTCATGGCCCGGCCGCTCGCCGACGAGCCGGGCTCGGGGCTGTCGATCCACCAGGCGCTCTGGCGGGGCGACCGGCCGGTGTTCGCGGGCCAGGGCTATGCCGACCTCTCGCCCACCTGCCTGTCGTTCATCGCCGGCATCATCCGCCACGCCCGGGCGCTCAACGCCTTCACCAACCCGACCACCAACAGCTACAAGCGGCTGCGGCACGGTGCGGAGGAGCCGACGCTCCTGACCTACGCCGCGCACAACCGCTCGGCGGCGATCCGCATCCCCTATGCCGCGCGGCCGGAGCGCAAGCGGATCGAGGTTCGTTTCCCCGACCCCGGCGCCAACCCCTATCTCGCCTTCACGGCGATCCTGATGGCCGGGCTCGACGGCATCGAGCGCAAGCTCGAGCCGGGCGACGCCATGGACCGCAACGTCTACGACCTGCGACCCGAGGAGGTTCAGGACCTGCCGACCGTGGCGCGCTCGCTGGACGAGGCCCTGGCCGCCCTCGAGGAGGACCACGAGTTCCTGCTCGCGGGCGAGGTCATGTCGCCCGACCTGATCCAGGCCTACGTCGCCTTGAAGCGGCGCGAGATCGAGCTCGTCGACACCACCCCGCACCCGGTCGAGTTCCAGCTCTACTACGGCCTCTAGGCGGCCGCGGGGACCGGCCGTGGTCGGCCCTCCTCGTCGACCGCGACCATGGTGAAGCGGCCCTCGGTCACCTTGATCTCCTGCCCGGTCCGGCCGCGCCGCGCCCAGGCCTCGACCTGGAGGGTGAGCGAGGTGCGGCCGATGCGCACGACCTCGGCGTAGCAGCTCACCAGATCGCCCACGTAGACCGGCGCGTGGAAGGCCATGGCATCAAGTGCCACGGTGACGACCCGGCCGCGCGCCCGGTCGTAGGCCACCGTGCCCGCGGCGATGTCCATCTGCGCCAGGAGCCAGCCGCCGAAGATGTCGCCCGAGGGGTTGGTGTCGGCGGGCATGGCGAGCGTGCGCACCGCCGGCATGCGGCCGCTGCCGGAGGGCGTGTCCGGCCCGCTCACGGTGCCACCGCGACCTGCAGCAGTGCCTGGCGGCGCTCCTCGCGCACCACCCGGAGTGCCGCCGCGAGCGCCCCCGGCAGCTCGCCGCCCTCGGCCACCCGCCGGCCCCAGCCGCCGCAGGCTGCGCAGACCTGCGCCAGATCGGCGCGTGGCTCGAGCGCGGTGAGCGGCATGCGGTTGGCGCGGGCGGCGTGGCCGTCGGGATAGAGCGCCAGGGTCGAGCGGCGGACCGCGTTCCAGAGACCGTTGTCGAGCACGAGGGTGAGGACCGGCAGCCGGTTGGCGGCGGCGATCTGGTGGCAGGCCACGGGATTGGCGAACAGGTAGGAGCCGTCGCCGACGGTCGCCACGACGAGCCGCTCGCGGTCGGCGAGCTGCACGCCGAGGGCCGCCGGCAGGGCCCAGCCGAGCCCGCCCGAGAGGGCGTGGTTGAGGAAGCTGCCGGGATGGCGGCGGCGCAGCAGCGCCGGATCGACGCCGAGCTCGGTGACCACGACGCCGTCCTCGCCGATGGCCTCGCTCAGGCAGTGGGCGACCCAGGCGGCACTCATGGGTGCGCCGGAGCCGGCCCGCGCCCGGGCCGCCTCGCGCCGCTCGAGGCCCGCCCGCTCCAGGGCCCGCCGCCGCTCGGCGAGGCCTTCCGCGCGGCCGCGCAGCAGCGGGACGAGCGCATCCGCCAGGGCCTCGAGCGTCAGGGTCGGATCGCCGGCCAGCGCGAGGTCGGCGCGGAAGCCGCGCACCGGGATCCGCGCCTGCAGCGGGTCGGCGCCGAGCGCCACGACTCGGCAGCCGGGGCCCGGTCCGGCGCGGCCCGGGATCCAGGGGACCGGCGCGTCGACGGTGACCACGAGATCGGCCCGGGCGAGCAGGGGGTGCGGGTCGAAGCCGGCGTGCAGGGGATGCTCGCTGGGCAGCGAGATGCGCACCGGCCAATGCTCGACCACCGGCGCCGCGGCGAGCTCGGCGAGCCGCGCCAGGGCGGCCATGCCGGCCGCATCCCGACCGCTGCGCTGGGCGATCAGGAGCGGCCGCTCGGCCGCAGCCAGCCAGCCGGCCGCG
>JBBIIE010000207.1:0-5756 GCA_037446605.1 Geminicoccaceae bacterium | reverse complement strand
CCCGGCCGGATCGATCGCGAACACGGGCTCGCCCGGATCGTTGCGGGCGTGCGCCGGGACGACCGGCAGGCTGCGCGCGAGCGACGCCTCGCGGGCGGCGGCGTCACCGAGCCAGAGGCTCGGCGCATCGGGGATCCGCAGCTCCTCGCCGAGCAGCCGCCGGCAGAGCGCCGCGGAGAAGGGGGCCATGGCCCGCCCCTGGGCGAGCCCGGCGCCGAGCCGGTTGGCGAGCACGAGGCGCTCGGCGCGCGCCGCCTGGGCGAGGCCCGCGATCCCGCCGAAGCCGCCGCCCGGCAGCGACAGCGGATCGGCGCGTCGGCCGGGCGCCTTGCGCAGCAGGAGGTCGACCCGCTGCAGCCCGTCGAGCGTCTTGAGGTAGAGCTGGTTGTCGCGGACGGTGAGATCGCCGCTCTGCGCCAGCGTGTAGCCGAGGTAGCGGGCGAGGTAGGCGTGGCTGAAATAGTTCGGGCTCTCGGGGCCCGGGCTCTGCACGACGATCCGCCCGTCGTCGCGGCCGCAGAGGGCGAGCAGGCTCTCCTGCAATCGCTGATAGTACGAGGCGAGTCGCCGCGTGTTGCAGGCGCCGAACAGGTCGGCGAGGCCGTGGCTGAGCGCCACCCGGCAGGCGAGCGCATAGCCGTTGCCCGTGGGCGCGTCGCACTGGTCGCCGAGTACCACCCAGCTCCCCTGGGCGGTGCGCGCCAGATCACAGGCATAGACCAGGAGGAAGCGGCGGTCGGGTCGGTCGGGCCGCACCTCGGGGCGGACCAGCTCCTCGGCGCCGAGCACGAGTGCCGCCGGCAGCGTGCCGTCGCGCAGCAGCGTGCGTGGCCCGTAGAGGTCGGCGAGCGCAAGGTCGAGCAGGCGGGCGCGCTGGATCAGCCCCCGCTCGAGCCGCGCCCATTCGCCCTCGGCGAGCAGCACCGGCAGGAGGTCGAGCCGCCAGGCGTGCCGGCGATCCTCGGGGTCGGCGTAGACGTTGAAGGCGATGCCGCTCTCGCGCAGCGCCCGCTTGGTGCTCTCGGCCGCCGCCTCGCGACCGGCCTGGCCCATCGCCACGAGCCCGTCGGCGAGCCGCCGCCAGGTCGGCCGGACGCTGCCGTCGGCGGCCAGCATCTCGTCGTGGCCGCCGCGCGGATAGCCGCGCAGGAGCGCCTCGAGCCCGGTCGGCATGGCGAGCGCGATGGTCACGCGGTGCCCCGTCCCCCTCCTCGCGGCCGGGAACATGCCGCCCGGCCGGCGCGCCTGTCTACCGGCGCAGGTCGAGCGTGTGCGGGAAGTCCGGGTCGACCATCACCGGCGGCGGGTCGAGCACGCCCATGCTGTGGCCCAGCCGCTCGAACCGGGCGAGCCGCCGGCCCTCGGCCTCGAGGTCGTTCACCGGCAGCGTCTCGTAGTTGCGTCCGGCCGGGTGCATGACGTGGTAGGTGCAGCCGCCGAGCGAGCGGCGGTTCCAGCGATCGACCAGCTCGAAGGTCAACGGGCTGTGCACGCCGATCGTCGGGTGCAGGCAGAAGGGCGGCTGCCAGGCGCGGAACCGCACGCCGGCGACCGCCACGCCACGGGTTTCGGTCGGCTGCAGCGGGAGTGCCCGACCGTTGCAGGTGACCACGAACCGGTCTCCCTCGAGCCCGCGCACCTCCACCTGCAGCCGCTCCAGCGAGCTGTCGACGTGGCGGGCGGTGCCGCCCGAGGCCGCCTCCTCGCCGAGCACGTGCCAGGGCTCGAGCGCGGCGCGCAGCTCGATCTCGACGTCGCGCACCCGGACCTCGCCATAGTGCGGGAAGCGGAACTCGAGTTGCGGCAGGTACCAGGCCGGGTCGAGCGCGAGCCCGGCGCCCTCGAGGTCCTCGAGCACGCGCAGGAAGTCCTGCCAGACATGGTGCGGCAGCATGAAGCGGTCGTGCAGCGCGGTACCCCAGCGCACGAGCCGATGCCGGTAGGGGCGCTGCCAGAACCAGGCGATCAGCGCGCGGAGGAGGAGCTGCTGGGCGAGGCTCATGCGCGGATGTGGCGGCATCTCGAAGGCACGGAACTCGACCAGCCCCTGGCGGCCGGCCGGCCCCGCCGGGTCGTAGAGCTTGTCGATGCAGATCTCGGCCCGGTGCGTGTTGCCGGTGACGTCGATCAGGAGGTTGCGGAACAGCCGGTCGACCAGCCAGGGCGGGATCGGCGCGCCGGCGCCCGGGTCGGGCACCTGGCGGAGCGCGATCTCGAGCTCGTGGAGCTGGTCGTGGCGGGCCTCGTCGATCCGCGGCGCCTGCGAGGTCGGGCCGATGAAGAGGGAGGAGAAGAGGTAGCTGAGCGAGGGATGGTGCTGCCAGTAGGTGACCAGCGAGGCGAGCAGGTCCGGCCGGCGGAGGAACGGGCTGTCGGCCGGCGTCGAACCGCCCACCACGATGTGGTTGCCACCGCCGGTGCCGACCAGCCGCCCGTCGATCAGGAACTTCGAGGCGTCGAGCCGGGCGAGCCGCGCCTCCTCGTAGAGCGCCTCGGTGATCGCCACCTGCTCGCGCCAGCTCCGCGCCGGGTGGATGTTGACCTCGATCACGCCCGGATCCGGGGTCACGCGGACGAGCTCCAGGCGCGGGTCGCGCGGCGGCTCGTAGCCCTCGAGGCGGATCGGCTCGCCGAGCTCGGCGGCGGTCGTCTCGATCGCGGCCAGGAGATCGACGAAGTCGTCGGCGCCGCCGAGCGGCGGCAGGAAGACGTGCAGGATGCCGTCGCGCGGCTCGACCGCGAGCGCCGTGCGCACCGGCGTCCCGCTGGCCGCCGCGACCCAGGCCGCCGGCTCCGGCCGGGCGAGCCGCTCCTGCCGCCGCGGCGGGCGGGCCGGCAGGGCGGCGTGCGCCGCGAACGGGTCGAGCGGCACCACGTGCGGCCACTCGTCGGCCTCGATCCAGGGCAGCGAGCCGAGCGGCAGCCGGAGCCCCGCGGGCGAGTCGCCCGGGATCAGCACGAGCCGACCGCGCCGGGTGGTCCAGCGCTCGCTCCGCCACTGCACCCGGCCGTCGCGGCTGCGCCAGGGCTGGAGCGGCAGGACGAAGGCGGTCGGCCGGCCCGGCCCGCGGTCGAGCGCGCGGGCGAGGCGGCGCCGCCCCGACGGCTCGCCGGGCAGGACCTCCGGTCGGTCGTCGCGCGGATCGAGGTTCTCCGGCAGCGCCTCCTCCAGGCGGCGGAGATGGGCCGCGTCCTCGAACGCCGGCAGCGCGTCGTCGGGTGCGACCCCGAGCTCGTCGGCCAGCCGGCGCAGGAAGCGCTCCGCCCGCTCGGGATCGGCGCCGGTCGCGGCACCCTCGCGCACGATCAGCTCGGGTCGGCGCCAGAGCGGCTCGCCGTCGCGTCGCCAGAAGACCGTGAACGCCCAGCGCGGGAGCGGCTCGCCCGGGTACCATTTGCCCTGGCCGTGGTGCAGCACCCCGCCCGGCGCGAAGCGGTCGAGCAGGCGCCGGGCCAGATCGTCGGCGCGCGCCCGCTTGGCCGTGCCGTTGGCTTCGGTGTTCCACTCGGGGGCATCGCGCGCATCGATGCCGACGAAGGTCGGCTCGCCACCCATCGACAGCCGCACGTCGCCGGCCTCCAGCACGGCATCGACCGCATCGCCGGCCGCCAGGATCGCCTGCCACTGCTCCTCGGTGTAGGGCCCGGTGACGCGCGGCTGCTCGAGGATGCGGCGCACCGACATCTCGAAGGACAGCTCGACCCGGCAGGGCTCGACCAGGCCGCTGATCGGTGCCGCGGTCTCGGGCGCGGGGGTGGCGGCGAGCGGCAGATGCCCCTCGCCGGCCAAGAGCCCCGAGGTCGGGTCGAGGCCGATCCAGCCGGCGCCGGGCAGGAACACCTCGGCCCAGGCGTGCAGGTCGGTGAAGTCGACCTCGGTGCCGGACGGCCCGTCGAGCGCCTTCACGTCCGGGGCGAGCTGGATCAGGTAGCCGGAGACGAACCGCGCCGCGAGCCCGAGCCGGCGCAGGAGCTGGACCAGGAGCCAGGTGCTGTCGCGGCAGGAGCCCGAGGCGCGCTCGAGCGTCTCCTCGGGCGTCTGCACGCCCGGCTCCATGCGGATGAGGTAGCGGATCTCGCGCGCGAGGCGGCGGTTGAGCTCGACCAGGAAGCCGACCGTGGGCGCCGGATCGCGCGGGATCGAGGCGAGCAGGGCTTCGAGCCGAGGGCCCGCGGGCAGGGTCTCGAGGTAGGGTTCGAGGTCCTTGCGCAGCCGCGGCTCGTAGGCGAACGGCACGCTCTCGGCGGTCGGCTCCAGGAAGAAGTCGAACGGGTTGAGGGCGGCCATCTCGACCACGAGGTCGACCTCGACGACGAGCTCGGCGGTGCGCTCGGGGAAGACCAGGCGGGCCTGCCAGTTGCCGTGCGGGTCCTGCTGCCAGTTGAGGAAGTGCTTCCTCGGCCGGACCGCGAGCGCGTAGGCCAGCACCCGGGTGCGGCAGTGCGGTGCCGGGCGCAGGCGGACGAGCTGCGGGCCGAGCGCCACCTCGCGGTCGTAGCGGTAGGCGGTGCGGTGGCGGAGGGCGACGTGCATGACCATGGGGCGGTGCGCTCCGTGCACGCTCGAGAGGCAACCCGCGCCCGCGGATCGGGCGGGCGCCGGGAGGGGCGGGGCGGTCCGGGAACTGCACCCCGCCCGCCGCCGCGCCCGCACTCGGACCCGTGCGCCCGCGGCCGATCCTACGCAAGCCCCGGGCCAACCGGCGCGCGGCTGGTGGGCGGCTCCGGCGGCCGTCGCAACTTCGCGTTGCGCCCATGCGGCGGTGCAGCTACTCCACACTCATGATCGACGGGAGGCGGCGCCATGGCCACCCGGACAGCCCCGAACTTCACCGAACTGCCGCCGAGACGGGCAGGGGCCGCGGCGACCGGCGGGACGCGGGAGAAGCTCGAGCTCCCGCTCCGGATCGTGACGCCGGTGCTCGGCGGCTCAGCGGTGCCGCGGACGATCGACGAGGTCGACGTCGTGCGGGTGCCCTCGATCCGCGGCCAGCTCCGCTTCTGGTGGCGGGCCCTGCACGCCCATCTCCATTCCGACCCGCGCGAACTCTACCGGGCCGAGAGCGTGCTCTTCGGCCGCGCGGCGGACGAGGGCGGCGGCCGCTCCGCGGTCGAGGTGCGGATCTCGGGCGTCACGGCGGGCGCTGTCGATCGGACCGAGGTCAGACTTTACGGGGCGCGGGCCACGCCGGGCGCCTATGCGCTCTTCCCTGCGCGCGCCGAGGCCGGTGGCACACCGACCGCGCCGCGGCGCCTGCCCTGCACGAGGTTCACGCTCGAGCTCCTCGCGCCGACGGACCGGCTCGAGGAGCTCGAAAACGTCGTCCGCGCCTGGATCCTGTTCGGCGGCTACGGCAGCCGGACGCGGCGCGGGCTCGGCTCGCTCACCGTCGACGGCGCCGACCGGTCGCGCTGGCTGCCGAACGAGCCCACGCGCGAGGATTTCACCCGCCTTTTCGGCCGGGATCCGTTCGCGGCCGCGGGCCGGCCGAGCGAGACTCCGCGGCTCGCCGGCGCGTCGCTGCTCGTGGGCTCGGCGGTGCGGACGGCTCAGGATCCCTGGCTCACGGCGCTCCACTGGCTGCGCGACTTCCGCCAGGGGACGGAAACGACAGCGCGGGCGTCGGGCGAGGGCGAGCCGGACCCGGCCCGACCCTCGATCTCGAACTGGCCCGAGGCGGACAAGATCCGGCATCTCACCGGCAAGACGAGAAGCCATCCGCCGCGTCACGGGCGCGATCCGGCCTGGCCGCGGG
>JBBIIE010000206.1:0-6043 GCA_037446605.1 Geminicoccaceae bacterium | reverse complement strand
CTCCACCGGCGGCGACGCCCCCGTCCGGCCCGGTCGCCACGGCGTCCCCGGGCGAGGCGGTCGGGACGCGCTTCCGGGTCACCACCGACGTGTTCGTCCGCGCCGAGCCGCTCACCGCGAGCACGGCGATCGGCTCGCTGCGCCGCGGCAGCCAGTTCGTGGCGCGCGCCGAGGACAAGGGCTGGTTCAAGGTCGAGCTCGCCGACGGCCGCAGCGGCTGGGTCTACCGCCGCTTCCTCGAGCCGGTCGAGCCAGCGGCCCAGTAGGGTCGGCGAGGTGATCCTCAACCCCGGGTAGATTAATCCCCGGATTTGTCGGCGCCGACGCTCGACAGCTCCTCAACACTCGGTTAACCTTTTGCTGCTAAGACGCGGTATCGGGGCGGCTATCGGCAGTCGACGGCCGTCCCGCGACGGGCCGCAACCGGGTCGAGAGGGTGGTCGTGCCGAGCCGCCTCCGCATCGGTCTCCTCGGGGCGCTGCTGGCCGCGGCCCTGCTGGTCGGCGGCGTCGGCGTGGCGGCCGCCCAGACGCTCACCTCGATCGTGGTCGAGCACGGCGACGGCACGGTGCTGTCGGAGGACGGGGCCGACGTCGCGGCCTACCCGGCCTCGCTCACCAAGATGATGACCCTCTACCTCACCTTCGAGGCGCTTCGTGCCGGCCGGCTCGCCGCCTCGACCCGGCTTCCGGTCTCCGCCGCGGCGGCGCGCCAGCCGCCCTCCAAGCTCGGCCTCAGGCCCGGGGCCACCATCCGGGTCGACGAAGCGATCCGTGCCGTCGCCGTCAAGTCGGCGAACGACGTGGCGGTGGTCCTGGCCGAGGCCGTGGGCGGCTCCGAGCCGCGCTTCGCCCAGATCATGACCTACCGGGCGCGCGAGCTCGGCATGACCCGGACCCGCTTCGCCAACGCCTCCGGCCTGCCGGACGAGCTGCAGCGCACGACCGCCCGCGACATGGCGACCCTGGCGCGGCGGCTGCTCCGGGACTATCCGGAATACTACGACTATTTCGGCCTGCCCTACTTCGTCTGGCGCGGTCGGACCTACCACAACCACAACCGCCTGCTCGCCACCTATCCCGGGATGGACGGGCTCAAGACCGGCTACATCCGCGCCTCGGGCTACAACCTGGCCGCCTCGGCGGTGCGCGACGGCCGCCGGCTGGTGGCGGTGGTCCTGGGTGGCTCGACCTCGAACGAGCGCAACCGCGAGATGGCGCGCCTGCTCGACCAGGGCTTCGCGACGCGTGCGCCGGCAGGTGCCGTGGTGGCCGCCGCGGACCCGCCGCGTCGCTCGCTCGTGGCTCCCCCCGGGACGGTCGAGGCTGCGCCCGAGGCCACGCCGAAGGCGGCCGCGCGGACGTCCAGCCGGAGCCGCGCGGCGCGGCCGCCGGCCGGCGAGTACGGGGTCCAGCTCGGCGCCTTCGAGGATCGCCGCACCGCCGGCGAGACGGCCCGGCGGATCGCCCGCTCGCTCGCCGCACTGCGCGGCGGTTCCGTCGTGGTGAGCGAGCCCCGGGCGCGGACCCGCCTCTACGCCGCCCGCGTGGTGGGGCTCAGCCGCGCCGACGCGCTCGGCGCCTGCGCCAGCCTCCGGCGCGCCGGCAAGCCCTGCCTGCTGCTCGCTCCGGGCGACCGGGCGATGGGCTCGCGCTGAGCCGGCGCCGCCGGCCGGCCGGACCGGCTAGAAATGCCGCCAGCCGGTCCGCTCGACCGGGAGCGGGCGACCCTGCGCGTCGAGCAGGACCAGCCCCGGCTCGGTGCGGGTGCGGCCGATCACCGTGAGTGGCAGGCCGAGCCGGTCGGCGAGGCCAGCCAGCGCCGGCCCGCGATCCGCCGGCAGGGTGAACAGCAGCTCGTAGTCGTCCCCCCCGGCGAGCGCCGTCCCGCGCGCACCCGGCAGCGCCCGCGCCGCGGCCGAGAGGGGCACACGCTCCGCCTCGACCTCGGCGCCGACGCCCGAGGCCTCGAGCAGGTGCCCGAGGTCGGCCAGGAGCCCGTCCGACACGTCGATCGCGGCACTGGCCAGCCCGCGCAGCGCCCGGCCGAGCTCCAGCCGCGGCCGCGGCGTGCGGTAGCGCTCGACGAGCGGGAGGGCGAGGTCCTCGGGTGCGGCCAGGCCCCGCAGGATCCGCAACCCCGTGGCCGCGTCGCCGAGCGTGCCGGAGACGCAGACGAGCTCGCCCGGGCCGGCCCCGGCCCGGGTCAGCGCCCGGCCGCGCGGCACGAGGCCCAGGATGGTGAGCGAGAGCAGGAGCGGCCCGGGCGTGGCGACGGTGTCGCCGCCCACGAGGTGCAGGCCGAAGCGCTCCTGGTCGCGCGCGAGGCCGGCGGCGAAGCCCTCGAGCCAGGCGTCGGCGAGCCCCGCCGGCCGGGCGATGACGGTCAGGTAGGCGAGCGGGTCGGCGCCCATCGCCGCCAGATCGCTCAGGTTCACGCGCAGCAGCTTGCCGGCGACGGTCTCGGGCGGGTCGTCGGCCAGGAAGTGCACGCCCTCGACCAGGGCGTCCTTGGCCACGACGAGCTGGTGGTCGCCCGGCACGTCGATCAACGCCGCGTCGTCGGCGAGCCCGAGGGCGCCCGGGAAGCCGCGGGCGAGCGGTCGCAGCAGCCGGTCGATCAGCTCGAACTCGCCGAGGCTCAAGAGGCGCCTCCCGTGGGCCGCAGCCGACCGGACAGACGGTCGAGCACGGCGTGCACGAGGCCCGGCTCGCCGCCGCCCGAGAACAGGCGGGCGATCTCGACATACTCGTTGAGGATCGCCTTGACCGGAACGTCCGAGCGTTCGGCGAGCTCGAACGCGCCGGCGCGCAGCACGGCCCGCACGACGGCGCTGCAGCGGGCGAGCGTCCAGCCCTCGGCGAGCGCGCTCGCGAGCTCGGCATCGAGCCGGCCGCGCGCCGCCCAGGCCCCGCCGAGGAGGGCCCGGAACCAGGTGGCGTCGAGCTCCTCGCCCGTGCCCCGGGCGCCCTCCGGGCGGGTGGCGAGGAACTCCTCGGCGACCAGCGCCGGGTCGCCTCCGCCGAGCTCGAGCTGGTAGAGCGCCTGCACCGCGGCCAGGCGCGCGGCGCGCCGCCGCGCCATGGCGCGCGCGCCGCCGCCCATGGAGCGGGCGGCGCTCACCGCGACAGTTCCCGCAGCCGGCGCGGCAACGCCGCCAGGGTGAGGGCCGCCAGGGCGGCATGCCCACCCTTGTCCTGGCGGTCGGGGTCGGCCCGCTCGAGCGCCTGCTCGAGGGTGTCGACCGTGAGGATGCCGTTGCCGATCGGCAGCCGCTCGCGGATGCCGAGTTCGACCAGGCCCCGGCAGCTCTCCCCGGCGACGAGATCGTAGTGCGAGGTCTCGCCGCGCAGCACGCAGCCGAGCGCCACGAAGGCGTCGAACTCGCCCTGTCGACCGGCGAGCGCGATGGCGGTCGGGATCTCCAGGGCACCCGGCACCTCGACCCGGGCCGGGCGCACGCCGGCGCGCGCCAGCAGGGCCAGGGCGCCGCGGCAGAGCAGCTCGGTCACCTCGCGGTGGTAGGGGGCCACGACGAGCAGCACGCGCAGCCGGGCGATGCCGGCCGGCAGATCCAGGCGGTCGCCGGTGCCGGCCATCAGGAGGGCGCCTCGCCACCGAGCGGGCGGGTCTCGACCACCCGCAGGTCGTAGCCCTCGAGGCCCACGATCGTGCGTCCGGTGTTGGAGAGGAGGATCATGTCGCGGATGCCGAGTGCCTTGAGGATCTGCGCGCCGATCCCGTAGACGCGCAGGTCGGGAGCCGTCCCGGCGCCGCGGCCGAGGCCCTGGGCGACGCGCTGCGAGACGCTCTTGGGCGAGGGCTCGCGCAGCACCACGACGACGCCGCGGCCGGCCCGCCCGATCAGCTCCATCGCCCGGTGCAGCTGATCGCCACGGCCGCTCTCGCCGGCACCCAGGATGTCCTCGAGGATGTTGACCGCGTGCACCCGCACGAGCACCGGCTCGGGGGTGGTGACGTCGCCCTTGACGAGCGCCACGTGCTCCACGCCGTCGAGCACGTTGGTGTAGACCTCGAGGCGGAAGTCGCCGCCCCAGCGGCTGTGGAAGGAGGCGCCGAGCTCGCGCTCCACGAGCCGGTCGTGGCGCAGCCGGTAGGCGATCAGGTCGGCGATCCGGCCGACCCGGAGCCCGTGCCGCTGGGCGAAGGCGACGAGGTCGGGCAGCCGCGCCATGGTGCCATCGTCGTTCATGATCTCGCAGATCACGCCCGACGGGTCGAGGCCGGCGAGGCGGGCGATGTCGACCGCCGCCTCGGTGTGCCCGGCGCGGACGAGCACGCCGCCGTCGCGCGCCATCAGGGGGAAGATGTGCCCGGGCGTCGACAGCTCGTCGCGGCGGGTCGCCGGGTCGATCGCCACGGCCACGGTGCGGGCCCGGTCGGCGGCCGAGATGCCCGTGGTGATGCCGTGGCGGGCCTCGATGCTGATCGTGAAGGCGGTGCTGCGCCGCGACTCGTTGCCCTGCGCCATCAGCGGCAGGCCCAGATGCTCGCAGCGCTGGCGGGTCAGGGCGAGGCAGATCAGCCCGCGGCCGTAGCGGGCCATGAAGTTGATCGCCTCGGCGTCGCAGAACTGGGCCGGGACGACCAGATCGCCCTCGTTCTCGCGCGTCTCGTCGTCGACCAGCACCACCATGCGGCCGCGGCGCGCGTCCTCGAGGATCTCGTCGATCGTGGCGATCGGCGAGCCGCCGCGATCGGCAGGCGGGGCGGGGCGGTCAGGCACGGAGGGGCTCCCGGGCGGCGGCGAGCTGGCGGGCCACGTAGCGGGCGAGCATGTCGGCCTCGAGGTTGACGAGGTCGCCCGGCCGCCGGTCGGCGAGCGTCGTGACGTTCCAGGTGTGCGGGACGATGACCGTGGCGAAGCGGTCCGCGGCCACCTCGGTGACGGTCAGCGAGATCCCGTCCACGGCGATCGACCCCTTGACCGCCACGAGCGGTGCCAGCTCACGCGGCAGGGCGATCTCCAGGCGGCGGCCGCCCGCGCCGTCCTCCAGGGCGAGGATCGCTCCGACCGCGTCCACGTGGCCGAAGACGAGGTGGCCACCGAGCTCGTCGCCGAGCCGCAGCGCCCGCTCCAGGTTGATCCGCTCGCCCGGCCGCCAGCGGCCGAGCGTGGTGCGGGCGAGGGTCTCGCCCGAGGCGTGCACCTGCCAGCCGCGGTCGGTCAGCGCCGCGACGGTCAGGCAGATCCCGGCATGGGCGATCGAGGCGCCGGGCACGACGCCGTCCAGCGGCGTGTCCGGAACCACCTCGAGGAGGCGCTCGGCCGAGCCCTCGACCCGCTCGATCCGGCCCCGATGGGTGACGATGCCGGTGAACATGCGGCCCCTCACGCCGGCTCCAGCACGACCAGACGGTCGTCGCCCAGCCGACCCTCCTCGACCACGCGCCAGCGCGGCGCCGCGCCCGGCTCCGCGAGCCCGAGCCCGGCGACCAGCGGCACCGCGTCGCCGCCCAGCACCAGCGGTGCCTGCAGGAGCACGAGCCGATCGACCAGCGCCGCCCGCCACAGCGCCGTGGCCACCTGCGCCCCGCCCTCGACGAGCAGGCGCGTGATACCGCGTTCGGCGAGCACCGCCAAGGCGCGGACGAGCCAGTCCGCGTCGGCCGGCGCCACGCTCAGGACGGTGACGCCCCGGGCGGTCAGGGCCGCCGCCTCGGGCGCGCCCTCCGGCCGGGCGGTGAGGACCCAGACCGGCGGCCCGCCCGCCGAGGCCGCGAGTCGGCCGGAGGGCGGCAGGCGCAGCCGCCGGTCGAGAACCACCCGGACCGGGCTGCGCCCGGCGAGCCCGGGCAGCCGGCAGTCGAGCATCGGATCGTCGGCGAGCACCGTCCCGCTGCCGACCAGCACGGCGTCGTGCTCGGCGCGCAGGAGATGCGCCCAGGCGCGGGCGCGCTCGCCGGTGACCCAGCGCGCCGCCCCGCCCGCCGCGGCGATCCGTCCATCGAGGCTGGTGGCGGCCTTGAGCACGACCAGCGGGCGGCGCGCCGCGACGCGGAGGAGGAAGTTTCGAGTTCC
>JBBIIE010000205.1:0-6053 GCA_037446605.1 Geminicoccaceae bacterium | reverse complement strand
ACGGCCTCCATGCCCGAGGCCCCGGCGCCGGTGGCGGCCCGGCCGCCCTCCGCGACCGGCTCGCGCACCAGCGTCCGCTCGAGGCGGAGCGGCCGGTCGCCGGTTCGGGCGAAGAGCTGCCAGCGCGCCTCGAGCGCGACCTCGCCGGCCTCGTCGGCCTCGAAGCGCAGCAGCTGGAGGGCCAGCCGCAGCTCGGGCTGGACCTCGCGGTCGCTCGGCAGCTCGACCACGGCATCGGTGGCGAGCAGCCGGGCGAGGCTCTCGCGCAGCACCCGGGCGAACATCACCTCGAAGCGCTCGCCCCAGCGGTCGAGCTCGGCGAGTGCGAGCGAGGTGCGGCCGCGCCGGGTGACGATCTCCGGCCGCTCCAGATAGTCGACCACCTCGAGCGGGCCGACGCCGAGGCCGATCGGCGGCGTGCGGCGGGCCCCCTCGAGCGGGCCCTCCGGCTCGACCGCGAGGAGGTGCAGGCGGGTGGGCGGCGAGGTGGCGCAGGCGGCCAGGAGGGGCAGGGTCGAGGCCGCCGCGAGCAGTCGGCGGCGGGTCGGGCTCCGGCTCATCGCTCGCCTCCGCTGCGGCCGCGCAGGAGTGCCTCGGGGTGGCGCTGGAGGAGCTCGGCGAAGCCCCGGAGCGCCCGGGCGGTGGCCGCGGCCTCGCGCAGGAGCGCCGAGAGATCGGCGCGGGTGCGCGAGTCGGCACCCAGGAGCTGATCGAGCGCGGCCGCCCCCTCGCGCGCCTGGTCGGCGGCCTGGCGCAGGCTGCGCAGGAGCGCCGGCGTCTGCTCCTCGGCGCTGGCGACGACCCGCTGCAACCCCTCGAGGGTCGCGGCCAGGCTGTCCAGGGAGGTGCGGATCTGCTGGCCGCGGGCGACCTCGCCGATCGCGCCGACCGCACTGCGCAGCTCCTCGACGAGCGGACCGAGCGGCAGGGCCGCGATCTTCTCGAGCACGCCCGAGAGCGAGGCGCTCAAGGTCTCGAGCTCGGTCGGCACCGAGGGCACGACCGGCAGGCCGCGCGCCGTGCGCATGTCCGCGGGCGGGGCGTCGGGGTGGAAGTCGAGGTCGACGTAGAGCTCGCCCGTGAGCAGGCTCGCGGTCTTGAGCTGGGCGCGCATGCCGGAGGCGACCAGCTCCTCGAGGGAGCGGGTGCGGCTCGCCGCACCGGTCTCGGCGTCGATCGGGGTCACCCGCTCGGGCTCGACCTCGATCAGCGCCTGGATCACGAGCCCGTTGCTGCGCTCGTGCCAAGCCAGCCGCACCTCGCCCACGGTGCCGATCCTGAGCCCCCGGGTCTCGACCGCGGCACCCGGGCGGAGGCCACGCGTCTGGCCCTCGAACTCGACCAGCATCGGCACCTTGCGGGTGAGGCCCGCCTGCACGGCACTGGCGCGGTCGGGGTAGAGCGGGAAGCTGGTCTCGGGCGGCGCCGGGGCGGCGCCGCGGACGCCCAACTGGCCGTCGAACTCGATGCCGCCCAGGAGGAGGGCCTGCAGCGAGGCGAGCTGGACCTCGATCCCGCCGGCGCCGGTGCCGACCCGCACCCCGCTCGCGTCCCAGAACCGGGTGGCCGTGGTCACGAGCCGGTCGTGCGGCGCCTGCACGAAGATCGGCACGGCGATCCGCCGCTGGTCGGTCTCCAGCTGGTAGCCCAGGACCTGGCCGACCTCGACGCCGCGATGGTAGATCGGCGCGCCGCGCGACAGCCCGCCGAGCCGCTCGGCGTGCAGCACGAAGCGGGTGCCGGGCACCGTGGAGCGGATCAGGGGCGGCTCCTCGAGCCCGACGAACTCGCGCCGGGCGGCACCCTGCGTGGCCGGGTCGATCTCGATGAAGGCGCCGGAGAGCAGGGTCGAGAGCCCGGACACGCCGCCGGCACCGATGCGCGGGCGGACGATCCAGAAGGCCGTGCCCTCGTGCAGCAGCCCGTCGGTGCCGGCATCCATCTGGATCGAGACCAGGATGCGCCGCAGATCCGGGCCGAGGCGCACGCCGGTGACGGTGCCGAGCGCCACGTCCTTGTGCTTGACCTTGGTCTTGCCCGGCTCGAGCCCCTCGGCGCTCTCGAAGGAGACGGTGATCCGGGCGCCCCGGTCGCGCAGGCTCGCATAGACCATCCAGCCGGCGATCAGGATCGCCACCACGGGCACGAGCCAGACCAGCGCCGGCCCGACCCGCCGCCGCGTCTCCAGCCGCGCCTCGGGTGGCTCGCCGGTGAGCAGGTCGGTGTCGGTCGACCGCAGGCCCGTCATCGCCGCGCGTCCCAGATCAGCCTCGGGTCGAAGGCAGCCGAGGCGAGCATGGTCAGGATCACGGTCGAGGCGAAGGCGGCGATGCCGGCCCCGGCCTCGATCGTGGCCAGCGCACCCAGATCGACCAGCGCCACGAGGAGCGCCACCACGAACACGTCGACCATCGACCAGCGGCCGACCAGCTCGACGATCCGGTAGAGGCGGGTGCGCTCGAGCCGCAGCCGGGTGCTGCCGCGCGCCGCGGTCACCACGAGCAGGCCGAGCGCCAGGAACTTGAAGACCGGCACCAGCACGCTCGCCGTGAACACCACGACGGCGACCGGGATCATGCCGTACTCGACCAGGAGCACCACCCCGCCCAGGATGGTGCTCGGCTCGCTGCGGCCGAGCGAGGTCACGACCATCACCGGCAGGAGGTTGGCGGGCAGGTAGAAGGCCGCCGCCGCCACGAGGAAGGCCGTGCAGCGGGCGAGTGCCGCCGGCCGGCGCGCGTGCAGCGGCGCGCCGCAGCGCGGGCAGCGGCTCCCCCGGCCCAGGAGCCCCGCCACCTGCCCGCAGGCGTGGCACGAGGCGAGCCGCTGCACCGGCAGGTCGGCGAGTGCGGCGCGCGTCGCCTGGCGGCCGAAGCGCTGCCAGACGTCGTGGTGGTCGAGGGTCGCATCCGCCGCGGTGGCGAGCAGGAGCGTGCCGAGGAAGGCCCAGAGCCCGACCCCCGCCTCGAGCGTGGCGAGCTCGGCCATCTTGACCCAGGCCACGATCACCGCGAGCAGGAACACGTCGAGCATCGCCCAGGCGCGGAGCCGGTCGGCCAGCCGCAGCGCCAGCCGCTGGCCGGGCAGCCGGGCACCCAGCAGGAGCGGCCCGAGCGCCCAGAGCGTGGCCGACATCTTGGCGAGCGGGAAGAGCAGGCTCGCCGCCAGCACGCAGAGGGCCAAGAGCGGCATGCCCTCCTCCCACAGGCGCAGCACCCCGCTCGCCAGCACCACCACCTGGCCGCGCCCCTCGAAGGCGAACGCCAGGAAGGGGTGCGCGTTGGCCACGGCGAACAGGACCAGCGCCGCCAGGTTGAGGTGGACCGCGCGCTCGACCGAGCCCGGGGCGTGGCGGCGCAGGAGGGCACCGCAGCGCGCGCAGCTGACCAGCCCGGGCCCGGCGAGCGGGCCTTCGAGCTGCGTCAGGCCGCAATCGTGGCACATGAGCAACGGCGCGAACCAGCGTCCACGCTCGGGCGCGTTCATCGTAGGAGACTACAGCGGCCCGGGGCTCCGGGCCAGTGGCAGCGCCGCCACGCTCAGCGCTTGACCACCCAGCGCCAGAGGAACTGGTTGTCGGCGCGCTGCACGAGCTCGATCCCGTCGCGCACACCCCAGGCGAGTGCCTGCTGGTGCAACGGCAGATAGCCGACGTCCTCGTGCAACAGCCGCCAGGCCTCGCCGATCAAGGCCGAGCGGCGGGCGAGGTCGGTCTCGGTCAGCACCTCGCGGGCGAGCGCGTCGATCCTGGGATTGGAGTAGCCGCCGAGGTTGAAGGCGCCGGCGCCGCCCTTCTCGCGCGTCACCACGAGGTTGTGCAGCGCGTTCCAGGAATCGAGGCTGCCGGGCGTCCAACCCAGCAGGTAGAAGCTCGTGTCGTAGCCGCCGGCGGCGAGCACCTTGGCGAAATAGACCGACTTGGTCTGGGCGTTGAGCGCGACCTTGACGCCGATCCGGCCGAGCATGCCGACCACCGCCTGGCAGATCTGCTCGTCGTTGACGTAGCGGTCGTTGGGGCAGTCGAGGGTGACGCCGAACCCGTCCGGGTAGCCGGCCTCGGCGAGCAGCCGGCGCGCCGCCGCCGGATCGTAGGGCCAGCGCACCAGGTTCTTCGGGAAGCCCTGGATGCCCGGGGCGACCAGGGCGGCGCTCGGCGTCGCCTGGCCGCGCATCACCTTCCTGGCGATCGCCTCGATGTCGATCGCCTGGTAGAGGGCCAGGCGCACGCGGCGGTCCTTGAAGGGGTTCCTGCCCTTGACGCTGGCGTGGAGGAGTTCGTCGCGGGCCTGGTCGAGGCCGAGGAAGATGGTGCGCAGCTCGGGGCCGGTCAGCGCCCGGACGCCGGGCGTGCGGGCGATCCGGTCGGTGTCCTGGATCGGCAGCGAGAGGATCAGGTCGAGCTCGCCCGAAAGGAGCGCCGCCACGCGGGTGGCGTCGTTGGCGATCGGCTGGAAGACCACCTCCTGCAGGTTGCCGGGCGCCTTGCCCCACCAGCCCGGGTGACGCACCGCCACGGTGCGCACGTCGGGCTCGCGCGCGGTGACCCGGAACGGCCCCGTGCCGTTGGTGTTGAAGTTGGCGAAGCTCGAGCGCGGGTCCTTGATGTCGACCGGCTCGGCGGCGCCGTGGGCGAGCGCCCACTCCTTGTCCATGATGTACCAGGTGTCCCACTCGGCGTTGAGGATCGGGTTGGGCACCTCGGTCACGAAGTCGACCGTGTGGTCGTCGACCTTGACCACCTCCCTGACGGTGGCGAGGCGGGTCTTGAGGTCGGAGGTCGGCCGCCGCACCCGCTCGGCCGAGAACAGCACGTCGTCGGCGGTGAACGGGCTGCCGTCGTGGAACCGCACGCCGCGGCGCAGATGGAAGCGCCAGCGGTCCCCGGCGACGAGCTCCCAGCGCTCGGCCAGCCCGGGCTCGATCGAAAGGTCGGGGCCGCGCGTGGTGAGGCCCTCGTAGACGTTGCCCAGATAGCCGAGGGTGAAGGTCTCGTTCAGGCCGTAGGGGTCGAGCGTGCCGACGTCGCCCTGGAAGGAGAAGCGCAGCGTCTGGGCCGGGGCGCCCCCCCCGGCGAGCAGCAGGGCCACCGTAGCGACCACCGGCCAGCGGGCGTGCATGTTCGGTTTCTCCGCGCGCGTCGTCGGGTCGCGAGAGTCCGGCCGGGCCCGCGCGATGTCAACTGAAAAGCGAGCAAATATGCCTATCTAATCTATCAATGCGAGAAGTTTCGACGCATCGACCGTGGCCGCGCCGCCGAGGCTGGACATGCGCCGCGGCGCGCCGACATAAACGAGCATGAGCGGACGTGGGCTGAGCGAGCGGCGCGACGGCGCGGTCGAGGCGTTCCTCGAGGAGCTGGGCCGGGTCCCGGCACCGGCCGCGGGGCGCGGCCGGCTGATCGTGGCGATCGACGCCACCGCCTCGCGCGAGGCGACCTGGGACCAGGCCTGCGCGGTGCAGGGTCAGATGTTCGTCGAGGCGGCGGCCCTCGGCGGGCTCGAGGTGCAGCTCGTCTTCTGGCGCGGCTTCGACGAGTGCAAGGCGAGCCGCTGGGTGGCCGATGCGCGCGCGCTGGTCGATCTGATGACCCGGGTGCGCTGCCGGGCCGGGCAGACGCAGATCCGCCGCGTGCTGCGGCACGCCATCACGGAAGCCGGGCGGCGGCCGGTCCGCGCCCTGGCGCTGATCGGCGACGCGGTCGAGGAGGAGGTCGACGAGCTCGCCGGGCTCGCCGGTGAGCTCGGCATCCGCGGCGTGCGGGTGTTCGTCTTCCACGAGGGCGGCGACGCGCGCGCGGAGCGCGCGCTGCGCGAGATCGCGCGGCTTTCCGGCGGCGCCTACTGCCGCTTCGACCGGGCCTCGCCGCAGCAGCTGCGCGAGCTGCTGGGTGCGGTCGCCGCCTACGCCGCGGGCGGTGCCGCGGTGCTCGAGGACCTGCGCCGGCGACCCTCGGCCGCGGTCCGGCTCTTGGCCGGGCAGGTGCGCGGCTGATGCTCGCCTACCTCTCGGCCGGGGCGGCCCTGCTCGCCGTGCTGCTCCTCGCCGCGCGCTGG
>JBBIIE010000204.1:0-6099 GCA_037446605.1 Geminicoccaceae bacterium | reverse complement strand
CCGAAGGGCTGGAAGCCGCACTCGTAGGCCGACAGCTTCTCGCCGTCCGGGCGCTGCGGGGCGACCAGGAACGAGGCCAGCACGATCACGAGCGCCAGCCCCGTGGCGATCCCGAGGAACACCAGGATCGGCAGGTACTCGGCCAGGTAGCCGTCCATCCGCCCTCACCCCGCTGGCGCCGCGGCCGGCCGCGACGCGGCGCGGACCCTAGCCTTGTGCGCCGCAAAAGCCAAGCCGCGGCGGCCGCGGCGAAGCGCGGCGGGGCGGGCGGCGGAGCGTGTCGGGATCGGCGGCGGGCGGTGGCGAGGACGACGGGACTTGAACCCGCGACCTCCGGCGTGACAGGCCGGCGCTCTGACCAACTGAGCTACGTCCCCGCGCGGTCCCGCGGCATGTAGGGGCGTGGTCATCGGGTGTCAACGCCGCCCCGCCCACCGCCGGGCCCGCGGCCGGGGGGGGTCGGATGCCCGGCCATCTCGAGCCGACGGCGGTCCGTGGGCAACCCGGCGAACGGTTCCAGCTGGACGGGGCCGGGTTCGACCCCGACGGGCGGTTCGTGACGTTCCACGGCTCCGGCCCGAACCTCGTGCCCGCCGACACGAACGACCGACACGATGTGTCCGTCGTCGATCGCACGCCGCTGCCCGAGCCACGGCCACCCTTCACCCCGGTCGGGAAGCGGGCGATCGATCCGCTCCCGTCCGTCGCCCGCGCGGGTGGCACGCGGTTCGTCCCCGACGACCTCGACCTCTTCCGGCCCGCCGTCGCGGTGGTGTTCCAAGCGAGGTCGCCCGCTTCCGCAACCTGTTCGGCTCCCGTCGGGTCTGCGAGGATCCGTTCTCGGGCCCGCCACCGAGGGACGACCCGCGCGTCTTCGCGCCGGCCGAGGCACCCGGGATCGACGGCCCGATCGTCCAGGGCACCCCGAGCCCGGGTGCGGAGACGTTCGGGTGCGACGCTCCTTGCCCGGCCGCGGCGACGATCCTAGCCTCGCGCCGGGGCGGGCGTAGCTCAGGGGTAGAGCGCGACGCTTACACCGTCGCGGTCGGGGGTTCGAATCCCTCCGCCCGTACCAGCGAGCACCGCGAGCTCGTGCCCCAGCCGGCGACGCAGCGGCGAAAGCGGCCCGTCCAGGCGGACCGGCTCGCCGCAGCCGAGCCGCGCCAGGATCGCCCGGCCGTGCGAGGGGTCGAGCTCCTCGGCCAGCAGCGGGTCGAGCGGCAATCCCCGCCCGCCGAGCCGGCGCAACCGGCCGATCGGCTCGGCCGGCAGCCCCCACCCCACGACCGCCGCCTCGGCGAGCCCCGGCAAGTGCGGCCGGGTGCGGAAGAGTGCCACGAGCCGGCCGGCCGTGCCCGGTTCGCGCGCCCAGAGCGCCCCCCAGATGCCCGGCGCCCGGAGCTCCTCGACCATGTTCGAGAAGGCCCGAATCGCGACCGCGGTGGGCCGCAGCTCGAGCTCCCCCTCGCCCTCGATTCCCGCCGGCAGCATCGGCGCCGGCACGATCCACGCCACGCTCATCGCGTGCCTCCCGTCCCGAGGTCGTCTCCCGGGCCCGTTCCTGGCAGACGAAATCGAGAAGCCTTTGACGGAATTTCTATCTACAGTTGACAAGCGCGTTTGGGCAACAGCGAAGGCCATGCTGCGGTCGCGAACGGCGGGGTCGGCTCGCCATGGCCGGACGGGGCGGCTAGCCTGCCCCTCCGTCCCGAACCTCCGGCCAAGGAGCCGCTGCCCGAGCCGTGCCGCCGAGCCGCCGCCCCTCGCCCCGCGTCACCCCGGTGCATACCGCCGTGCCCGGCCGGGTCCGGGTCAAGGTCGCGGGCCTCAAGGGCTGCGCCCGCACCGCCCGCGCCCTGGAGCGCGGGGCCGAAGGCCACGAACGGATCGCCCGCGCCCGGGCGAACCCCCTCACCGGCTCGCTCCTGGTGGAGCATCACCCGGCCCTCGACCTCGCCGGTCTGCTGCGCTGGCTCGAGGGGCTGCTCGACCGCCTCCCGGAGGCGCGCGCACCCGCCGACGATCGGCCGACCGGGCGGCCGGGGGAGGCCTCGGCCCCGGCCTGGCATGTCCTGTCGGTCGAGGCCTGCGCCGCCCTCCTGGGCAGCGAGCCCGAGCGCGGGCTCGCGGCCGGCGAGGCCCGCGCCCGGCTCGCCCGCGACGGGCCCAATCGCCTGCCTTCGGCGCGCCGCCGCTCCGAGCTCGCGATCCTGGCCGACCAGCTCGTCACCTTGCCGGTCGGCCTCCTGGCGGTCTCGGCGATGGTCTCGATCGCCACGGGCGGGCTCGCCGACGCGGTCGTGATCCTGGGCGTGGTCGCGGCCAACGCGACCATCGGTTGGTACACCGAGAGCCGCACCGAGCGGATCGTCGCGAGCCTCGAGAGGGCCGAGCCGGCCGCCGCGCTCGTGATCCGCGACGGCCGCCCGCAGCGGGTGGCGGCCGAGGAGATCGTCCGCGGCGACCTGCTGGTGCTCGAGCCCGGGACCCGGGTCGCGGCCGACGGCCGGCTCGTCGCGGTCGACGGGCTCGCGGTCGACGAGAGCGCGCTCACCGGTGAGAGCCAGCCCGTGCCCAAGCGGGTCGAGCCCCTCTCGGACCCGACCCTGCCGCTCGCCGACCGTGTCGACCTCGTCTTCCGCGGGACGGTGATCACGGGCGGTTCCGGCCGGGCGATCGTCGTCGCGACCGGGCCAAGCAGCGAGGCGGGCCGGATCCGGGCCCTGCTCGGCAGCGTCGCCCCGCCGCCCACGCCCTTGCAGGAGCGGCTCGGGACGCTCGGCCGCCAGCTCGTCTCGTCGAGCGCCGGCCTTTGCGTCGGGATCTTCGGGGTCGGGCTGCTGCGCGGTCTGGGTCTCGTGCCGATGGCGAGCACCGCCGTCTCGCTCGCGGTCGCGGCCCTGCCCGAGGGCCTGCCGGCGGTGGCCACGACCACGCTCGCCCTCGGGATCGGCCGGATGCGCGGGAAGGGCGTGCTGGTCCGCAAGCTCGCCGCGATCGAGACCCTGGGCTCGGTCCAGGTGCTCTGCTTCGACAAGACCGGCACCTTGACCCAGAACCGCATGGCGGTGGCGGCGGTCGGACTGGGCAGCGGCCCGGCCTATCGGCGCGGCACGGCGGTCGAGGCCCTGCTCGGCCCGAGCCGGGGGTCGGCGCCCGGCGCGGCCGAGCTCTCGGCCGTGGCGGCGCTGTGCAGCGAGGTCGTGCTCGACGGCGACGGGCCGGATGTCGCCCTCGACGGCTCGCCGACCGAGACCGCGCTCGTCCGGCTGGCGCTCGAGGCGGGGTTCGACGTTCCCGGCCTGCGCGCCGCCCGGCCGCGCCTGCGGCTCGTGCCGCGCAGCGAGGATCGCCCCTGGATGGCGAGCCTGCACCGCCTGCCGTCGGGCGGCACCCTCGTCGCGGTCAAGGGCGGCCCCACCGCGGTGCTGGAGCGCTGTGTCGCGGTCCGCGAGGGCGCCGAGCTCGTCCCGCTCGACGCCGAGCGTCGGCGGCGGATCCTCGCCATGAACGAATCGATGGCGGCGGAGGGGCTGCGGGTCCTGGGCTTCGCGATGGCCGAGCGGGCGGAGGATGGTGCGGATGCGATCGCCGACCTCGTCTGGCTCGGGCTCGTGGGCCTCGCCGATCCGCTGCGGCCCGGCATGAAGGAGCTGATCCGCACCTTCCACGCGGCCGGCATCCGCACCGTGATGATCACCGGCGACCAGAGTGCCACGGCCTATGCGATCGCCCGGGAGCTCGAGCTCGCGGGCGACGGCGAGATCGAGATCCTCGACAGCACCCGTCTCGATCGGCTCGAGCCGGCCATGCTCGAGGCCCTGGCGCCCCGGGTCCACGTCTTCGCCCGGGTGAACCCCTCGCACAAGCTCGCGATCGTCCGCGCCCTGCAGCGCAAGGGCCTGGTCGTCGCGATGACCGGGGACGGGGTCAACGACGGCCCGGCCCTCCGGGCGGCCGACGTGGGTGTGGCGATGGGCAGGGGCGGCACCGAGGTCGCCCGCGAGATCGCCGACATCGTGCTCGCCGACGACGAGCTTTCGACCTTGGCGACGGCGATCGCCGAGGGTCGCGCGATCTACGCCGACATCCGGAAGGCCGTGCACTATCTGCTCTCGACCAACCTCTCCGAGATCGTGGTGACGGCGGCCGGGGTGGCGCTCGGTGTCGGTGCGATCGTCAGCCCGATCCAGCTCTTGTGGCTCAACCTCGTCTCCGACGTCTTGCCGGCCCTGGCCCTCGCCCTCGAGCCCGCCGAGCCGGACGTCCTGAAGCGGCCGCCGCGCGATCCACGCCGCCCCTTCGCCACCGGCCGCGAGCTCGCGACTTTCGCCCGCGAAGGGTCACTCCTCGGCGCCGGGGCGCTCGCCGCCTGGGCCGGGGCGCGGGCGATCCACGGCCCGGCCTCGGCCGTGCCCGGCACCGTCGCCTTCCACACGCTCACCACGGCCCAGCTCCTCCACGCGCTCACCTGCCGGAGCGAACGGCGCAGCCTGTTGCGCGGCGCCCCGCCGCTCGCCCGCAATCCCTGGCTCGAGCTCGCCCTGCCGGCGAGCGGGGCGCTGCAGCTCGCCACCGTGCTCCTGCCGCCGCTGCGCCGGCTGTTGCGGCTCGGCCCCCTGGGCCCGCTCGAGATCGCTCTCGTCGCCGCCGGCAGCCTCTCGCCGCTTCTCCTCAACGACGCCCTCGAGCCGTCCGCCGCCGATCCCGGGGAGGGTGTGTCGCCATGATGCGCGATTTCGTCTTCACCTCGGAATCCGTGACCGCCGGTCACCCGGACAAGCTCTGCGATCGGATCAGCGATGCGATCGTCGACCGCTTCGTCGCCCTCGACCCGTTCGCCCGGGTCGAAGCCGAGTGCGCGGTCGCCACCGGCACGCTCTTCCTCGCCTGTCGGTTCGCTTCCGCCGTGCGGCTCGACCTGCCCTCGATCGCGCGCGAGACGATCGCCCGGGTGGGCTACGTGGGCGGGGCGTTCGACGCCGCCGACTGCTCGATCCTGACGAGCCTCGCCGAGACGACGACCGCGGCCCGGCTCGAGGTCGACGAAGCGGAGCTCGACGATGCCGGGATCGAGGCCGTGACGGCGAGCCACCAGGTGACGGCCTTCGGCTTCGCTTGCCGGCAAACGCCGGAGCTCATGCCGGTGCCGATCGTCCTCGCCCACCGTCTGGCGCGTGGGCTCGAGCGGGCGCGCGGCGAACTCCCCTGGCTCATGCCCGACGGCAAGGTCCAGGTCGCGGTCGAGTACCGCGATCGGCGGCCGGCCCGCATCCACGCCGTGGCGATCGTCGCCGCACTCGACCCCGACCGCCCGCCGACGCCGGCCGGGCTCGGGGACGCCCTGCGGACCCGGGTGGTCGAGCCGAACTTCGCCGACGGCGAGCTGCGGCCCGATTCGCGGACCCGGATCGCGATCAACCCGGGCGGACCGTTCCTGGCCGGCGGGCCGGCGCGGCACGCCGGCCTCACCGGCCGCAAGACCGCGATCGACACCTACGGCGAATACGCCCGCCACAGCGGTGCCGCCCTCTCGGGCAAGGATCCCGGCCGGATCGACCGGATCGGCGCCTATGCCGCGCGCTGGGCCGCCAGGAACGTCGTCGCCGCCGGCCTCGCCGAAAGCTGCGAGGTCCAGCTCTCCTGGACGATCGGCCTCGCCCGGCCCGTGAGCCTCGTCGTCGAGACCTTCGGCACCGGCCGGATCGCCGAGGAAGCCATCGCCGAACGGCTCGCCCGCAGCTTCGATTTCCGCCCCGCGGCGATCGTCCGCGCCTTCGATCTGCGCCGGCTCCCCGCCCGCCGGCCGGACGGCTTCTTCGAAACCCTCGCGGCCTACGGGCAGGTCGGCCGGGCCGATCTCGACCTCCCTTGGGAGCGGACCGACCGGGTCGAGGCCCTGGCCGACTGAGCGATCGAGGCCCCGACCGATCGCGCCGCGTCAGCCGGCGTCCTTCAATTCGCCGCCCGCGGCCGCGGCGGGTGCCGCCGGCTTCGACTCCGCAGCCGGCTGGGCCTCGCCCTCCGCCTCGACCTTGGGCCGACGGGCCGGCGCCTTGCGGACCGGCTTCGCCGTGGGCCCCGCGGCCTTCGCCACCG
>JBBIIE010000203.1:0-6165 GCA_037446605.1 Geminicoccaceae bacterium | reverse complement strand
GAGCCGCCGGCAGCGCGCCCGGAGCGTGGCGTAGTCGCGGCGGATCCGCCCGTGCAGCACGGCGAGGGCGTCCGGGCGGACGGCCGCGGTCCGCTCGAGGAACAGGACCGGGGTCAAAGGCGCGTGGTTGGCCGTGCTGCGGTCGAGGCCGGCGCCGAAGATCCCCTCCTCGCGATAGCGGCTGGCGCTGCGCATGCTGCCCTCCCTCGCGCGCGCGGTGCGGACGTGGCGACCGGCCCCGCATGCGGCAGGCGGCGCGGGCGGGTCAAGCGGGCCACGGCCGGCTGCTTGCGGAACCGTCGCCCGCCCGACTATGAGGCGAGGTGGAACTCGGTCGACACGACCTTTGGTGGAGGCCGGTGATGGACCGTGCAACCGCGAGGGGCCCACTCGTCCCCGTGCTGCTGGCCGGTGGCTCGGGCACGCGCCTCTGGCCGGTGAGCCGGGCGGCGTTCCCCAAGCACCTGGTCGAGCTGGTCGGCGAGGACTCGCTCCTGCAGGGCACGGCGCGGCGGGTGCTGCGCGCGGCGCCGGCCGAGCGGGTGGTGACGGTGGCGGCGGCCGGCCAGGCGGTCCTCGTGCGCCGCCAGCTGGCGCTGGTCGACGGCGCCCTGCTCCGCCACCTCCTGCTCGAGCCCGAGCCGCGCAACACCGCGGCCGCGGTCGGCCTCGCCGCGCGGCACGCGGCGGCGCGCTTCGGTGCCGACGCGGTGCTGTGGGTCTGTCCCTCCGACCATCTGGTGCGCACGCCCGAGGTGCTGCTCGCGGCGCTCGAGCGGGCGCTGCCGGTGGCGGCCGGCGGCCGGATCGTCACCTTCGGCATCGCCCCCTCGCGTCCGGAGACCGGGTTCGGTTGGATCGCGCGCGGCGCCGAGCTGTCGCCCGGCGGCGTGTTCGAGGTGCGCCGCTTCGTCGAGAAGCCGCCGCGCGCCGAGGCCGAGGCGATGCTGGCGGCCGGCGGGCACGCCTGGAACAGCGGCATGTTCGTGATGCGCGCGGATGTGCTGCTCGAGGAGCTGGCGCGCTTCGAGCCGCGCCTCGCGCGCGAGCTCCTGGCGGTCGAGGCGAGCCTCGCCGCGAGCCCCGAGGGGCTCGCCGACCGGGCGCTGTTCGCCCGGCTGCCGGCCCTGCCGATCGACAAGGCGGTCATGGAGCGCTCGGCGCGGATGGCCGTGATCCCCTGCGATCCGGGCTGGTCCGACGTCGGCTCCTGGCACGCGCTCTGGGAGCTCATGGCCAAGGACGCGGCCGGCAACGTGGCGAGCGGCGACGTCGCCCTGGCCGGCGCCCGCGACAATCTGGTCAAGGCGGATCACCGGCTCGTGGCGCTGGCCGGGGTCGAGGGGCTCGCCGTCATCGAGACCGCCGATGCCGTGCTCGTCGCCGACCGGGCCGACGGCGAGGCGGTCAGGCAGCTCGTGGCCGGGCTCGCCCGGGCCGGGCGGCGGGAGGCCGTCTGCCACGCCCGCGAGGTGCGCCCCTGGGGCGGCTTCACCACGCTCGCCGAGCGCCCGGGCCTCAAGATCCGCGAGGTCGAGCTCGACCCGCACGCGCGGCTGACCCTGCAGCGCCACGCCGGGCGCGACGAGCACTGGCTCGTGGTGAGCGGCCGCGCGGCGGTGCGGCTGGGCGCGACCGAGCTGGCACTCGGCCCGGGCCAGAGCCTCACCGTCACCCGCGGCACCCTGCACCGCCTGGCCAATGCCGGCGGCGAGCCGCTGCGTCTCGTCGAGATCCAGCTCGGCCCGATCCTCGACGAGAGTGCCACCGAGCGCCTCGATGCCGGCTGAGGGCCGGGCGCGCCATCGACGCGGCCGGCCGGCTCGGCTAGATGCCTGCCCGGGCCGGCCGCGGCCGGCGCCCGCCCGGACCCGCGAGCGAGGCCGAAGCGAGCGATGAGAGAGCCGGAGTTCCACCGCATCCGCCGCCTGCCCCCCTACGTCTTCGCCGAGGTCAACGTGATGAAGGCGAAGGCGCGGGCCGCCGGCCGCGACATCATCGACCTCGGCATGGGCAACCCGGACAGCCCCACACCCCGCCACATCGTCGACAAGCTGGTCGAGACCGCGCGCGATCCCAAGGCGCACCGCTACTCGGCCTCGCGCGGCATCCCCGGGCTGCGGCGCGCGCTCGCCGCCTACTACGCGCGGCGCTTCGGGGTCCGCCTCGACCCCGATGCCGAGGTCTGCGTGACCCTGGGCTCGAAGGAGGGGCTCGCCAACCTCGCCCAGGCGGTGACCGCGCCGGGCGACACGATCCTGGTCCCGAACCCCTCCTACCCCATCCACCCCTACGGCTTCATGATCGCGGGTGCGGCGATCCGCCACGTGCCGTTCGGCCCCGGGATCGATCTGATCGCCGAGTTCGCGCACGCCTACGAGCACACCGTGCCGGCGCCCTCGGTCATGGTCCTCAACTTCCCCTCCAACCCGACGGCGCTCACCTGCGATCGGGCGTTCTACAGGGAGGCGGTCGGCTTCGCCCGCGCCCGGCAGATGTTCATCCTCTCCGACATCGCCTACGCCGAGATCTGGTTCGAGGGCGAGCCGCCGCCCTCGATCCTCGAGGTCGAGGGGGCGTTCGAGGTCGCGGTCGAGTTCAGCTCGCTCTCCAAGACCTACTCGATGCCCGGCTGGCGGATCGGCTTCGCGGCCGGCAACCGCCGGCTGATCGGCGCGCTGGCGCGGATCAAGTCCTACCTCGACTACGGCGCCTTCACCCCGATCCAGGTGGCGGCGACGGCGGCGCTGAACGGCCCGCAGGACTGCGTGGCGCAGCTGCGCACCCTCTATCGCGAGCGTCGCGACGTCCTGGTCGAGGGGCTCGCCAAGGCCGGCTGGGCGGTGCCGCGCCCGGCCGCCTCGATGTTCGTGTGGGCGCCGCTGCCCGAGCCGCTGCGCGCGATGGGCTCGCTCGCCTTCGCCAAGCTCCTGCTCGAGGAGGCCGAGGTGGCGGTCGCCCCGGGGATCGGCTTCGGCGAGTACGGCGAGGGCTTCGTGCGGATGGCGCTGGTCGAGAACAAGCACCGGCTGCGCCAGGCGGTGCGCTCGATCAGGGCGGTCCTGGCGCGCCACGGGGTGGCCCAGCCCGGCCGCACCCGGGCCCCGGCCCTCGCGGTCGCCTGAGCCGTGGGCCCGGCGCTGCGCATCGGGATCGCCGGCCTCGGCACGGTCGGCTGCGGCGTGCTCGATCTTTTGCGCCGCAACGCCGGGCTGCTCGTGGCACGCTGCGGCCGGCCGCTCGAGGTGGTGGCGGTCGCCGCGCGCGACCGCGCCCGGCCGCGGCCGGTTTCGCTCGACGGGCTGCGCTGGCACGGCGACGCCCGCGCGCTGGCCGAGGATCCCGAGGTCGAGGTGGTCTGCGAACTCGTCGGCGGCGCCGAGGGGATCGCCCTCGAGCTCGCCCGCCGCACGCTTTCGGCCGGCCGGCCGCTGGTCACCGCCAACAAGGCGATGCTCGCCCACCACGGCGCCGAGCTCGCCCGGCTCGCCGAGAGCCGCGGCGCGGCACTCTCCTTCGAGGCCGCGGTGGCCGGCGGCCTGCCGATCGTCAAGGCGCTGCGCGAGGGGCTCGCCGGCAACCGCATCCGCCGCGTCTACGGCATCCTGAACGGCACCTCGAACTACATCCTGACGGTGATGCGCGAGACCGGCCGCGACTTCGCCGAGGTGCTCGCCGAGGCGCAGGCGCTCGGCTACGCCGAGGCCGACCCGAGCTTCGACGTCGACGGCGTGGATGCCGCCCACAAGCTGGCACTCCTGGCGGCGCTCGCCTTCGGCGGGCGGCCGCGCTTCGATGCCATCCACATCGAGGGCATCCGCCACGTCGCCGCGATCGACATCGCCTACGCCGAGGAGCTCGGCTACCGGATCAAGCTCCTGGGCGTGGCGCGGATGACCGAGGCCGGGCTCGAGCAGCGCCTGCACCCCTGCATGGTGCCCAAGGACGCGCCGATCGCCCAGGTCGAGGGCGTGTTCAACGGCGTGGTCACCGAGTGCGAGGACGCCGGGGCCGTGGTCCTCGAGGGACGCGGCGCCGGCGCCGGGCCGACCGCCTCGGCGGTGGTCGCCGATCTGGTCGACATCGCCCGCGGCCTGCGGCTGCCGGTGCTGGGCGTGCCGGCCGAGCGGCTCGCCGAGCATCGCCCGGCGCCCATGGCGGCGCATCGCGGCAGCTACTACATCCGGCTCATGGTGGTCGACCGGCCGGGCGTGCTCGCCGACATCGCAGCCGTGCTGCGCGACCACGAGGTCTCGATCGAGGCGCTGATCCAGCGCGCCCGCAACCCCGGGCAGGCGGTGCCGATCGTGTTGACCTCGCACGAGACCGGCGAGGCGGCGATGGGCGCGGCGCTCGCCCGGATCGCCTCGCTCGCGGCCGTGCTCGAGCCGCCGCGGATGATCCGCATCGAGCGCCCCTGAGGGGCGCGGTCCGGCCGGGCGGCGACGCCGGCCGAGGAGAGGGGAGGCCATGGACGCCTATCAGGTGAGCGATCGGAACCTGGCACTCGACAGCGTGCGGGTGACCGAGGCGGCGGCGCTGGCCTCGGCCCGGCTGATGGGCCGCGGCGACGAGAAGGCGGCCGACCAGGCGGCGGTCGACGCCATGCGCCGGGCGCTGAACGTGCTCGAGCTCGACGGCACGGTGGTGATCGGCGAGGGCGAGCGCGACGAGGCGCCGATGCTCTACATCGGCGAGAAGGTCGGCACCGGCCGCGGCCCCAAGATCGACATCGCCCTCGACCCGCTCGAGGGCACGACGATCACCGCCAAGGGCGGCTCGAACGCGATCTCCTGCCTCGCCATGGCGCCGGCCGGCGGGTTCCTCAACGCCCCCGACATCTACATGGACAAGCTCGCCGTCGGCGGCGGGCTGCCACCCGGGCTGATCGACATCTCCAAGCCGCCGGCCTGGAACCTCGCCCGGCTCGCCGAGGCCAAGTCGGTGGCGGTCGAGGACCTCGTGGTGCTGATCCTCGACCGGCCGCGCCACCAGGAGCTGATCGCCGCGGTGCGCGCGGCCGGCGCGCGCATCCGCCTGATCAGCGACGGCGACGTCGCGGGCGTGATCGCCACGGCGCGCCCGGAGAGCGGCATCGACGCCTACATGGGGATCGGCGGCGCCCCCGAGGGCGTGCTCGCGGCGGCGGCGCTGCGCTGCATCGGCGGCCAGTTCCAGGGACGCCTCGTCTACCGCAACGACGGCGAGCGGGCGCGCGCCCGCAAGATGGGCATCACCGACCTCGAGCGGATCTACGACCTCGAGGACCTCGCCCGCGGCGACGTCATGTTCGCCGCCACCGGGGTCACCGACGGCACCATGCTCAAGGGCGTGAAGCGGGTCGGGCAGAAGGTCACGACGCAGTCGATCGTGATGCGCTCGAAGACCGGCACCGTGCGGGTCATCGACGCCGAGCACAACATCCCGCTCAAGGCCGGCGTCGTCCCGCATTTCGGCCGCTGAGCCGAGCCCGCCCGGTGATCGTCGAGGGCACCGTCTCGGGCCGCTGCTGGCGGCTGCGCCCGGCCGACCCGGCGCGCAGCACGGCCATCGCCCAGCACCACGGCCTGCCCGAGATCCTGGCCCGGGTGCTCGCCGGGCGCGGCCTCGGGCCGGCCGACGTGCCGGGCTTCCTCGAGCCCAGGCTCAAGGACGCGCTGCCCGATCCCTCGCACCTCGCGGACCTCGACCGCGTCGCCGACCGGCTCGCCGAGGCCGTGCTCGCCGGCGAGCCGATCGGCATCGTCGGCGACTACGACGTCGACGGCGCCACCTCCACGGCACTCGCCGCGAGCTGGCTGCGGGCGGTCGGGATCGCCCCCGAGATCGCCATCCCCGACCGCCTCGCGGAGGGCTACGGGGCGAGCCCGGCGATCCTCCGCCGCCTCGCCGAGGCCGGCTGCCGGCTCGTGCTCACCCTCGACAACGGCACGACCGCCTTCGCGGCCCTGGCCTTCGCCGCGGCGCAGGGCCAGGAGGTGATCGTCGTCGACCATCACCGTGCCGAGGACCGGCTGCCGGAGGCGTTCGGCATCGTCAACCCGAACCGTCCGGGCCAGGCCAGCCCGCTCGCGCACCTGGCGGCGGTCGGCGTCACCTTCGTGGTGCTCGCCGCCACCGCCCGCGAGCTGCGGCGGCGGGGGGCCGGCGACCGGCTGCCCGACC
>JBBIIE010000202.1:0-6170 GCA_037446605.1 Geminicoccaceae bacterium | reverse complement strand
GGGCTCGGCAGGTTGGCGAGCAGGAGCTCGGCCGGGCAGGGCTCGATCGGCCGGCTCGGGGAGGGGCGCTCGGCGAGACCGTCCATCTGCACGAATCCTGGGCAGCGACCTCGATTTGCACAAGTCGAGGGCAGAGCTAGCCGGTGGTCGGCCGGACCGCAAGTCCCGAGCCCGGCTCGGGCGCAGCCGCGGGCGCGCCGCTTGGCAGGTCGGCCCCGCTGCCCCTAGGCTCCGTGGCCGGTGGGGAGGAGGCGAAGGTGCGCTGCGTCGCGCTCGTGGTCGCCGCGGGCCAGGGGATCCGGGCCGGCGGCGAGGTGCCCAAGCAGTACCGCCCGCTGGGCGGTCGACCGGTGCTGCGGCACAGCCTGGTCACCTTCACGCGCCATCCGCGGGTCGACGCGGTGCGGGTGGTGGTGGCGGAGGGCCACGGCCCGCTCTACGCGCAGGCGGCCCGGGGCCTCGACCTGCTGGAGCCGGTCGTCGGCGGGCCGAGCCGGCAGGCCTCGGTCCGGCTCGGCCTCGAGAGCCTCGCCGGCGATCCGCCCGACCTCGTGCTGATCCACGACGGTGCCCGACCGTTCGCGAGTAGGCGCCTGATCGACCGGGTGCTCGCCGCGCTGGAGCGCCATCCCGCGGTCCTGCCCGCGCTGCCGGTGGTCGACAGCCTGCGTCGCACGCGCGGCGAGCGGGTCCTCGAGGATGTCGACCGGGCCGACCTCGTGCGCGTCCAGACGCCGCAGGGCTTCGTCTTCGGGGCGATCCTGGATGCCCACCGGCGGGCACCCGCGGGCTTCGCCGACGACGGCGCGGTCGCCGACTGGGCCGGGCTGCCCGTGGTGCACGTGCCGGGCGAGGAGGGGAACGTGAAGCTGACCCTGCCCGAGGACCTCGAGGCGGCCGAGCTGCGCCTCGCCCGAGCCGCCCGCCGCCGCACCGGCCAGGGAATCGACGTGCACCGCCTCGTGCCCGGCCGGCGGCTGGTGCTGGCCGGGGTCGAGATCCCCTCCGAGCTCGGCCTCGAGGGCCACTCGGATGCGGATGTCGTGCTGCACGCGCTCACCGACGCGCTGCTCGGCACGATCGGCGCGGGCGACATCGGCAGCCACTTCCCGCCCACCGATGCGCGCTGGCGGGATGCGCCGTCGAGCCTGTTCGTCCGCCACGCGCTCGGGCTCCTGGCCGAGCGCGGCGCGGTGGTCGAGCATGTCGACGTCACCATTCTCGCCGAGCGCCCGCGCATCGCCCCGCACCGGGCGGCGATGCGGGCGACGCTCGCGGAGCTGCTCGGCCTCGCCGAGGAGGCGGTCGGCGTCAAGGCCACGACCACCGAGGGGCTCGGCTTCACCGGCCGCGGCGAGGGGATCCTGGCCTCCGTGCTCGCCACCTGCCGGCTGGAGGCGATGCCTTGATGTTCCCACCCTCCTGCCTCGCCGCCGCCCGCCGCCTGCTGGAGGCCTGCGGCGCGCGCGGCATCCGCCTCGCCACCGCCGAGAGCTGCACCGCCGGCCTCGTCGCCGGCTGCCTGACCGAGCACGCCGGCTCCTCGGCCGTGGTCGACCGCGGCTGGGTGGTCTACGACAACGCCGCCAAGCGCGAGCTTCTGGGCGTGCGCGCGGAGACCCTGGACCGCTTCGGCGCGGTGAGCGAGCGCTGCGCCCGCGAGCTCGCCCAGGGTGCGCTCGACCGGTCGGGCTGCGCGCTGGCGCTCGCGGTGACCGGTATCGCCGGGCCGGGCGGGGGCACGGCCGAGAAGCCCGTGGGCCTCGTCCATCTGGCCGCGGCGCGGCGGGACGGACCGCTCCTGCACCGCCGCCACCTCTTCCCGGGCGACCGGAGCGCGGTGCGGCTCGCCTCGGTCGAGGCGGTGCTGACGCTCGCCCTGGAGGCGCTCGGCGGACCGGGCGGCCCCGAGGCGGGCCTCGCCTGAGGCCGAGGCTCACCCGGGTAGGACCGGCCCGCGGTCACCCGCCGAGCGCAACCCGGCATTCATCCAGGCGGCGCAGGCTCGGGCTGCGGACGGCGAACCGGACCCTCCGCACGCGCACGGAGCGAGCACCATGTCCTTCCGCTCGTCGGCCGGCTGGTTCTGGCCGAGCTTCGAGGAGGCGGCACCGCCCGCACCCCGACCGGCGCCGGCCGCGGCGCCGGCTGTCGATCGCTGGACCCGGCCGGCGCCCCCACCCGCCGGCCGCGCCCGTCGGGAAGGCCCGAAGGCTGCGGCGGCCGTCGCCGACCGCGCGCTGCGCCCGCTCACTCGCGCAGGCGGCTGAAGACGTAGCCGGTCGCCGCCTGGCCGGCGTGGCAGCCGTAGCAGGCTTCCGCGGCCCTGGCCCCGACGGCCCGCTTCGCGGGATCGCCGCCCGCGAAGCCCTCGAAGCCCCAGCCGCCCGTGGCGGCGAAGGCCCGGGCGTCCTTCTGCATCACGCCCAGCACCTTGCGCGGGCCCTCGCTCACCGCATGGTCCGCGCGCACGGCCTCGAGGAGATCGAAGACGATCACCGAACCGTCGGGGAACTTGCCGGTCCGGTAACCTTCGACGGCCTTCGCGTTGGCGTAGAGGTGGTGGATGCCGCCGAAGGCCTCGAACAGCGGGTGACCCTGCTCGATCACCATGCTCTTGACGTGCCGCCAGGCGCGCCAGCCGTCGGGGAAGGTGACCTCGGCCGCGGCGGCCGCGGCGGGCAGGGCGAGGGCGACCGCGAGGGCGGCCTGGGCGATGTTGCGCATGACTTGCGACCTCCGGACCTTCGTGCTCTGTGAGCCGAGAGGGGCTCCGCCTCGCATGCAGCAGGGAAATGCGGCGGCGGACAAGCGGGCACCTTCGGGTGCGGTACGAACCTCTCGGTGCATCTTCTTGGTCATTTGAGGAAAAGTGGGGATGGAGGAGGGCCGCGGCCGGCTCGCCGAGGTGGTGGGTTGCAAATGGTCGGTCGAGGTGCTGCGCGCGGTCCGCGGCGGCATCCGCCGGCCGGGGGCGCTCGAGCGGGCGATCCCCGGCATTTCGACCAAGGTCCTGAACGAGCGCCTCGCCAAGCTGCAGCGGCTGGGGCTCGTCGAACGGACGGCCTATCCCGAAGTCCCGCCGCGGGTCGAGTACGCCCTGAGCGCTGCGGGCGAACGGCTCGCCCTGCTGCTCGACCAACTCGATCGGCTCGAGGCCGAGCTCGCCGGGGCGGCTCAGCCGGCGGCGGCGGTCGCCGCGGCCGGGGCGGCCACCCCGGGCCCGTAGAGCTGGCGGGCGCGGGCCTCGAAGGCCGCCACCATCCGGCTCACCGCCTCGTTGAACAGGAGGCCGATCACGTTCTGCAGGATCTTCGAGCGGAACTCGAAGTCGACGTAGAAGTCGACCACGCAGTCGCCGTCCTGGGCCCGCTCGAAGCGCCAGTGATTGTTCAGGTAGCGGAATGGGCCGTCGATGTAGGCGACGTCGATCCCCAGATCCGGCAGCAACGTCACCCGGCTCGAGAAGCGCTCGCGGAAGACCTTGAAGGCGATCACCAGGTCCGCATAAAAGACGTTGCCATCGCGCCGGGTGATCCGCGCCGCCCTGCACCAGGGAAGGAACTCGGGATACTTGTCGACCCCGGCCACGAGTGCGTGGAGCTGCTCCGGCGTCCAGGGCAGGTGGCGCTTCTCGGCGTGCGTCGGCATCGCGGCGGACCTCAGGCCGAGGCGTGCTGGCCCGCTTGGGCGAGGCTCGCGAGGCGTGCCGCCCTGAGCCGGGCGAAATCCGCCCCGGCGTGGTAGGAGCTGCGCGTCAACGGCGAGGCCGCGACCAGGAGGAAGCCCTTGGCGCCGCCGTTGCGGGCCAGCGAGTCGAACTCCGCCGGCTCGACGAACCGCACCACCGGGTGGTGGCGCACCGTCGGCTGCAGATACTGGCCGATGGTGAGGAAATCGACATCGGCCGAGCGCAGGTCGTCCATCACCTGCAGGATCTCGCGCTTCTCCTCACCCAGCCCGACCATGAGGCCCGACTTCGTGAAGATCGTGGGATCGAGCTCCCTCACCTTCTGCAGGAGGCGGAGCGAGTGGAAGTACCGTGCCCCGGGGCGGACCGTCCGGTAGAGCCGCGGCACGGTCTCGAGATTGTGATTGTAGACGTCGGGCCGGGCCGCCACCACCGCCTCGACCGCGCCCGGCTTCCTGAGGAAGTCCGGGGTGAGGATCTCGATCGTGGTCGAAGGGGCGGCGGCGCGGATCGCCTGGATGCAGCGCACGAACTGCGAGGCCCCGCCGTCCGGCAGGTCGTCGCGGTCGACCGAGGTGATCACCACGTGCTCGAGGCCCATGGCCAGGACGAGCTCGGCCAGCCGCTCGGGCTCGCCCGGGTCGACCGGCCCGGGCATCCCCGTCCTGACGTTGCAGAAGGCGCAGGCGCGCGTGCACACCTCGCCCAGGATCATCACGGTCGCGTGGCGGTGCTGCCAGCATTCGCCGATGTTCGGGCAGGCCGCCTCCTCGCAGACCGTGTGCAGCCGCTTCTCCCGCACGAGCCTGCGGGTCGCGTGGTAGGCCTCCGAGGTGGGCGCCTTGACGCGGATCCAGGCGGGCTTGCGGGCCGGGCCCGAGGCTTGGTCGGCCCTGCGGTCGAGCAGCGTGATCGCGGTCATGCGCGCAGAAGTGCGGCGCCACCCGGGGCCCGTCAAGGCGATGCGGTGGCGCGCCCTCAGACGTAGCCCGTCGAGCCGTCCGGGCGGACCGGCAGCCGCCGCTCCCAGTGCACGTAGCCCAAGCGCGCCAGCGCCGCCTCGTCGATCTCCACCCCCCAGCCCGGCCGGTCGGGCCTGGGCAGGAGGTGGCCGTCCTCGGGCAGGTAGGGGTCGGCGACCCAGGGGGCCTCCTCGGGCAGCCGGTACTCGAGGATCTTGAAGTGCGGCTGGCTCAGGCAGAAGTGCAGGTTCACGGCGGTGGCGAGCGGCCCCATCGGGTTGTGCGGGGCGATCGCCACGTAGTGCGCCTCGGTGATGGCCGCGATCCGCCGCATCTCGGTGAGCCCGCCGACCGCGCAGATGTCGGGCTGGACGATGTCGCACCCGCCGGCCGCCACGAGGCGGAGGAACTCGAAGCGCGAGTAGAGGCATTCGCCGGTGGCGAGCGGGCAGGGGAGCTGCGCCTTGATCGCCGCCCAGGCCGGGACGTGTTCGGGGCGGATCGGCTCCTCGAGGAACAGCGGGTCGATCGGCGCCAGCGCTCGGCCGAGCTGGACCGCCTGGGAGGGCTCGAACAGGCGGGCGTGCGCGTCGAAGGCGAGCTCCTGGTCGGGGCAGAGGGCGCGCAGCCGCTCGGCCCGGGACGCCGCGGCGCGCAGCGCCTCCCGCCAGGGATGCGTCGCCGGGTCGAGCGGGAAGGGGTGGAGCTTGAAGGCGGCGAGGCCGAAGCGCGCGCGGAGTGCGGCCATGCGCTCGGCGAGCCGCTCGGGCTCCGCCTCGCCGTAGACGCCGCAATAGACCTGCACGCGGTCGCGGACGGTGCCGCCCAGGAGGCGGAAGACCGGCACGCCGAGCGCCTTGGCCGAGAGGTCCCAGAGCGCGTGGTCGATCGCCGAGATCGCCGCCAGGCCGAGTGCACCCGGTGGGAAGCGCGCCTGCTGGAGGAGCTTGTGGACCAGGAACTCGACCCGGGTCGCATCGTGGCCGGCGATCTGCAGGGCCAGATGCTCGAGCAGCGGCGGGAGCGCCCGGTCGGGCCCGTGGCTGTAGCACTCGCCCCAGCCGGTGAGCCCGTCGGCGTCGATCGCCACGAGCACCCGTGGGCGGGCCCCGTCGCGCGTCAGGAAGCTGCGCAGCCGCTCGATCCGCATGGTCTTCCCCCGCTCGGCCGGCGCGGTCTAGCAGGCGGGGGAACGCCCGACGAGGGCGCGGCGACGGGGCGCGATCCCCGCCTCGGCCGGCCGGGGGCGGCGGGCCACGGCTGCCGACCGCGGAGCTCAGGGCAGGAGGGTCAGGACGAGCTCGCGGCGGTGCGGACCCGTGCGGTGCTCCCACAGGAAGATGCCCTGCCAGGTGCCGAGCAGGAGCCGGCCGCGGCCGACCCGGCTTCAATGAGGCCCCGGCGAAGTTGCCGGGGAAGTCTCGTGTCCAGGCGCCACCGCCGCGCAGGCGCGCTCCCAGCTTCAATGAGGCCCCGGCGAAGTTGCCGGGGAAGTCCAGCACCGAATGCCGCGGCCA
>JBBIIE010000201.1:0-6208 GCA_037446605.1 Geminicoccaceae bacterium | reverse complement strand
CGTGCCGGCGGCCACGCTTGCCGCTCCGCTCGGGGCGACCGCCCGGCGGGGGCGGCGGCAGGGGAGGTGGGGCATGACCACGGACGGCCTCCAGGGTGCGATCGAGCGGGCCTGGGACGCGCGCGCCACGCTCGGCCCGGACAGCCGCGGCGAGGTCCGCGAGGCGGTCGAGGCGGCGCTCGACGGGCTCGACCGCGGCGAGCTCCGGGTGGCCGAGAAGCTGGCCGGGCGCTGGGTCGTGCACGAGTGGCTCAAGAAGGCGGTGCTGCTGTCCTTCCGCCTGAACGACACGGTGCCGGTCGGGGGCGGCCCCGGCGGCTCCAGCTGGTGGGACAAGGTGCCGCTCAAGACGCAGGGCTGGGACGCCGCCCGCTTCAGGGAGGCGGGCTTCCGCGCCGTGCCGGGGGCCATCGTGCGCCGCTCGGCGCACATCGCCCCGGGCGTGGTGCTGATGCCCTGCTTCGTCAACCTCGGCGCCCGGGTCGAGCGCGGCACCATGGTCGACACCTGGGCCACGGTCGGCTCCTGCGCCCAGATCGGCCGCGACTGCCACATCTCGGGCGGGGCCGGCATCGGCGGGGTGCTCGAGCCCTTGCAGGCCAACCCGGTGATCATCGAGGACGACGTCTTCATCGGGGCGCGCGCCGAGGTGGTCGAGGGCGTGATCGTCGAAGAGGGGGCGGTCCTCGCCATGGGCACCTTCATCGGCGCCTCGACCAAGATCGTCGACCGCACCACGGGCGAGATCTTCACCGGCCGGGTGCCGGCCGGCTCGGTCGTGGTCCCGGGCAGCCTTCCCGGCAACCCGCTGCCGGACGGCCGGCCGGGCCCGAGCCTCTATTGCGCGGTCATCATCAAGCGCGTCGACGCCAGGACCCGGGCGCGCACCGCGATCAACGAGCTGTTGCGCGATTGAGCCGGCGGCCGCCGCAGGGCCCGGCAGCCGGCCCGCCCGGGTGCTGCGCCGGCCGGTTGACAGCCCGGGGCCGCCTCCTAGGTTGCGCCGGCACCCAGCCGGACCGAGACCGGACTTGCCCGTCGATCCGATCGAGCTGACCCGCGATCTGGTCCGCTGCCCGAGCGTCACCCCGGACGCCGGGGCGGCGCTCGAGCTCTGTGCCCGCGCCCTGGACGCCGCGGGCTTCGCCTGCACCCGGCTCGACTTCCCCGGGGCCGGCGGCACCGTGCCCAACCTCGTGGCCACGGTCGGCCGCGGCCGCCCGCACCTCGTGCTGAACGGCCATCTCGACACCGTCCCGGTCGGCGACCGGGCGCGCTGGACGGTCGATCCCTGGGGCGGGCTGGTCCGCGACGGCCGGCTGTACGGGCGCGGTGCCGCCGACATGAAGAGCGGCGTGGCGGCGATGATCGCGGCGGCCTCCGACCTCCTTGCGGCGCACGGGCCGCCGGCCGGCCGGCTGAGCCTCATGCTCACCGGCGACGAGGAGGGGCCGGCGGTCGACGGCTCGGCCCGCCTCGTCGCCTGGGCGGTCGCCCAGGGTATCCCGCCCGACGCCTGCCTCGTGGGCGAGCCCACCAGCCGCGAGGTGCTGGGCGATCTGGCCAAGATCGGCCGGCGCGGGTCCTTGACCGCCCGGCTCGTGGTGAGCGGCCGGCAGGGCCACACCGCCTACCCGCAGCGGGCCGACAACGCCGCCCATCGGCTGGTCGCCATGCTCGGCGCGCTGCTCGCCCTGCGGCTCGACGAGGGCACCCCCTGGTTCGAGCCCTCGAACCTGCAGATCGCCTCGATCGACGTCGGCAACCCGGCCGCCAACGTGATCCCCGGCGAGGCCCGCGCCGTCCTCAACGTCCGCTTCAACGACCGGCACAGCGGGGTGCAGCTCGAGCAGCGCCTGCGCGGCCTGCTCGAGGCGATCGGCGGCCGCTTCGAGCTCGAGGTGGTCATCGGCGCCGAGCCGTTCCGCACCGAGGAGGGGCCGCTCACCCGCACGCTCACGGCCGCGGTCGAGGCGGTCACCGGGCGGTCGCCGCGCTTCGACTGCTCGGGCGGGACCTCGGATGCCCGCTTCTTCGCGAAGGTCTGCCCGGTGGTCGAGCTGGGGCTGCCCGGCCCGACCCTGCACCAGGTCGACGAGCAGGTGGCGGTCGACGACATCGCGGGCCTCGCCGCCATCTACCGGGCGTTCCTCGAGCGGTACCTGGCTCCGTGATCGCCTCCGCCGCCGAGATCCGTCGCGGCCTTCGAGGCGCGCTCGCGATCCTCCGCCGCGAGCCGGCCGCGATGGCCGCCTTCGACCTCACCCCGGACGGGTTCTTCCGCTCCTTCAGCGCGATCCTCGTCGCCGCCCCGGCCTACGGTCTGATCGTGCTCGGCCGGCTCCTGGCCGAGGGCAGCACGGTGGCGCTGCCGCTGGCCCTCCTGGTCGAGGCGATCGGCTACGTGGCCGGCTGGCTGGCCTTCCCGGTCGCCGCCGGGCTCGTCCTGTACGGGCTCGGCCAGGGCCGCCGGCTGGTCCCCCTGGTGGTCGCCGGCAACTGGGCGGCGGTCCTGCAGATCGGCCTCGTGCTCGTGGCCCTGCTGCTCGCCGCCGTGCTGCCGGCGCCGACCGGGGCGGCCGTGACCACCACCGCGACGCTCGCCGCGCTCGCCTATCAATGGCTCGTGGTGCGCACCGCGCTCGAGGCGCCGGGCTCGGTGGCGGCCGGCTTCGTCCTGCTCGACATCGTCGTGAGCCTGCTCGTGCACGGCGCCACCGACCGGGTCCTGGGCTGGCTCGCCGCCCCGACCCCGGCCTGAGGGTCGGCCTAGGCGGACGGGTAGTCGATCCGCTCGAGGAAGAGGCCGGAGGCCGGGGCGGTCGGGCCGGCGGCGCGCCGGTCGCGGGCCGCCAGCACGCGCGCCGGGTAGCCCAGATCCTCCCTGCCGAGGCCGACCCGCACCAGCGTGCCGACCGTGGTGCGGACCTGGTGGTGGAGGAAGGAGCGGGCGCTCATGCGCACCTCCACGAAGCCGTCCGCCCGGCGCACGTGCACGAGGTCGAGCGTCCTGAGCGGGCTCGCCGCCTGGCACTCGGTGGCGCGGAAGCTCGTGAAATCGTGCCGGCCGACGAGCGCCTGGGCGGCGTCGTGCATGGCCTCGGGGTCGAGCCGCAGCGGCAGGTGCCAGCAACGGTCGCGCGCGAGGGCGGGCGGTGCCCGGCGGTCGAGGATCCGATACAGGTAGGTCCGCCGCACGGCAGCGAAGCGGGCGTGGAAGGTGGCCGGCACCGGGCGTGCCTCGAGCACCGCCACCGGGTGCGGGCGCAGATGCGCATTGAGCCCGGCGGCCAACCGCTCGGGCGGGAACGGCCGGGCGAGGTCGAGATGCGCCACCTGGCCGCGGGCGTGCACCCCGGCATCGGTCCGCCCGCCGCCGACCAGCGCCGCGGCCTCGCCGGTGAGCCGGACCACCGCCTCCTCGAGCACCCCCTGCACGGACGTACCGTGGGCCTGGCGCTGCCAGCCGACGAAGGGGGTTCCGTCATATTCGAGCAGGAGCCGCCAGCGCTGCACCGCCGCTCACCCGAGCCGGGTGCCGGGCGGCAGCGGGAAGCCGCGCTGCAGCTCCTCGGCGGTCATCGCCCGGCGGCCGGCGCGCTGCACCCGGCGCAGCGCCAGCGCACCCCGGCCGCAGGCCACGACGAGCGGCGGCGCCACGACCTCGCCCGGCGCGCCGGACGGGCCCGCGACCGGCTCGGCCTCGAGCACGAGCAGGCGCTCGCCGCGCGCCTCCAGGAAGGCGCCCGGGCGTGGCGCCAGGGCGCGCACCCGGCGGTCGAGCTCCTCGGCGCTGCGGCCGAGGTCGAGCCGCCGGTCCTCGGGCGCGAGCTTGGCGGCGTAGGTCACGCCCTCGGCCGGCTGCGGCACCGCCACGGCACGCCCGGCCTCGAGCGCCGGCAGCTCGGCCAGGAGGAGCTCGGCGGCGAGGGCGGCGAGGCGGTCGTGCAGCGCCCCGGCGGTCTCGCGCGGCCCGATCGGGGTGCGCCGGCAGGCGTAGACCGGTCCCGTGTCGAGCCCGGCCTCCATGCGCATCAGGCACACCCCGGTCTCGGCGTCGCCGGCCAGGATGGCGCGCTGGATCGGGGCGGCACCGCGCCAGCGCGGCAGGAGCGAGGCGTGCAGGTTGACGCACCCCAGCCGTGGGATCGCGAGCACCGCGGGCGGCAGCAGGAGCCCGTAGGCCGCGACCACGGCCAGATCGGCACCGAGCGCCGCGAGCCCGGCACGGACCGCCGGATCGCGCAGGCTCGCAGGCGTGCGGACCTCGAGCCCGAGCCGGTCGGCGGCCGCGTGGACCGCGGTCGGGCGGGCCTCGAGGCCGCGTCCGGCCGGCCGCGGCGGCTGGCTCAGGACGGCCCGGATGCGGTGCGGGCCGCGCGCCAGGGCCAGGAGCGCCGGCACGGCGAAGGGCGCGCTGCCCATGAACAGGAGGCCGAGCGGCACGGCACCTTCCTTCCGGCCCGCCCCGCTCAGGCGCGGGCGCGCTGCGCCTTGGCGAGCTTGCGCAGGATCATGTTGCGCTTGAGCGCCGAGAGGCGATCGACGAACAGGATGCCATCCAGATGGTCGACCTCGTGCTGCAGGCAGCGGGCGAGCAGCCCGTCCGCCTCGAGGCTGCGCTCGGCGCCGGTCTCGTCGCGGTAGCGCAGCCGCACCGCCACCGGCCGGGCGACCTCGGCGAACTGCTCGGGCAGCGACAGGCAGCCCTCCTCCATCACCACCTCCTCCTCGGAGCGCCAGGTGATCTCGGGGTTGACCAGCCGCAGCGGCGCCGGCGGTTCGTCCTTCTTGGCGAGGTCGACCACCACGATCCGCCGCGACACGCCCACCTGCGGCGCCGCCAGCCCGATCCCGGGCGCCCGGTACATGGTCTCCAGCATGTCGTCCATGAGCGCCCGCACCTCGTCGTCGACGGTCTCGACCGGGTGGGCGCGGAGCTTGAGCAGCGGGTGCGGCGCGATCAGGATGCGACGGACGGCCATCGGCGAGCGGATCCGCGGCGGGGGTTGGCTCAGCCGACCGGCTGGCGGGCCTTGAGCGCGGCGGCGAGCGTGCCCTCGTCCAGATAGTTGAGCTCGCCACCGACCGGAAGGCCGTAGCCCAGCCGGGTGACCCGGGCACCGCTGCCCTTGAGCCGGTCGGCCAGATAGTGGGCGGTGGTCTGGCCGGCGACCGTGGCGCCGAGTGCCAGCACCACCTCGACCTCGCCGCCCGTGCCGATCCGCGCCAGCAGCCGGTCGACGCCCAGATCCTCGGGGCCGACGCCGTCGAGGGCCGAGAGCGTGCCGCCGAGCACGTGGTAGCGCCCGCGCCACACCCCCGCCCGCTCCATCGCCCAGAGGTCCTCGACCTGCTCGACCACGAGGATCTGCCCGGCGGCGCGCTCCGGCGACCGGCAGATCGTGCACGGATCGACGCGGTCGAGGTTGCCGCACCGCGAGCAGCGGCGGATCTCCCGCGCGCAGGTCTCGAGGGCGTCGCGCAGCGGTGCGAGGAGCGTGTCCGGCCGGCGCAGGAGGGCGAGCGCCGCACGCCGCGCCGAGCGCGGCCCGAGCCCCGGGACCCGCGCCAGGAGCCGGATCAGCTCGTCGATCGGCCCGGCGATCAAGGCTCGGCCGGCGCTCGCGGCTCAGAAGGGCAGCTTCATGCCCGGCGGCAGTGGCAGGCCGCCGGTCATCTTCTGCATCTCGGCCGAGAGATGCGCCTCGATCTTGGCCTTGGCGTCGTTGGTCGCGGCCACGATCAGGTCCTCGAGCACCTCGACCTCGGCCGGATCGACCAGGCTCCTGTCGATCTTGATCCGCCGCATCTCGCCCTTGCCGCTGAGCGTCACGGTGACGAGGCCGCCGCCCGCCTGGCCGCTCATCTCGGTCTCGGCGAGGCGCTGCTGCATCTCCAGCATGCGCTGCTGCAGCTTCTGCGCCTCCTTGAGCATGTTGCCGATGTTCTTCACCTCCGGCCCTCCTCGCTCGCCCGCTCGTCGCAACCTACGGGCTCGGCGGGGCGGATGTCGACGATCCTCGCACCCGGGAACAGCTCGAGCAGCCCGCGGATCGGCTCGCTGCGGGCGAGCTCGTCGAGCCGCGCGGCGCGCGCCCGGGCGGCCTGCTCGGCCAGCGTCGGCTCGCCCGGCGCCTCGCTCAGCGCCACGAGCCAGCGCCGACCGGTGAGGCGGCCGAGCGCCTCGGCCACCCGCCCGGGCAGG
>JBBIIE010000200.1:0-6232 GCA_037446605.1 Geminicoccaceae bacterium | reverse complement strand
GCTCGAGGTCGATCTCGCGCTCGCCGGGCGGATCGGCGCGCCGCGGCTGACCGGCAGCGTCCGCCTGGAGGGCGGCGCGCTCGCCGATGCCACGACCGGGCTCCGCCTGCGCGCGGTCCGTGCGAGTGCCCGCGCCGAGGGTCCCCGCATCCTCCTCGAGCGGCTCGAGGCGCGCGACCGCGGCTCGGGGCGGCTCACCGGCTCGGGCGCCCTCGACCTCGCCGCCGGCAGCTTCGAAGTGGAGCTGGAGCTGCGCGGCCTGCAGGCGCTCGCCACCGATCTCGGCACCGCCACCCTCTCGGGCACGGCGGGCGCGCGCGGCGGTGCCGCCGGCCTCGGGCTCCGCGCCCGGCTCGAGGTCGACCGCGGCGAACTCCGCCTGCCCGACCCGCCGCCGCCCGTGCCGGCGACGATCCCCGTGGAGGAGGTCGGCCGCGGTGCCCGGAGGGGGATCGAGCCCGGCGCCGGGCCGCCGCCCACGGTCGCCCTCGATGTGCGCGTCGAGGCCGCGCAGCGGCTGTTCGTGCGCGGCCGCGGCCTCGATTCGGAATGGGCCGGGCGGGTGCAGGCGCGCGGCACGCTCGCGGAGCCCGATCTCGTGGGCCGGATCGAGCTCAGGCGCGGCTTCCTCGACCTGCTCGGCAGCCGCTTCACCCTGCGCGAGGGGGTGATCGAGTTCGACGGCGCCCGCCCGCCGCTGCCCCGCCTCGAGGTGCTGGGCGAGGCGCGCAAGACCGACATCACCGCCCGCGTCGGCCTGCGCGGGCGCCTGCCGAAGTTCGAGCTCGCCCTCGAGAGCGAGCCGCCGCTGCCCAGGGAGGAGGTGCTCTCGCGCGTGCTGTTCGGCCGCGAGATGGCGCGCATCACCCCACTCCAGGGCGCGCTCCTCGCCAACTCGATCGCCACCCTGCAGGGCGGCGGGATCGACGCCCTGAGCCCGGTGCGCCGCGCCATCGGGCTCGACACGCTCGATGTCGGCGGCGACGTCGACACGGGTGCCGCGCTGCGCGCCGGCAAGTATGTGAGCGAGCGCGTGTTCGTCGAGATGCAGCGCGGCGTGACGCCGGAGAGCGGCCGCGCCCGGGTCGAGGTCGACCTCGGCAACAACGTCCGCGGCACGAGCGAGGTGCGCGAGACGAGCCAGACCGGCTTCGGCCTCGAGTGGCGCTACGACTACTGAGCCGCCTCGCCCGCCGGCTCGAACAGGTGGCCCTGCCCGCGCACCGTGCGGATCGTGCACGGGTTCTCCGGGTCGGCTTCGATCCTGCGCCTGAGCCGGGTGATCCGAACGTCGATGCTGCGGTCGGTGGGCCCGAGCTCGCGCCCGTGCGCGAGCCGTGCGAGCTGCGCGCGGCTCAGCACCTGACGCGGGTGGCGGAGGAAGGCCAGGAGCAGGTCCCACTCCATCGCCGTGATCGGGAGCTCGGCGCCGTCCGGGGCGAGCGGCCGGCGGCCCGCGGGATCGAGCCGGCAGCGCCCGAAGGGAACGCCCGCGGGTGCCGTGGGCCGGGCCGGCAGGCGGCGCAGCACGCTGCGGATCCGTGCCAGGAGCTCGCGCGGCTCGAAGGGCTTGACGAGATAGTCGTCGGCGCCGACGGCGAGCCCGGCCAGGCGCTCGGGCAGCGCCCCGGCCCCGGTCAGGACGACGAGCCCGGGTGGCCCCGGCGCACGCCGCACCACCTCCGCGAGCTCGAGCCCGCTCTCGTCCGGCAGGCCGATGTCGAGCAGCACGAGGTCGATCCCCCCGCCCGCGAGCGCGGCGCGCATGGCCCTGCCGTCGCCCGCGGTCAGCACCTCGAGCCCCTGGGCCGTCAGATAGTCGGCCAGGAGTGGGCGGATCTCCTCCTCGTCCTCGACCAGGAGGATCCGCCTCGCCCCCTCCTGCGCCGCGCCGCCCTCCTGGGCCACGCCCCCTTCCCCCGCTCCGCCCGGATCCCCCTCGACAGCCCCGCCATCCGGCACGCTCCGACCTAGCACGCCGCCCGAGGGCCCGCGACGCCCCGGCCGTTGACAGGGCGGCGGCGCGGCGGGAAGCGTCCGCCGCCATGCTCCGCCCGCTCCTCGCCCGGCTGCGGCGGCGCCCGGCCACGGTCGTGGTCGTGGGTGCGCTGCGCTCCGGCACCAACTATCTGCGCTTCCTCCTGGAGCGGAACTGGGCGTGCAGCGTCGCCTTCGACGCGTTCGGCTGGAAGCACGCCGGCGTGCCGATCCTGGGCTCGGCGGCGCGGCTCGCCTACCCCGATCTGCCGATCCTGTTCACCGTCAAGGAGCCGCACGCCTTCTGCCGCTCGCTGCACCGCTACCACGTCGCGCACGGCCACAACCTCCGCGCACCGACCGAGTGGGGGCGCTTCCTGCGCGAGCCGCTCGTGCTGCTCGACCGCGACCCGGCCCGCTCGCCGCAGTACCGCTTCGCCAACCCGGTGCAGTACTGGTGCTTCGTCTACTGGAACCTGGCGTTCCTGCCGGAGGGCCGGTTCCGGGTGCACGGCCTGCGCTACGAGGACCTGCTCGCGGATCCCGAGGGGCGGCTCGAGCCGGTCGCCCGGGCGCTCGGCCTTTGCCGCCGCGGCGCGGGCTTCGAGATCCCGGAGCGCGAGCTGCGGCGGATGAAGGACCGCCCCGCCTCGGCGCGCAACCCGTGGCTCGCCGAGGTACCGTTCGACCGCGCCCGCTACGCCCCGGGTGCGGCGCTCGACGGCTGGTCGGCCGACGATCTGGCCTTCGTGGCCCGCGAGCTCGACCCGACGCTCCTCGCCCGCCTGGGCTACGAGCTGCCGACCGCCGCACCGGTGGCTCCCGCTGGCTGAGCCTGCGACCGGATCCGGTCGCATCCCGACGCCGCCCGAGCCCAAGTGCCGGCACCGTACGGCCCCCTGCAGGATCGGTGGCTCACGCCACCGCTGCGTGCATCGCGCCGATCCGAATCCGCTCCTTCTCGTCCATCGACCCGCCGACAGCCAGTCGAGGTCGAGCCGGCCGCTCTCGACATGATCCCTGGCGGTGAAATCCCCGAGCCGACAAACTGGCGGATCGCCGCTCCTGAGTCGGCCGTGCGGTTCAACGAGCTCGCACCACGTTTCGGTTTGGCTGGCCACTGTCCCTCGAGGCCTTCGGGGTCGTCTTCCTTGATGAACAGCAATCGTACGTCGACCTGCGCAGCATCCCACGAGGGGCCGGCGTGAACGCAAATCCTGCGCAGTGCCGCGAGCAACCGACCTCCGGTCGAGCTTTTTCCGTGCTCGTCCCGGATCCGGTACAGAACCGCCTTCTTGACGGTCATGACCGGTCGAGGCCGGCCGCAAGACGATGAACGGCAGTGCCGCGCACACAGGCTCGATTGACGCCCGGGGCCTTCCTCGTCTCGCTCGGCCGATCCTCGTCGACCTCCACCAGTGGGGCCACCTCGACGAAAGGCCGCTCGCGACAGGAACGGTCGATGCGCGCGATCTCGGCGTCGTCCACGCCCTCATCCCCGATCCGGGCGTCGGCGCGGCGGGATGCTCTCGACACGCACGAACCGCCCGCGGGTCACTGGTCCGTCGTCGTGGCGAGCATCCACGAGCACGGCCGGCGACGGCGGCCGACGGGCCGCGGAAGCTCCGGCCGCGAGCCGACCCACGGGCGAGGGCCTGCCAGCTCCAGGCTGGATGAGGCGCTCGACGGCTTCGAACTCACCCCGCCGCAGAGCATCGATCACCAGGCCGCCTTCCGGATGGGGAGACGTAAGCAGCGCGCGGTTCCGCCGTGCTTCACCCCGATCGATCCGCCTGAGCGTCGAGAGCAGCCGCCGCACGCGAACCTCGTTCGCCGCGCTGATCGACTTGCCGTTGGCCCAGTGATGCAGGCTGCGCCGTGACACGTCGAAGATGGTCGCGAGTTCCTCCCAGGTCAGGCCGGAGAGGCGCCGGATCTCGAAGATCTCGGCACCGACCTTCTCCGGCGCAGAAACGCCGAGCAGGGTCGACCACGGATGGGTCGTCGTGGCATCGAACGGCATCAACCAGACGCCAGGCGCTGCCACGGTGGTGTCGCGCTCCTGGCCGAGAACCCAACGGACGAGAGCGCCCGTGCCGTGCTTGAAGCGCGAATCCGACCCCGTCCCACAGCCGACCGTCTCACCACCGATCGGAAGAACGGCCGCATTCATGGCTGACCTCCATAGTACCGAAGGAATTCGTCCGTCACGGCCCACCGGAACATGGTGTAGATCCGTTTGGCGAAAGCCTCCGCCTCGGTCAGTAGTGCCTCGCTCTCGAAATCACGGCGCTCCTCATTGAACATGTCGAGATCGAGCACCCAGCTCGCCCCGTCGTTCGGGGGGCCGCCGCGGGATCGAAGCTCGCGCGGGGCGGCAGCAGGCCCCAGCGGGCCCGCACGCGGCCCTCGGCCGCCTGCAGGAGGGCCTCGCCCGAAGCGAGCAGGGCACGCCCCTGGAAGGGACCCGCGAGCCCGAGCAGCTCGGGGCGCACCATGGTGGCGATTTTCTCGACGGCGGAGTCGCACAAGCGATCGATGTAGCGCAGGCCGAGGCGTGTCGCGATCCGCGGTTCGAGTGCGCGCGTGACCGCCTCGACGAGCTTGCCGAAACGGGCCAGGAAGTCGCTCCGGTTCGTGTAGGCTTCGGTCTCGAGCGCGACGAAGTCCTGGGCGATGGCAGCCTGCCAAAGGCCGGTGCCGTCGATGAAGCGCCAGATGAGGCTCGCCTCGATCTGCGGTTCGCGACCGGCCTCCAGCCTGATGTTGTGGCCCTGCTCCTGGCGCAGCTCCGGATACTCGGCGCGGATCGCCTCCTGCAGCCCGATCATGCGCTCGGGCTGCCGCACGGCGAGGATGGTGGGGAACCGCACCTGCGCGATGACACGCACGAGCGGTGCCCGCGGCAGGGGCACTTCCTTCGGTGAAGGCCCCGTAAGGGGATCGGCAACGACCACGGTCACCCCTTCCTGGCAGGACGATGTGAAGTATGCTGTGAAGCCATCCGCGTCGGTACTCGGCATCATGTCCCAACAGCGTTGACAGGGCCGGGAAGCGCAGGACCGCGACCGGCTCGTCGATCGGAAGACCGACGGCGAGCCGTTCGAGGCCGTGGCCGGGGAGCCCGACGGCCGCAGCCATCGACGGCGCGCGTCATGCTGCGCCCGAGGCGCCCCCATTGCGCGCAGCTTTCGCCGACCCGTGACACCCGACACGAGGTCGGGACCGCCCGGCTGATCGACGGCCGACGCCGGCCCTTCGCCACGCTCTGCGCCGGTGGGCGGCGCCGGGTCCGACGCGCCCGACCCCGCGGACATGGCATCTGCGCCCGATGCGCGGGCGACGCACAGGGTCCCCTCCCGTCGGCGGGTCAGCCGCCGCCCCTGGACATGGGATGGCGGTCCTAGTATCGTCGTCCCAGGTTCACCAGCGGGGGTTCCGCCGATGTCGGAGTCTGCCTCCCCGGCCGGGCGCAGCGCGGCGCAGCGGGCCGCCGCGCGGGTCAACGGCGCGCGGTCGCGCGGGCCGGTCGGTGCCGAGGGCAAGGCACGCGCCTCGCGCAACGCGCTGCGCCACGGGCTGTGCGCCCAGGTGCACCTGGTCGCCGCCGGCGAGGAGCCGGCCGCGCTGGAGCGGCTGCGGGCGGAGCTCCGGGCCGAGTACGCCGATCCGCGCCCGAGCCGCGCGCTCCTGGTCGAGCGGCTCGCCGCCGCGGTCTGGAAGCTGCGCCGCGCGGAACGGCTCGAGGCCGCCCTGCACGGGCTCGCGCCGCGCCCGCCCGAGGGCCGGCTCGACCCCGAGCCGGGCCTGCCCGCGGCACTCACCCGCCTGCCCGAATACGCCACGCTGGTGCGCCACCAGGGCCAGCTCGAGCGCTTCCTGCTGCGCGCCCTGCGCACCCTCGAGGCACCCGCCGACCCCACGGTCGGGCTTCGCGCGGCGCCCGGCCCCGCGGCGGCGGCGGACCACCCCGTCGCCGAGGAGGATCCGGGCGCGGCCGGCGAGGTCGGCGAGGACCGGGATCCGGGCGTGGACGAGGGCCCCTCGGAGGACTTCGCGCAGGGTGAGGACGGCGATCCCGAGGAGGACACGGATCCGCCCGAGGACGGGGATCCGGGCGGGGCGGCCGGGGTCGAAGCGGCCGGGCTCGCCGGGCTCGCCCGCGCCTGCGCCGCGCGGCTGCTGGCGCAGGGCCGGGTGCGCGAGGCGGCACGCCTCGTCCGGCTGTGCACCGGGGCGCGGGCCGGGCCGGCGG
>JBBIIE010000199.1:0-6287 GCA_037446605.1 Geminicoccaceae bacterium | reverse complement strand
ACGGCGGCCGGGTAGGGGTTGCGCGGCGGGGCCGCGGGCGGCTCGGCGCGCGCCGGCAGCCCCGGCTGCGAGGCGATCGACCAGGCGGCGAGCCCGGTGCCCAGCAGCGCCAGGGCCGGCAGGAGCAGATGCAGGATGCAGGATGCGGCCGCGGGCCATCGCCCGTCCTCCCATGATGTGCCGCCGGGCTCCCATGATGAGCCGACGGTCTCAGTGCGCCACGGCCCGGCGGCGGATCGCCTCCGGATCCTCGATCAGCTCGACGATCCGGCCGTCCTCCATGCGCGCGATCCGATCCGCGAAGCCGAGCACGCGGGGATCGTGGGTGACGACGATCACCGCCCGGCCGGGGCGGACCGCCGCCTCGCGCAGCCGGCGCATCGCCTCGTGGCCGGAGGCGGCATCGAGCGCCGCGGTCGGCTCGTCGCAGACGATGAGCGGCGGGTCGTGGACCAGCGCGCGGGCGATCGCCACCCGCTGCTGCTGCCCGCCGGAGAGCTGGCGCGGCAGCTTCCGGGTGTGCCCGGCCATGCCGAGCCCCTCGAGCAGGGTCTCGGCGCGGCGCGCGGCGCGGCCGAGCGGCAGGCCGCGGACGACCAGCGGGATGGCCGCGTTCTCGGCCGCGGTGAGCGTCGGCAGGAGGTTGTAGTGCTGGAAGATGAAGCCGACCGTGTCGCTTCGGAAGCGGGCCGCGGCGCCGGTCCCGAGGGAGCCCACGTCGCGGCCCATGACCTCGACCGTGCCCTCCGTCGCGGCCAGGATCGCGGCCAGGATCGAGATCAGCCCGGTCTTGCCGCAGCCCGAGGGGCCGACCAGGAGGAGGAGCTCGCCGGAGCGGACCTCGAGGTCGATGCCGTGCAGCACGCGCACGGTCCCCTCGCCCGAGGGGAAGTCCTCGACCACGCCGCGCGCGCGGACGACCGGCGGGCTCATCGGAAGACCACCGCCGGGTCGAGGCGGAGCGCCTTGCGGATCGAGGCGAGCGAGGCCACGAGGATGGCCACGAGGACCGCGAGCGCCACGCCCGCGGCCACCCACCAGGGCAGGAAGAAGCCGCGCAGATCGACGTTGGTGCGGCCGGTGACCTCGAAGATCAGGGCAGCCAGGCCGATGCCGATGCCGAAGCCGACCGCGGCCACGGTGAGCGCCTGGACGAGCACCATGGCGAGCAGCGTGCGGTTGGCCACGCCCATGGCCTCGAGCGCGCCGAACTGGCGGAGATTGTCGAGCACGAAGAGCATGAAGGTCTGGCCGACCACGGCGGCCCCGACGATGAAGCCGAGCGCCACGGTGATGCCGAAGTTCACCGGGATGCCGGTGCGCGCGATGTAGTAGCGGATCGTGGCCCAGGCGAAGTCGCGCCAGGGCAGCGCCCGGAGCCCGGTCCCGGCCTCGATGCGCGCGGCGAGTGCCGACGGGTCCTCGCCCGGGCGGGCGCGCACCAGGAATTAGGAGAGCGGCTTGCGCGGCGGCGGGGCGAAGCGCAGCGCCTCGCTGTAGCGGGTGAAGACGACCGGGAACGTCGTGAACGGCGCCGAGGCCTCGGCGATGCCGACGATCGTGGCGCGCCGGTCGGCGAGCTCCAGCACCTTGCCCGGGCGCGGCTCCTCGCCCGGCCAGATGAACAGGGCGCCCACCCGGTCGATCACCACCGCGCCCGGGCGGCGCAAGTCCTCGATCGAGCCCTCGAGCATGCGCGGCGGCGCGCCGGCCAGGGAGGCGTCGTCGACGCCCAACAGGAAGACCTGCTGCAGCCGGCCGTCCGGCGCGCGGGCGACGGCCAGCCCCTTGAAGAAGGGGGCGGCCCAGTCGACGCCCGGCACGCCGCGCACCCGCCAGAGCGCGCGCTCGGGCAACGGCTCGACCTCCTCCACGTAGATCACCCGCGGGTCCATGACCCAGAGGTCGGCGTCGACCACGTCGATCACCTGGGCGGCGGTGCGCAGCATCAGGCCGACGAAGATCGAGGATTGCTGCGCCATCAGCATGACCGCGAAGGCCACGCCGACCACGAGGCCCAGATAGCGGGCGGTGTCGCCGGTCAGCATGCGCAGCGCCACCCGGAGCACGGACCCTCTCCTGAACGATGTTCACATGAACGCTGTTCATATGGACCCTTGCGGCGCCGCCGGCAAGGGTCTATCGAGGTGCCGTGGAGCAGCCCGCACCCGTGAGCGAGGCCGCGGCACGGCCGGCGCGGCGCCGGCGGCGCAGCGTCGAGGACCGCCGCCGCCAGGTGGTCCTGGCGGCGCGCCGGCTGGTGCTGCGCGAGGGCTTCGAGGCGCTCACCATGCGCCGGGTGGCGGCGCTCGCCGGGGTCTCGACGGCGGCGCTCTACCTCTACTTCGCCGACCGGCTGAGCCTGATGGCGGCGGTCGCGGACGAGCTGTTCCAGGGGCTGCTCGCCGCGTTCCGCGAGGCCGCCGCGGCCGCGGCCGGGGATCCCGACCCGCGTGCCCGGCTGCGCGCGCTCATGAACGCCTACGTGCGCTGGGGCCTCGCCCACCCCGACGAGTACCGGGTGATCTTCATGACCCCGATCACCGGGGTGGCCGGCCACCGGCCGGGGGCGGCGGGGGTGTCCGCGGCGCCTTCGGGCCAGGCCACCTTCGCCCTCCTGCAGGAGGAGGTGGCGCGGCTGGTCGGGACGGGTGTGCTGCGGCCGGCCGACCCGCAGGTGGTGGCCGAGGCGATCTGGGCGGCCGGCCACGGGCTGGTGGCGCTGCTCATCACCAAGCCGCAGTTCCCCTGGAGCCCGCGCGAGGAGCTCTCGCGGACGCTGGCCGACACGCTGCTCCGCGGCCTCTCCGCCTGAGCCCGGCTCAGGGGGCGGCGGCGCGGCTCTCCTCGACCAGCCAGTCGAGGAAGATGCGCGCGCGCGGGCCGGGTGCGAGCCCCTCGGGCAGGACCGCGAAGTAGCTGAAGTCGGCCTTCATGGTGAGGGCGAACGGGCGCACGAGGCGGCCGGCCGCCAGATGCTCGCCGGAGAGGCTGGTCCGGCCGATCGCCACGCCCAGCCCGCGCACCGCGGCCTCGGTGAGCATGACCGAATCGGGGAGCTGCAGGCCGCGGTCGGCCGGAAGATCGCCGAGGCCCAGCTTCTGCAGCCAGGCCGGCCACCCGAGCCAGGTCTCGCCGGCGGTGAGGTCCCAGTCGTGCAGGAGCCGGTGCTGGCGCAGGTCGGCCGGCCGGCGGAGCGGCGGCGGGCCGTCCAGGAGCGCGGGCGCGCAGACCGGGAAGGTCTCCTCGCTGAACAGGAAGCGCGTCTCCACGCCGGGCCAGCGGCCGGGGCCGTAGCGGATGCCCAGATCGATCCCCTCGCGCACGAGGTCGACCACCCGCGTCGAGCCCAGGATCACGACCTCGATCTCGGGCCGCAGGGCCAGGAAGCGGCCGAGCCGCGGCAGGAGCCAGAGCTGGGCGAAGGACGGCAGGACGGTCAGCCGGAGCTGGCCCGCGAGCCCGCCCTCGCGCGCCGCCTGCACCGCGCGGGCGAACTGGGCGAAGCCGCGGCCGAGCTCGGGCAGCATCGCCTTGGCGGCGTGCGTCGGCACGAGCCCGCGCGGCAGGCGGTGGAACAGCGTGACCGTGAGGATCTCCTCGAGCTGCTTGACCTGGTGGCTGACCGCGGCCGGGGTGACGTGCAGCTCGGCCGCGGCCTTGACGAAGCTCTGGTGGCGGGCGGCGGCCTCGAAGGCGCGGAGCGCGTTCAAGGGCGGCAGGCGGGCGGACAAGGCTCGATTTTCCTCAGCCAAAGACCGAGAACATCTCGTTTGTGGGCAAGCCTAGCTCACCCCATCCTCCCGGTCGAGCCGACGACGACGAAGGTCGCGGCGATCGAGGAGAGAACCGATGCGGACCCATGGCACGAGCTGCGCCACCCTTCCCCGGACCACCGGCGGGGCGAGCCTCGCCACCCGGATCGTGGCCCTCCTCGAGGTGGTGGACACCTGGCTCGGGCGCCGCCGCCAGCGCCTCGACCTCGGCCAGCTCGACGACCGGCTGCTCAAGGATCTGGGCCTGACGCGGGCGGACGTCATGCGCGAGACCGCCAAGCCCTTCTGGCAGCCCTGACCGGCCACGCCCGGGAGCCCCGCGCGGCTCCCGGGCGGACGGCCGGCGGAGCGCCCGGGAGAGCCCGGGGGGAGCCCAGGCGAGCGATGACAAGGCCGCGCCGGCGCGGCAAGATCGGGGCGGGAGGATCGGACGGGGTCGGGCGATGTGCTGGAGCCTGCAGGCCTCGGCGCTCCTGGCCGGTGCCGGGGCGGCGACGGCGGTGTGGACGGCGCGACGCGGCGAGCCGCGGGCGATCACCGCGACGGTCGCCTACTTCGCGCTCATGGAGGGGCTGCAGGCTGCGACCTGGCCGGTGATCGACCGCTGCGAGCTGCCGGCCAACCAAGTCCTGACCGTACTCGGATACCTGCACATCGCCTTCCAGCCGGTGTTCATCAACGCCTTCTCGCTGTGCTTCGTGCCACGGGCGGTGGCGCGCCGGGTCGCACCCTGGGCCTACGCGATCGCCGCCGGCGCGGGCGTGCTCATGATCCTCCAGCTCTACCCCTTCGCCTGGGCCGGCAGCTGCCGGATCGGCCGGCCGCTGTGCGGTGAGGGCCTGTGCTCGCTCACCGGCTCCTGGCACCTCGCCTGGTCGCTGCCGGTCAACGGCATCGGCAACGATCTGGGCGGCGGCCTCATCGGCTGGCTGTTCGACCACGGCTTCCCGGGCTACGCGATCGCCGGATTCCTCCTGCCGCTGGTCTACGGCGCCTGGCGGCTGACGCTGTTCCACTACCTGCTCGGCCCGGGCCTCGCGCATCTGCTCACCGACGACCCGCAGGAATGGCCGGCGGTCTGGTGCCTCCTGTCGATCGGCATCGTGATGGTGGCCCTCCTGCCGGCGGTGCGGCCCCATCTCTGCGCCCGCTCCTGGCCGCTCTGGCCGCGCCGCGGCGAGGCCGGGCCCGAGGAGCTCGTGCCGGCGGCGCTCGTGCGCGCCTGAGCCGGCGGCACCCTCACCCGGGCCCGTTCACTCGGGGAGATGGCCGCCGTCGTAGTGGGCGGCGATGCGGCCGAGCGCGGCGCGCACGCGGTCGCGGGCGAGGAGGTTCGCGATCGGCCCGGCGCGGGTCGGGCCCTCGGGCAGCGGCGGATCACGGCCCGGGAACTCGGCGCTGCCCTCGAGCAGGGCGCGCAGCGCCTCGAGCTCGCCCGCATCCGGTGGCTCGGCCGGATCGCGGCCGGCGAGCAGCAGCCGGCCGAGCAGCGCCGCATCGAGCCGCGGCAGGGCGGCGAGGAAGGCTCGTACGAGCGCGCGGGCGAGGGCGTGGTCGGGATGGCGCGGGCTGTCGGCCGCGGGCCCGTGGTCCCAGGCGTGCTCGACCGCACCCCAGTCCGCCTTCGCGCGCGGCAGGCGGGCGCGCAGCGCCGTCTCCTCGTGCCGCAGGTACCAGCGGTTCAGCCCGTCGAACCAGACGCACCCGTACCCGGCCGCATCCAGCAGCGGCTCGAAGGCGGCGTGCGCCGGCGTGAGGCTGCCGGGTGTCACCGCCTCGACCAGGACGAGGCGCGGGCGGAGATCGGCGAGCCCGGCGCCCTCCAGCACCGCCGCCTCGGCACCCTCGACGTCGATCTTGAGCAGATCGACCGCCGCGATCCCGTGCCGCCGGCAGAGACCGGCCACGGTCAGGACCGGCAGGCGGCGCGGCCGGTAGCCGGCGCCGAAGGCGGCGGCACCGCGGGCGTGCTCGAGGACGGTGGTCGACAGGCCGTGCAGCCGCTCGACCTCGAACAGCTCGGCCTCGCCCGGGGCGGCGCCGGCCAGGGCGCAGACCGCGACGTCGCGCGGGCGCACCCCGGCGTAGAGCTCGGCCCAGCGCGCCTGCGGCTCGATCACGAGGCCGCGCCAGCCGGAGAGGTAGAGGTGGAAGGTGACGTTGTCGGCCACCGGGTGGCCGGCGCCCACGTCGACATAGGTGCCGGGCGGCTCGCCGGCGAACAGCTGCGCGAGGTGCACGTCCTCGAGGTTCTGCGCGTAGGACAGGCGCATGCGCGGGCTCCGCGGCGACCGCTGCTCCCTCCTGCCACGCCCGCCGGCGCGGGTGAACCGCCCGCGGGCGCGCTTGCCGCACCCGGGCCCCGGGCCTAGGCAGGCCGCATGTCGCGCGAGCTGCGGGCCCTCGAGCGCGAGCAGCGACCGCGCGCCCTGGGCGACCGGGCGGCGCTGCGCCTGCTCCGCCCGTTCGTCTGGCCGGCCGACGATCCGCGCTTCCGCGCGCGGCTCGCCC
>JBBIIE010000198.1:0-6360 GCA_037446605.1 Geminicoccaceae bacterium | reverse complement strand
GGCTCGAGCTCGTGCCGCTCGCCGGCGCCGAGCGGCCGCAGCCGCGCCTGTCGACCGGGCTCGCCGAGCTCGACCGGGTGCTGGGCGGCGGCCTCGTGCCCGGCTCGGCGCTCCTGCTCGGCGGCGATCCGGGCATCGGGAAATCGACCTTGACCCTGCAGGCGGCGGCCGCCCTGGCCGCGGCCGGCCGGCGCGTCGTCTACCTCTCGGGCGAGGAATCGGTCGAGCAGATCCGCCTGAGGGCCGGGCGGCTGGGCCTCGCCGAGGCGCCGGTCGAGCTCGCCGCCGCGACCCGCGTCGACGACATGCTGGCGGCCCTCGACCGGCCCGGCGCGCCGGCGCTCCTCGTGGTCGATTCGATCCAGACCATGTGGCTCGACGGGCTCGAGGCCGCACCCGGCACGGTGAGCCAGCTGCGGGCGGCGGCGCAGGCGCTGGTCGGCCTCGCCAAGCGGCGTGGCACGGCGCTGCTCCTGATCGGCCACGTCACCAAGGACGGGGTGATCGCCGGCCCGCGGGTGCTCGAGCACATGGTCGATGCCGTGCTCTACTTCGAGGGCGAGCGCGGCGAGGCCTTCCGCATCCTGCGCGCGGTCAAGAACCGCTTCGGCCCGGCCAACGAGATCGGCGTCTTCGAGATGGCCGAGGCCGGCCTGCTGCCGGTCGCCGACCCCTCGGCCCTGTTCCTCGCCCAGCGCGAGGAGGGGGTGGCGGGCTCGGCGGTGCTCGCCGCCATGGAGGGCTCGAGACCGCTCCTGGTCGAGGTCCAGGCGCTCGTGGGGGCGAGCGTGCCGGGTACGCCGCGGCGCGCCGTGGTGGGCTGGGACGGCGGCCGGCTGGCCATGATCCTGGCCGTGCTCGAGGCACGCTGCGGCCTTGTGACCGCCGGCCGCGACGTCTATCTCAACGTCGCGGGTGGGCTGCGGATCGCCGAGCCCGCCGCCGATCTCGCGGTCGCCGCGGCGATCGCCTCGGCCCTTCTCGGAGCGCCCTTGCCACGCGCCACGGTGATCTTCGGCGAGGTCGGCCTCGCGGGCGAGGTCCGCGCCGTCGGCCACGCCGCCGCCCGCCTCAAGGAGGCCCAGGAGCTCGGCCTGCGCCGGGCGATCGTGCCGCGCGCCGCCGTGCCCGAGACGGCCGGCCTCGAGCTCGTCGGCCTCGGCCGGCTGGTCGAGCTGGTCGAGCGCCTGGAGCCGCGCCGGCAGCCGACGAGCCGCTGATGCAGGACCTGCCGGTCACCGCCCTCGACCTCGCCGTGGCCGCCGTGGTCGGGCTCTCGACGCTCGTGGCGCTGGCCCGCGGCGCGGTCCGCGAGATCACCGGCATGCTCGCCTGGATCGGCGCGCTGGTGGCCGCCTGGTTCGCCTTCACGCCGGTCCGCCCGCTGGTCGAGGAGGCGGTCGGCAACGATCTCCTGACCGATCTGGCGACCGTGGCGCTGGTCTTCCTGGTTCCCCTCGTGGCGCTCAAGATCCTGGGCGGGCTGCTCGCCAGGGCCGCCGGCGGCGCCGGCCTCGGCCTCGCCGACCGGCTGCTCGGCACCGCCTTCGGGCTCGCCCGCGGCGTGCTGCTGGTGACCGCCGCCTACCTGCTCGGCACCATGCTCGTGCCGGCCGAGCGGCACCCCGAGTGGGTCACCCGGGCGCGCGTGCTGCCGCACCTCGAGGGTGCCGCGGCCAAGCTCGAGGCGCTGCTGCCGGCCGAGCTCGAGGGCAAGGTCAAGGCGGCCGGCGGCAGTGGGGTCGGGCCGGGCAAGGGCTACAGCTCGGAGCAGCGTCGCCAGCTCGAGCGGCTCCTGCCCGGCGGCTGAGCGGAGGGATCGAGCGGCATGGCCGGGAAGGCGCCCTGGGACGAGGACCGGCTCGCGGAGGAGTGCGGGGTGTTCGCCGTCTACCGCCACGGCGACGCCGCCGCGCACACCATCCTCGGCCTGCACGCCCTGCAGCACCGCGGCCAGGAGGCGGCCGGGGTGGTGACCTTCGACGGCCGCCACTTCCACGGCCACCGCGCCATCGGGCTGATCGGCGACACCTTCTCCAAGCGCTCGGTGGTCGAGCAGCTTCCCGGCCACGCCGCGATCGGCCACACCCGCTACGCCACCACCGGCGCCACCGCGCTGCGCAACGTCCAACCGCTGTTCGCCGACCTCTCCTTCGGTGGCTTCGCGCTCGCCCACAACGGCAACCTCACCAACGCCCAGCGCCTGCGCCACCGCCTGGTCGAGCAGGGCAGCCTGTTCCAGTCGACCACCGACACCGAGGTGCTGATCCACCTGATCGCCCGCTCGAAGAAGGCGACGCTGGTCAAGCGCCTGGTCGACGCGCTCGAGCAGGTCGAGGGCGCCTGGTCGCTGGTGGCGCTGTTCGACGACGGCATCGTCGGCGTGCGCGATCCCCTGGGCGTGCGGCCGCTCGTCGTGGGCGAGCTCGACGGCGCCACCATCCTGGCCTCGGAGACCTGCGCCCTCGACATCCTGGGTGCGGCCTTCGTGCGCGACGTCGAGCCCGGCGAGATGGTCGTGGTCGACCGCCGCGGGGTGGCGAGCCTGCGCCCGTTCCGGCCGCGGCCGCGGCGCTTCTGCATCTTCGAGTATGTCTACTTCGCCCGGCCCGACAGCGTCATCGAGGGCCGCGGCGTCTACGAGGTCAGGAAGCGCATCGGCATGGAGCTGGCGCGCGAGGCGCCGGCCGCGGCCGACCTCGTGGTGCCGGTCCCGGACAGCGGCGTGCCGGCGGCGATCGGCTACGCCCAGGCCTCGGGCCTGCCCTTCGAGCTGGGGATCATCCGCAACCACTATGTCGGGCGGACCTTCATCGAGCCGACCGACTCGATCCGCCACCTGGGCGTCAAGCTCAAGCACAACGCCACCCCGGCGACCCTCGGCGGCAGGCGCGTCGTGCTCGTCGACGACAGCATCGTGCGCGGCACCACATCCACCAAGATCGTGGCCATGGTCCGCCAGGCCGGCGCCCGCGAGGTGCACATGCGGATCGCCAGCCCGCCGACCACCCACTCCTGCTTCTACGGCGTCGACACGCCGGAGCGCGCCAAGCTGCTCGCCGCCCGCCACTCGATCGAGGACATGGCGCGCATCATCGGCGTCGACAGCCTCGCCTTCCTGTCCATCGACGGCCTCTACCGGGCCGCCGGCGAGGCCGGCCGCGACGGCGAGGCGCGCGCCTTCTGCGACGCCTGCTTCACCGGCGACTACCCGACCCGCCTCGTCGACCACGACCAGGGCGAGACCGGCGCGCAGATGTCGGTCCTGCTCGAGGACACGGCCCGGTGAGCGGACGGCCACTCGAGGGCCGGATCCTGCTCGTGGCCGGGGCCGGCCGCGGGCTCGGCCGGGCGGTGGCGCTCGAGGCCGCCCGCCGCGGCGCCCGGATCGTCGCGGTGGCGCGCACCCGGGGCGCCCTCGAGGACCTCGACGACGCGGTCCGCGCGGCAGGCTCGGAGGCCACGCTCGTGGCCCAGGACCTGCGCGAGGGCGAGGCCGTCGACCGGCTGGGTGCGGCACTCTTCGCCCGCTTCGGCCGGCTCGACGGGCTCGTCCTGGCCGCGGCCGAGCTCGGCACGCTCGGCCCCCTGCCGCACCAGGACCCGGCCGAGGTCGAGCGGGTGCTGGGGCTGGGGCCGCTCCTCCTGTTCCGCCTCGCCCGCGCCCTGGAGCCGCTGCTGCGCGCGGCACCGGCGGCCCGGGTGGTGGTCGTGGGCGATCCGATCGCCCGCGAGCCGCGCGCCTACTGGGCGCCCTACACGGCCGCCAAGGCCGGCCTCGAGGCGATGGCGCTCGCCTGGGCCGACGAGCTCGCGATCACCCGGATCCGCCTCGTCGTGGCCGAGCCGGGAGCCATGGCGACCCGGCTGCGCGCGCAGGCGTTCCCCGGCGAGCCGCCGCGGGCGCAGCCGGCGCCGGAGCGCTACGCCGCCGGGATCTGCGACCTGCTCGACCCCGCCTCGACCCGCCACGGCGAGCGGATCGCCCTTCAGCTCGATCCCTCGTAGGGATTCTCGGCGGCCCGCACCACGAGCCGGATCACCGTGCCGGGCAGGTCGAAGGTCTCGCGCAGGCCGTTCACGAGGTAGCGCAGATAGCTCGCCGGCAGCCGCTCGGCCGGGCCGTTGCCGAACAGGGCGAAGGTCGGCGGGCGGCTGCCCACCTGGGTGGCGTAGCGCAGCTTGACGCGGCGGCGGTCGACCATCGGCGGCGGGTGCGCCTCGACCATGCCCTGGAGCCAGCGGTTGAGCCGGCCGGTCGGCACGCGCCGGGACCAGCGCTCGAAGGCGAGCACCACGGCCGGCAGGAGCTTGCCGAGGTTGCGCCCGGTGCGCGCCGAGACCGGCAGGACGGGCAGACCCTTGAGCCGGTCGAGCCGCTCGCCGACGCGCGCCTCGAGCTCGGCCAGCAGGCGCTGCGGCTCGGCCACGAGGTCCCACTTGTTGACCGCCAGCACGAGCGCCTTGCCCTCCTCGATGGCCAGATCGGCGATGGTCGCGTCCTGGTGCTCGAGCGGGCGCTCGGCGTCCAGCAGGAGGAGGACCACGTGGGCCTCGCGGACGGCCCGGACCGTGGCCCCGGCCGAGAGCTTCTCCAGTGGCCGCTCGATCCGCGCCCGGCGGCGGAGCCCGGCGGTGTCGACGAGCTCGATCTCGCGATCGCGCCAGCGCCAGGCGATCCGCACCGCGTCGCGGGTCAGCCCGGGCTCGGGGCCGACCAGCAGCCGGTCGCTGCGCAGGAGCGCGTTGATCAGCGACGACTTGCCGACATTGGGTCGGCCGACCACGGCCAGGCGCAGCGGCCCGGCCGGCCGCTCGTCCGCGGCCTCCTCGGCGGCCTCGCCGGGTGCGGCCTCGGTGGCCGTCTCCGGCGCCGGCTCGATCAGGTACGGGCGGAGCGCGTCGGCGAGCTCGACCATGCCCTCGCCGTGCTCGGCGGAGATCGCCACGGGCTCGCCCAGGCCGAGCTCGAAGGCCTCGGCCAGCCCGGCGGCACCGGCCCGGCCCTCGCACTTGTTGGCGACCAGGAGGATCGGCTTGCCCTGGCGGCGCAGCAGCCGCGCGATCTCGCGGTCGAGCGGGGTGATGCCCGCCCGGGCGTCGACCACGAGCAGGCCGAGATCGGCGGAAGCGAGGCCCTCGAGGGTGAGGGCCGCGAGCCGGCCGGCCAGGTCCTCGGGGCGGTCCGGCTCGAGGCCGGCGGTGTCGAGCACGCGGAAGTCGAGGTCGCGCAGCCGCGCCCGGCCCTCGATGCGGTCGCGGGTCACCCCGGGCAGGTCGTGGACCAGCGCCTGGCGGCGGCCGACCAGGCGGTTGAACAGGGTCGACTTGCCGACGTTCGGCCGGCCGAGGATCGCCACGGTGCGCATGGGTCGAACCTAGCCGCTGCGGTCAGCGGAAGGCCAGGAGCTCGCCGGCGTCGGTCAGCACGTAGAGGGTGCCGCCGGCCACCACCGGCGGCTGGCTGGCACGGCCGCCGAGCCGGGTCCGCTCGAGCAGCTCGCCGGTGAAGGGCGAGAGGGCCAACAGATCGCCCGAGGAGCCGACCACCCAGAGCCGCTCGGAGGCGAGCACCGGGCCGGCCCAGACCGGTGCCGCCGTGCCGCCCTCCGCCGCCGGGGCGAGCTGGCTCACCCAGCGCACCCGGCCGCCCTGACGCAGCAGGCAGACGAGCTCGCCGCGGTCGCTCACCACGAAGACGAACTCGCCGGCCACCCAGGGCGTGCCGCGCGAGCCGATCGGCGCGTCCCACAGCCGCTCGCCGCGGCGCAGATCGAGGGCCGCGATCTCCCCGCCGTTGCCGGCCACGACCACCCGGTCGCGGTCGATCACGGGCGCGCCCGCGATGTCGAGGATGGCGCCCAGCGCCAGCGTGCGGCGCGGCCTGACCACGCTCTCCGTCCAGACCGGCCGGCCGCTGTCGAGGGCGAGCGCCGCGACCTCGCCCGAGGCATAGGCGACCACGGCGAGGCCGCCCTGGACGGCCGGCGGGGCGCCGCCCAGGAGGGCCGCCGGCTCGACCGCGCCGGCGTGGCGCCAGCGCAACTGGCCGGTGGCGGCATCGAGCGTCACGAGCTGGTTGTCGGCGGTGCGCACCAGGACGAGGCCGCCGGCGATCGCCGGCGCGGCCCGGAGCGGGGCACGGAGCGTCACCCGCCAGAGCGGCTCGCCGCCGCCCGCGGGGAGGGCCACCACCTCGCCGTGCGCGAGGGTGGCGAACACCATCCCCCCGGCGGTCGCCACCGCACCGCCCGCGACCCGGTCGTCGACCCGGCCCTCGCGGGTCTGCCAGCTCCACAGCCGCGAGCCGTCGCCGGCGGCGGTCGCGGTCACCACGCCGGCCCCGTCGACCGCGTAGAC
>JBBIIE010000197.1:0-6498 GCA_037446605.1 Geminicoccaceae bacterium | reverse complement strand
CCGGCACCCGAGCCGGAGCGCAACGTCACCGTCGAAGAGCGGCGGCGGCCGCAGTTCGACCCGCTCGGGATCCGCGCCGGCGGCTTCCTGATCTTCCCCTCGCTGCGCGTCGGTGGCGAGTACGACAGCAACGTCTTCGCCCGCGAGAACAACGAGGACGACGATTTCGGCCTGCTCGTCCGCCCGCAGATCAACGTGAACTCGCAGTGGTCGCGGCACGCGCTCAATCTGACGGCGTTCGGTGACTTCGCCCTGTACGACGAGTTCGACGAGAACAACTACGAGGATTTCGGGATCTCGAGCAATGGTCGGCTCGACATCACCCGCAACGACACCCTGCTCGGCGAGCTGAGCCTGCGGCGTCTGCACGAGGACCGGTCCGATCCCGAAACGGTCCAAGCCGGTGACATCGTCACCTACTACGAGGGGCTGGCGCGCCTCGGCTACCGGCGCGAGTTCAACCTCGTCTTCTTCGTCGTCGGTGGGTCGGTCACCCGCGAGGACTACGAGGAGGAGGACCTCAACGAGGACCGCCGCGATCTGATCGAGCTCAACGGCGATCTGCGCATCGGCTACAAGGTCTCGCCGCGCTTCAACCTGTTCGTTCAGGGCGACTACACGGTCGTCCGCTACGACAAGACCCCCGACAATGCCGGCTTCGACCGCGACTCCAAGGGCTACGGCTTCTCGGTCGGCTCCGAGATCGACATCACGGGGATCCTGTTCGGCGAGGTGCAGGTCGGCTATCTGCGCCGCGAGTACGACGACGACGACCTCGACAATGTGAGTGGGCCGGGCGGTCGGGCGCGGCTCACCTGGAACGTGACCGGGCTCACCTCGCTGATCTTCGAGGCCGGCGGCGGGATCGTCGAGACCACCCAGGGCGGCGCCTCGGCCAACCTGCAGAGCGAGGTCGCGGCCGAGGTCCAGCACGAGCTCCTGCGCAACCTGCTGCTCAACGGCCGGCTGAGCTACACCCGCGACGATTTCGAGGGCATCGACCGGACCGACAACACCTATCGGGCGCGCGCCGGCGTCCGCTACCTCCTCAACCGCAACCTGAGCATCGACGGCGGCTACGAGTTCAGCACGCGCGACTCGGACGTCAACGGCGCGGACTACGACCGGCACATCGTCCGGGTCGGCCTGACCGCCCGCCTCTGAGCGGCCGGGTACCGTCCGGGTGGGGCTCGTCTTGCAGGCGCGCGCCGTTCTCCATACCTTCCCGACCGGCTCCGCGCGGTGGCCGGGCGACGTTTGTGCGGGTTCCGATGAAGGTGAGGTGGCGGATGGTCTCGCTTGCTGAGGCGACGGGCCGCTGGCTGCTCCTGGGCGTACTGCTCCTGTTCGCCGCCTGCGGCGGCTCGCCGGCTCCGACCCAGGTGGTGGGGCTGCCGGCGGCGGGCGCCGGCCCGGCGGGGCCGGTGGCCCTGAGCACGCCACCCTACACGCTCGCCTCCGGCGACAAGGTGAAGGTGATCGTGTTCCGCCACGAGGACCTGTCGGGCGAGTTCACCCTCGACGGGGCCGGCAACTTCGCCATGCCGCTGATCGGCGAGATCCAGGGCTACGGCCTCACCACGCGCGAGCTCGAGGAGCGGATCAAGGCCCGTCTCAAGGACGGCTACCTGGTCGACCCGCAGGTGAGCGTCGAGGTGACGAACTATCGGCCGTTCTACATCCTGGGCGAGGTCAACCGCCCGGGGCAGTACGAGTACGTCAACGGCATGACCGTGCTGCAGGCGGTCTCGATCGCCGGTGGCTTCACCTATCGCGCCAAGCAGGACGCGGTGATCCTCAAGCGCGGCGGGGCGAACGCGCAGGGCGTGGCGGTACCGGGGGTGCAGCCGATCCTGCCGGGCGACATCGTCGAGGTCCAGGAGCGGTTCTTCTGAGCGGTCCCGCACCCGCGCCCGCCCGGGCGCCCGGCTGATGGACGGCGCGGCCACGGACCGGCGCTGGAGCGAGGCCGCGCGGGTCTATCTCGAGCCGCGCATCCTGGGCATCCTGATCCTGGGCTTCGCCTCGGGGCTGCCCCTGGCGCTCACCGGCGGCACCCTCACCATGCGGCTCGCCGAGGCCGGGGTCCAGACCGCGGCGATCGGCTTCTTCGCCTGGGTCGGGCTGGCCTATGGCTGGAAGTTCGTCTGGTCGCCCATCGTCGACCGCGTGCCGCTGCCACTCCTGACGCGCCGGCTCGGCCGTCGCCGCGGCTGGCTCCTGCTCACCCAGCTCACCCTCGTGGCAGCGATCGTCCTCCTCGGCCTCGCCGCGCCGGAGGCGGGGCTCGCCCGGGTCGCGGCACTGGCCGTCCTGGTCGCCTTCCTCTCGGCCACCCAGGACATCGTGATCGACGCCTTCCGGGTCGAGCTCGTGAGCCAGGACCGCCAGGGTGCCGCGGCGGCGATGCTGGTGATCGGCTACCGCCTCGCCATGTTCGCCTCGGGCGCGGGCGCCCTCCTGTTGGCCGAATGGTACGGCTGGTCGCTCGCCTACGCCGTGATGGCGGCCCTCCTGCTCGCAGCCGTGGCCGTGACGCTCGCCCTGCCCGAGCCGGCGGCACCGGTCGAGCGCGAGCCGGTGGGCGACCGCGCCGGCCTCGGCCCCTGGGTCGAGCGCGCGGTGGTCGCTCCCTTCGCCGAGTTCTTCGCGCGGAACGGTGCCGCGAGCGCGCTGCTCGTGCTGCTCTTCGTGGTGCTCTACAAGCTCGGCGACGCGCTGTTGGGCGCGCTCACGAGCCCGCTCTACGTCGGGCTCGGCTTCTCGAAGAGCGAGGTCGCGGCGATCGTCAAGACATGGGGCCTCGTGGCCGTGCTGCTGGGCGGCGTCGTGGGTGGCCTCCTGGTGCGCCGCCTCGGGCTCCTGCCCGGGCTCTGGGTCTGCGGCATCGCCCAGATGGCCTCGAACCTCGTCTTCCTGCTGCTGTGGGCCGCCGGCCACGACAACCGCGTGCTCGCCCTCACGATCACGATCGAGAACCTCGCCGGCGGCATGGGCACGACCGCCTTCGTCGCCTATCTGAGCTCGCTCTGCAACGTGACCTACACGGCCACGCAGTACGCCCTCCTGTCCTCGCTGATGGCCCAGGCGCGCACCTTCCTCGCGGGCTTCGCCGGGCTCCTGCAGGTCGGGCTCGGCTGGCCGGGCTTCATCCTGCTGACCGCCGTCGCGGCGCTGCCCGGGCTGGCGCTCCTGCGCCTGCTCGACCGCCGGGTCCGGGCCGCGGGCGCACCCGCACCGGCCGCCCTCGGCGTCTCCTGAGCCGGACGCCGGCCGGACCGCGCCGGCGCGCCGCGCGATGACCCGGGTCGAACTGCAGCATCTCGGCCTGGCCCTCGCCGTCGGCGGGCTGGGCGGCCTCGCGGCGGCGCGCGCCGGCCTGCCGCTCGCCTGGATGCTCGGGCCGATGCTCGCGACCATGGTGGCGAGCGTCGCCGGGCTGCCGCTGGCGGTGCCGCCCGCGCTGCGCGGGCCGGTCGTGGCGGTGCTCGGCGTGCTGCTCGGCAGCGGCTTCGACCGCGACCTGCTCGGCGGCCTGCCGCACTGGCTGCCGATCCTCGTGGCGCTGCCCGCCTACGTGGCCCTCGTGGCGGTGAGCGCGTTCCTCTATCTGCGCCACGTCGGGCGTCTCGATCCGATCACGGCCTGGTTCTCGGCCACCCCGGGCGGGCTCGGCGAGATGATCGTGCTCGGCGACCGGGCCGGGGGCGATCTCCGCACCATCGCCCTCGTCCACGCCACCCGGATCCTGCTCGTCGTGCTCACCATCCCGCTCACCCTTCGCCTCGTCGGCTACGGGATCCCGACCGGCCCGGCCGCGGCGCGCGCCGCCGGCGGGACGGCCGACCTCCTGGTCCTGCTGGCGTGCGGGATCGTCGGGCTCGTCCTCGGGCCGCTCCTGCGCCTGCCGGCGCCGGGCCTCGTGGGCCCGATGCTGCTGAGCGCCGCCGCGCATCTGCTCGGGTTCGTGCACGGCGCGCCCCCGCCGCTCGTGGTGGCGGGCGCGCAGCTCGTGATCGGCGCCCAGGTCGGTGCCCGCTTCGCCGGCTACCCGCCGAGCCGCATCGCGCTCGCGGTCCTGACGGGGGTGGGGTTGACCGTCCTCATGCTGACGCTCGCGCTCGCCACCGGCTGGCTCCTGCACCGCGCCACGGGCCTGCCGCTCCTGCTCCTCGTGCTGGCGCTGGCGCCGGGCGGCCTCGCCGAGATGAGCCTCGTGGCGCTCGCCCTGACCGACGATCCGGCGCTCGTGGCGGCCGTGCACATCGTGCGCATCGCGCTCGTGGTGCTCGCCACGCCGCTCCTCTTCCGTGCCCGCGAGCGACGCGGACGGGGCGGGCCCGGCGGCTGAGGCCCGCTCGCCCGCGCCCGGCCGTCAGGTGCCGGGCTGCGGGCTCGGCGCGATCCCCGACGCCCCGTCGTCGGCATCGGGTCGGGCGGATGTCGGAACCGAGCCGCGCCGCGCCCCGCCCGAGCCGGTCGCGGTCGAGGCCGCGTCGGCCGACCGGCGCGCCAGCGGCACCGCCTCGCCGCGCATGACCGCGGCGATCTCCTCGCCGGTCAGCGTCTCGTGCTCCAGCAGTGCCCGGGCCAGGCCGTGGAGGAGCTCGAGCTTCTCGCTCAGGACCTCCCGGGCGCGGGCGTAGCCCGCATCGACCAGCCGGCGGATCTCGCTGTCGATCTGCTGCGCGGTGGCCTCGGACACGTTCTTGATCTGGGTGATCTGGTGGCCGAGGAACACCTCCTGCTGGTTCTCGGCGTAGCCCACCGGCCCGAGCTTGTCGCTCATGCCCCACTGGGTGACCATGTGGCGGGCGATCTTGGTGGCCTGCTGGATGTCGGAGGAGGCGCCGGCCGTGACCTTGTCGTGGCCGAAGATCAGCTCCTCGGCGACCCGCCCGCCCATCGCCACCGCGATGTCGGCCATGAGCTTCTCGCGCGAGACCGAGATGCGGTCGCCCTCGGGCAGCCGCACGACCATGCCGAGCGCCCGGCCGCGCGGGATGATGGTCGCCTTGTGGATCGGGTCGGAGGCCGGCGAGAAGAAGCCCACCACCGCGTGCCCCGCCTCGTGGTAGGCGGTGAGCCGCTTCTCCTCCTCGGTCATGACCATCGAGCGCCGCTCGGCGCCCATCATCACCTTGTCCTTGGCGGCCTCGAAGTCGCTCATCGTCACCGAGCGCTTGCCCTGGCGCGCCGCCAGGAGCGCCGCCTCGTTCACGATGTTGGCGAGGTCGGCGCCGGAGAAGCCGGGCGTGCCGCGGGCGATGATCCTGGTGTCGACGTCCGGCGCCACGCGGATCTTCTTGACGTGCACGTTCAGGATCCGCTCGCGGCCGAGCACGTCGGGGTTCGGCACCACGACCTGGCGGTCGAAGCGGCCCGGGCGCAGCAGCGCCGGGTCGAGTACGTCGGGCCGGTTGGTGGCGGCGATCAGGATGACGCCCTCGTTGGCCTCGAAGCCGTCCATCTCGACGAGGAGCTGGTTCAAGGTCTGCTCGCGCTCGTCGTTGCCGCCGCCGAGCCCGGCACCGCGGTGCCGGCCGACCGCGTCGATCTCGTCGATGAAGACGATGCAGGGGGCGTGCTTCTTGGCCTGCTCGAACATGTCGCGCACGCGCGAGGCGCCCACGCCGACGAACATCTCGACGAAGTCCGAACCCGAGATCGTGAAGAAGGGCACGTTGGCCTCGCCCGCGATGGCGCGCGCAAGGAGCGTCTTGCCGGTGCCCGGCGGGCCCACGAGCAGGCACCCCTTGGGGATCCGGCCGCCGACCGCCTGGAACTTCTGCGGATTCTTGAGGAACTCGACGATCTCCTGGAGCTCCTCCTTGGCCTCGTCGATGCCGGCCACGTCCTGGAAGGTGACGCGGCCGTGCTTCTCGGTCAGGAGCCTGGCCCGGCTCTTGCCGAAGCCCATGGCCTTGCCGCCGCCCGACTGCATCTGGCGCATGAAGAAGATCCACACGCCGATCAGGAGCAGCATCGGGAACCAGGAGACCAGCACGCCCACGAGCGAGGGCATGTTGTCGTCGAGCGGCATGGCGGCGATGCGCACGCCCGCCCCGGTCAGCCGGTCGACCAGGTTCGGGTCGTTCGGCGCGTAGGTGGAGAACAGCCGTCCGTCGGCGAAGTGGCCGCTGATCGAGTTGCCCTGGATGACGACGTCGGCGACCTTGCCGGCCTGGACCTCCGAGAGGAACTCGGAGAAGGCCAGGCTCGTCTGCGGCCCGCGCGCCGAGGGGCTCTGGAAGAGGTTGAACAGGGCGATCAGCAGGAGCCCGATGATCACCCAGAGCGCCAGGTTCTTCGAGAAGTTGTTCAAGGCCTCGGTCCTTCACCCGTGGCGCGGCACGCTGCCGCCGGCCGACCCTGCCGCGCCCGCCACGCGGACGGCGGCCGCCCTGCCGATCATACATAGGCGGTCGGTACCCTCAAGCAACATCGGGGCGAAGGGTGCACCGGCGAGTGCCGGGCCGGGGCCGTCGGGCAGCGCCC
>JBBIIE010000196.1:0-6537 GCA_037446605.1 Geminicoccaceae bacterium | reverse complement strand
CATGCAGGACGCGATCCGGCTGATGCTCGACCGCGGCATCGAGGGGGCGATCGTCAACATCCTCTCGACCTCGAGCCACGGCGGCCAGTCGTTCCTGACCGCCTACTCGGCCTCGAAGACGATGCTGGGTGCCCTGACCCGGAACGTGGCGTTCTCGGTGCTGCCGCACCGGATCCGCGTCAACGGCCTCAACATCGGCTGGATGAACACGCCGGGCGAGCACGCGATCCAGAAGAAGGCGCACGACGCGCCGCCCGACTGGCTCGAGAAGGCGGCCGCGGGCCGACCCTTCGGCCGGCTGCTCGACCCGAGCGAGGTGGCCCGCGCCGTGGCCTTCCTCTGCTCGGCCGAGAGCGGGATGATGACCGGCTCCCTGGTCGACTTCGACCAGACCGTGCTCGGGTGCTGGGACGAGGCGCCCGTGCCGCGGACGAAGCTCGTCTGAGGGCGACGCTCAGCGCGCCGGTGCCGACGTTGCGACCTCGCCGAGCGCTTCGGCCAGGAGACCCTCGAGCTCGGGCTCGGCGATGCCGAGCTCGCGCAGATGCGCGACCGTCTCGCGCAGATAGTCGAGGTTGGAGCCGCCGAGGCTCCTCGCCACGCGCAGCCGGGCGAACAGCTCGGAGCGCTCGAGATCGCCCTCGAAGCGCGGATGCTCGACGCGCGCCAGATAGGTCCAGGCCGCGATCCGCTCGCCGCTGTCGAGCCGGGTGACCTCGAGCCGGCGGCGCTCGTAGAGGTAGACGCCCACGTTCTCGCGCTCGTCCAGATAGGCGAGCAGCGCCGGCTCCTCCGCCGCCGGCACGGCGAAGGCGCGGCCGACGCAGGAGCCGCCGGCGGTGAGCCCGAGCACGCAGCCCGGCCGTGCCGGCGTTCCACGCCAATGTTCCGAGCGCACGCACAGGGCCCGGTGCCAGCCCTCGAGGCGGGCCGGCGCGCTCGCCGCGAAGGCGAAGCCCGGCCGCCACATCAAGGAGCCGTAGCCGAAGATCCAGGCGAGTTCCGCCCCGCCGGCGTCGGTCGGACCGGCGGGCACCGCCGACCCGCTCATGCGCCGCGGGCGATCCGGGCGCGGACCCGGCGCAGGCCGAGCCAGACGAGGAGCACGACGACCGGGGCCAGGACCGCGACCACCAACGCCTCGTCCATCCCGAAGAGGTGCGAGGCGACGGGCTCGACCATCTTCGCCAGGACGGAGAGGGCGTAGTAGCTGATCGCCACGACCGAGAGGCCTTCGACCGTCTCCTGCAGACGGAGCTGGGCCCTGGTGCGCTCGGCCATGCCCTCGAGGATGTCCTGGTTCTGCGCCTCGAGGGCGACGTCGATCCGGGTGCGCAGGAGGTCGATCGCCCGGGCGAGGCGGCGGGCGAGGCTCTCGACCCGCGCCTCGGTGGCGATGCAGGTGGCCATCGCCGGGCCGAGCCGCCGCTCGAGGAACGGGCTGAACCGCTGGTAGCCGGAGATCGAGCCCTCGTGCAGCTCGGCCAGACGCTGCTGGACGATCCGGTGGTAGGCCTTGCCCGCGGCGAAGCGGAAGGCGTGCGCGTCGATCAGCCGCTCGACCTCGCGCGAGAGCGCGGTCATCCGCTCGAGCACGGCGCGCTCGGCCGCCGCCCCGTTCGCCCGCGCCATGTCGTCGAGGATGCCGTGCAGCCGCTGCTCCAGCCCGCCCAGGACGGGTGCGTGCGACTGCGCCACCGGATAGGCCATGAGGGAGAGCATCCGGTAGGTGTCGATCTCGCACAGCCGGCGGACCGTCCGTCCGGCGCGCGCCGCGGTGAGCGCGCGGTCCAGGAGCAGGTAGCGGGTGAAGCCGTCCGGGCCGATCCGGAAGTCGGTGAAGAGCCGGGCGGTGCCGCCGGCCACGAGCCCGCCCGAGACGTCGTCGTGGCCGAAGAAGCGCTCGACGAGCGTGGGCGCCGGCTCCTCCTCGTCGCGCACGAGCCGGATGTCGGCCGCGGCGATGCGGAGGTCGCCGAGATCACCCGTGATCTCCCCGAGGAGCGCCGGGACGATCAGCGACGGTGCGAGCAGATCCTCGGGCGGGGAGCCCACGAAGGTCAGCGTTCCGAACTCGCCGTGCCGCTCCCATTTGAGCCGCTGTGTGCCGATCTCGACCACCGCCTGGCGCGCCGCCTCGCCCGGCTCGGGCAGGGCGTTGCGGGCGCAGAACGCGGCGAACGCCGCCTTGAGCCGGCCGGAACCGGGGTCGAGCATCGCTAGGTGGAGGATCCGCGCCGGCGGGCGGACGGGGATCGAGGGGCGGGAATGGAGCTCCTCGTTGAGCCGCTGGCGGAGCGGGTGGTCGCGCAACGCGCTCAGCCGCCTTCGCGGTCGCGACGGGCCGCGGCGGCGAGTTCGCCGAGCCGTGCCTCGAGCGCGCGCGCGGCGTCGAAGAACCGCCCCTTGGCCTCGCCCACGAACGGGTTCTCGCTCTCGATCGCGAGGAACAGCTCGTCCGAATCGTAGCGCACCAGCTCGACGCTCTGCATCAACAGCTCCCAGGTGCGGGTGGTCTGCAGCACATCCTCGGGCTCGATCTCGACCATGATCTTGGCGATCAGATGGGTCAGGCCCTGGACGTAGGCGAGCTCGCGGTCGTGCCGCTCCGGGTCGGTGTGCACGACCTGCAGCCGCAGCCGCTCGGCGAGGAACCGGGCGAGGCAGACCTCGCGCCCGCCGCGCCCCGGGCAGACCGCGACCTTGAGGCCGGCGATGCCGTCGCGGCCGCTCTGCGGACCGAACAGCGGGTGCGTGCACACGAAGTCGACCGTCTCCGGCAACAGGCCCGCGAGCAGCCGGTAGGGCTTGAGCTTGACCGAGCAGACGTCGACCACGAGGGCGGCCGGCCGCAGATGCGGCAGGATCGACCGCACCACGCCATCGAGCCGCTGCACCGGCACGGCGAGCACGACGATCTCGGCCGAGGCCGCCTCGGGAAGATCCGTGGCGGTGACGTCGTAGACCGCCGTGACGGGCCCGAGATCGCGGTGGGGATCGTGCACGCGGACGCGGAAGTAGGGGGTCAGATGGCGCAGCATGAACTCGCCGAAGGCACCGCAGCCGATCAGCCCGAGTGTCTTCGGCATCAAAGCGCGCCCGCGTGCGGCGCACCCCGCACGAACGCCCGCAGCACCTCGACCAGCCGGTGGTTCTCGGCCTCCAGGCCGACCGACAGGCGCAGCGCGTGGGGCAGGCCGTAGGCGCCCATGGCGCGCGGGATCACCCCGTGCCGCTCGAGGAACGCCTCGGCGGCGCGCGCGTCGCGGCCGGGATCGCGCGGGAAGTCGACCAGGAGGAAGTTGCCGACCGAGGGGTGGACGATCAGCCCGAGGCCGAGGAGCTGCTCCTTGAGCCAGGGCAGCCAGCGGTCGTTGTGGGCGCGCGCCGCCGCCTGGTGCTCGACGTCCTCGAGCGCCGCCACCGCCGCCGCCTGCGCCGGCTGGCCGACGTTGAACGGCCCGCGGATCCGGTCGAGCACGTCGACCACGGGCTTCGGGCCGTAGAGCCAGCCGACGCGCAGGGCGGCGAGCCCGAACAGCTTCGAGAAGGTTCGCGTGGTCACGACGTTGGCGTGCTCGTGGGCGAGCTCGAGGCCGCTGCCGTAGTCGGCCGCACCCACGAACTCGGCATAGGCGGCGTCGATCACGAGCAGCACGTCCTCGGGCAGTCCGGCGTGCAGCCGGCGCAGCTCGTCCTGGGAGAGGTACGAGCCGGTCGGGTTGTTCGGATTGGCGAGGAAGACGATGCGCGTGCGGCTCGTGACCCGGGCGAGCAGGGCGTCGACGTCGGCCTTGAGCTCGCGCTCGGGTGCCGCCACCGGGTGGGCACCGGCGGCGAGGGCGGCGAGCCTGTACATGAGGAAGCCGTGCGCGCTGTGCACGACCTCCTCGCCCGGACCGGCATAGGCGCGCACCAGGAGGCCGATCAGCTCGTCCGAGCCGGCGCCGCAGACGATGCGCGCGGGATCCAGGTTGAAGCGCCGGCCGATCGCCGCGCGCAGCGCCGTGCAGCCGCCGTCCGGGTAGCGGTGCAGGCGGGCCGCCTCGGCGCGGTAGGCCTCGACCGCGGCCGGGCTCGGGCCGATCGCGCTCTCGTTGGCGGAGAGCTTGATCGCCGGGCCCGGGCCGGCCTCGGCCTTGCCGCCGACATAGGGGCTGATCTCGAGGATGCCGGGGCGCGGACGCGGGCCGACCGTGGGCATGGGCTCAGGCCTTCTCGTGCTGGGGCGTGACCGGGGCGGCCAGGGCCTCCGGTCCGGCCGCGATCGGTCGGGGATAGGCGCCGATCACCGTGGCGGCCCGGAGCTGGTCGCCGAGGCCACCCAGGAGCGAGGGGAGGAAGGGCGCCCCACGCGGGTGGAAGCCCTCGACCTCGACGAGGTGGAGGACGCGCGTGTCGTTCCGGACGACCCCTCGCCATCGCGGTGCCAGGCGGCCGCGCTCGAGCGTGTCGGCGAGCCGCGCCCGGCTCGTCGAGGCCGGGGTCTCGAGGATCACGAGCGAGAGATCGTCCGCCGAAGGCTCGGGCTCGAGCGGTGCCAGTGCCAGTGCCGCGGCCGCGGGCCCGGCCGCGACGAAGGGCAGCCGGGCGATCGCCGCGAGCCGGAGATGCGCGGGCTCGAGGAGCGCCGGCCACCAGTCGGAGCCTTCCTCGGGCATCGGCAGGACGGCGATCCGAGCCGGCCCCTCGCTCGCCCGCCGCAACGCCTGGGCGGCACTCGCCGCGCGCTCGAAGGGCGTCCCCGAACCGAACTGGTCGCGCGCCAGATCCCACACCGCCGCGGCTTCGGGCGGTGCCCAGACCGCGACCGCGAAGGGTGTCTGCAGCCGGGTGGTGGCGGCGAGCAGCTCGCGCCACATGCGCACGAGTGGTGCGGCCGGGAAGTGGCCGGCGGCGCGCGCGAGCAGCCGGCGCAGGATCGCCGCCTCGCGCGCCGGGCGCATCGCCAGGCCGCCGCGCTGGCGGTCGCCCTTGGCGGCGGCGATCCGCTCGACCACGGCCAGCCGCTCGACCAGGAGGTCGACGAGCTGGTCGTCGATCCGGTCGATCTCGGCGCGCAGGCGGGCGAGCTCGGGCTCTGGCGTCATCGGGGTCGGGCGGCGGTGGCCGGGCGCGGTCGAGGTAGCGGTCGGGCGGTCGCCCGTAAAGGCGCGTCGCGTGCCGGCCTTGACAGGCGGGTGGGGCGGACACACTACTGTCGGCACGTGGTGATTTGGGCCGGCCGGCTTGCGGGCCACGTTAAACAACCCGCTAAAAGGTCGGGCGTCCTTCGGACCCGGCCGGACGGCCGGGTTTTTCGTTTCCCGGCGCGCGGCCCCGGCGCCGGGTGGGAGGGACGGCGAGCGATGCCCATCAAGATCCCGAACGACCTGCCCGCCGCCGAGAAGCTGCGCGAGGAGGGTGTCCAGCTGATCGGCGAGGACGAGGCGCTGCGTCAGGACATCCGGCCGATGCAGATCGCCCTCCTCAACCTGATGCCCAACAAGCCGGAGACCGAGACGCAGCTCGCGCGTCTGTTGGGCGCCACGCCGCTCCAGGTCGAGCTCACGCTCCTCACCACCTCGACCTACCAGCCGCGGACCACGACCCTCTCGCACCTCCAGGCCTTCTACACCACCTGGGAGGCCATCCGCGACCGCCGTTTCGACGGCCTGATCGTGACCGGTGCGCCGGTCGAGATGATGCCGTTCGAGGAGGTCGAGTACTGGCCCGAGCTGTGCGCCGTGTTCGACTGGTCGCGCACCCACTGCCACTCGACCTTCCACATCTGCTGGGGGGCGCAGGCGGCACTGTACCACTTCTACCGCGTGCCGAAGCACGTCCTGCCGAGCAAGCGGTTCGGCATCTTCAAGCACTACGTGATCGAGCGGCGCGACGCGCGGCGGCCGCCGCTGCTGCGCGGCTTCGACGACTATTTCCACGTGCCGGTGTCGCGCCACACCGAGGTGCGTGTCGAGGACCTGCCCGAGGACGCCGGGCTCGAGGTGCTGGCGGTCTCGAATGCCGCCGGCCTCTGCCTCGTGCACGAGCCGGCGCATCGCGCCGTCTACATGTTCAACCATCTCGAGTACGACAGCCTGACCCTGCACCGCGAGTATCTGCGCGACAAGGAGAAGCGGCCGGACGTGTCGCTGCCCACCGACTATTACCCGGACGACGATCCGAGCAAGCCGCCGCGCAACCGCTGGCGGGCCTACGCCCACCTGCTGTTCGGCAACTGGATCAACGAGATGTACCAGACCACGCCGTACGACATCGGGCGCATCGGCGCGGAGGTGGTGGCGCGGGCGGCTTGAGGCGGGCCGGCGTTAACCGAACGTTAGGCAACCTCGCCCATAAGGGGCCGGCGCGGCGCGGGACGGGGACCCGCGCGCGGCCGGGGCGAGGTGTGGATGGTGCTCGGCGGAGCCGGGGCGGCGGGCGGATCGGGCGGCGACGCGGTCGCGGGGCTGGTGCTCGCGGCGCGGCGCCTGGGCGTCGAGCTCGAGCCCGCCGATCTGCCCGGTGGCCGGGGCGGCGAGCCGCCGCTCGGGG
>JBBIIE010000195.1:0-6676 GCA_037446605.1 Geminicoccaceae bacterium | reverse complement strand
GTCCGAAAAACATCGCGGCACCGGCCGCCCTCCTCGCCTGGCTGCTCGGCCTCGGCCTCGGGCTCGGCCTCGTCGCGGCCGGCGCCGGCCCGGCCGAGGCGGCCCTGCCGGTCCTCGCCCTGGCCGCGGCGCAGGGGCTGCTGCTGGCGGCCGCATCCCCCCTGCCCGGGGTGGTGGGGGCGGCGCTCGCGGCGCTCGGCGGTCTGGCCCTCGGGCTCGATTCCGACCCCGGTCCGGTGGTCGACGCCGGCGGGCGCGGGCTGCAGCTAATCGGCACCGCGCTCGGGGCGACGGTCTGCCTGCTGCTCCCGGCCGGCGCGCTGGTCGAGCGGCGGGCGGCCTGGCTCGCCCTCGGCCTGCGGGTCGCGGGCTCCTGGATCGCCGCCGCGGCGCTCCTCGTGCTGGCGCTGGCACTCCGCCCCTGAGCCGGCACTCCGCCCCTGAGCCGGCGCCGGCGGCGCTCAGACGGTCGCGAGCTCGACCGACCCGAGGGCCTCGACCTCGATGCGGTAGACGGCCGGCCCCTCGACCCATTGCGGCATGGTCATGGTGCCGAGGCTCAAGAACAGCCCGGCCTCGAGGCCGCGGCCGAGCCGGCGGCGCTTCTCGACCGCGAACAGGAGCGCGTCGAGCGGGTGGCCCAGCAGTGCCGCACCGGTGCCGGTCGCGACCTCCCGGCCGTCGACCAGCGTGCGCGCGGCGAGCCGGTCGAGCGCGAGGCCGGGATCGAAGGGCTTCTCCTCGCCCAGCACCGAGGCGGCGTTGTAGACATTGTCGGCGGCGAGCGTGGGCCCGCCCACGGTCCGGAAGTCCTCGTAGCGGTCGTCGACCACCTCGATCGCGGCCATGACCGTGGCGATCGCGGCCGCGACCTCCTCGCGCGTGTAGGGCTGGGCGCGGGCCGGAAGGTCGCGGCCCAGCCGGACCGCGATCTCGGTCTCGATCCCGGGCTTCAGGAACGCCGCCCGCGGCAGCCGCGCCGGGCTCGCCTGGACGGTGGCGGCCAGGACCTCGCCCAGCACCGGCTCCTCGACGTTGATGAGCCGGCGCGTGTTCTCCGCCGTGCCGCCGATCTTGAGGCCGGCCACCGGCCCGAGCGAGCGCGCCAGCGCGCGGTTGGCGAGCGCCTGGGCGGCGTAGCCGTGGTCGAGCGAGCGCAGCGCCTCGATCCGGCCGAGCGGGGTGCGCGACAGCCGGCAGCGGATCACCCGGGCGGCCGCCTCGGCCAGCGTTGTCGCCTCCATGGATCCCCCCTCCTGCCCGTTGCATCGCGACCCGGAAAGCTTCTAGCCTCGGGCGCGGATCGGGGAAGCCGCCTTGCACGAGACCCTGCTGCGCCGGATCGAGGCCGCCCGCGAGGCGCTGGTGTCGCTCACCCGCGCGCTCGTGCGGATCCCCTCGGTCAACCCGCCGGGCGAGGCCTACCGCCCGGTCTGCGAGCTGCTCGGCGAGCGGCTCGCGGCGCACGGCTTCGAGGTCCGCTACCTGCGCGCGACGGGCACGCCCGGCGACAGCGACCGCTTCCCGCGCTGGAACGTGGTGGCGCGCCGCGAGGGTCCGCGGCCGGGGCCCTGCGTGCACCTGAACGGGCATGTCGACGTGGTCGAGCCGGGGGCCGGCTGGACGGTCGACCCCTGGGCCGGGGAGGTGCGCGACGGCAGGCTCTTCGGCCGCGGCACCTGCGACATGAAGGGCGGGATCGCGGCCGCGGTCGTGGCCGCGGAAACGCTCCTCGAGCTCGAGCCCGACCTGCCCGGGGCGATCGAGATCTCGGGCACCGCGGACGAGGAATCGGGCGGCTATGGCGGGGTCGCCTGGCTCGCCCGGCAGGGCTTCCTCTCGAAGCCGCGGGTCGACCACGTGATCATTCCCGAGCCCTTGAACGTCGATCGGGTGTGCATCGGCCATCGCGGGGTCTGGTGGGCGGAGGTGACCACGCACGGGCGGATCGCGCACGGCTCGATGCCCTTTCTGGGCGATTGCGCGGTCCGCCACATGGGGGCCTTCCTGCGCGCGCTCGAGGAGGAGCTCTGGCCGAAGCTCGCTCGCCGCCGCACCGCGATGCCGGTCGTGCCCGAAGGTGCGCGTGCTTCGACCTTGAACGCGAACGCGATCCAGGGCGGCCAGCCGATCGGCGAGGGCTTACCCAGCCCCTGCGTGCCCGACACCTGCCGGATCGTCCTCGACCGCCGTTTCCTGATCGAGGAGCAGCTCCCGGCGGTGAAGGGCGAGGTCCGCGCGATCCTGGAGCGGCTCGAGCGCGAGCGGCCGGGCTTCCGCTGGTCGCTGCGCGATCTCTTCGAGGTCGAGCCGGTGCTCACCGACCCGGACCTGCCGGTGCCGCGCACGGTGGCGGGCGCGATCCGCACGGTGCTCGGCAGGGAGCCGGCCTTCATCTGCTCGCCCGGCACCTACGACCAGAAGCACGTGGCGCGGATCGGCGGGCTGCAGGACTGCGTGGCCTACGGTCCGGGCATCCTCGATCTGGCGCACCAGCCGGACGAGTTCGTGGCGGTCGACGATCTCGTGGCCGCCGCGCAGGTCCTCGCCCTTTCGATCCGGAGCCTGCTGCGCGGCGAGGCGGCTGCGGCCGGCGGCCGGCTCGGCTAGGATCGCACCGAGACGAGGGAGAGACGGGTCGTGGCCGAAGCGGCAGCCGCGAGAGGGCCGGTGACGGTCGAGGCGTTCCTGGATTTCGAGGGCGAGCCCGAGGTCCGCTACGAGCTCGTCGCGGGCGAGATCCTGGCGATGGCCGCGCCGGTCGATGCGCAAGGCACGATCGTCGGGAACGCTTGGGGCGTGATCGACCCCGTACTCCGCGAGCGGCCACCCTGCCGGGCGGTCGTCGGCGGGGGCGTGGCGATCGACGCGCACAACTGGTTCGTGGCCGATCTCGTCGTGAGCTGCGCGCCTCCCGAGGGGAGGCGGGAGGTGGTGGAGCCGATCCTGATCGTCGAGGTGCTGTCGGACTCGACGCGCGATCGCGACCTCGGCCGCAAGCTGCAGCGCTACATCCAGCTCCCGAGCGTGCGGGAGGTCTGGCTGATCGAGAGCGGCGAGCGCTGGGTCCAGGTCTGGCGACGGGCGGGCGATGCCTGGATCGTCACGCTGCCGCTTTCCGGCACGGCGCGGTTCACGAGCGAGGTTCTGGGCGGCGCCGAGGTCACGCTCGACGCGCTCTACCGCACCAGCGGGCTCCGATGACCGGCGCGGGAGGGGGCGAGACGGAGGAAGGGCCGCGGCCCGGACCGCGCAACGCGCTGACCGACGTCGCGGGTCTGCGGGTCGGCAACGCGCAGGATGCGCGGGTACGCACCGGGGTCACGGTCGTGGTCGCCGACCTGCCGGTGCTGGCCGCGGTCGAGGTGCGCGGCGGGGCACCCGGCACGGTCAACACCGACGCACTCGGGCCGGGCGGGCTCGTGGACACGTTGCACGCGGTGGTGCTGGCCGGCGGATCGGCCTTCGGCCTCGCGGCCGCGACCGCGCTCATGGCGCCGCTCGCGCGCGACGGGCGCGGCTTCCGCGACTGGGGGCCGACCGTGCCGCTGGTGGCGGGGGCGATCCTGTTCGACCTCCTGAACGGTGGCGACAAGACCGGGCTCGGGCCGGAGCTCTACGGCCGGCTCGCGCTCGAGGCCTACGCGGCGGCCGGCACGGCGGTCCCGCTCGGCAAGGCGGGGGCCGGCTACGGTGCCACGGCCGGGCCGCTCGAGGGCGGGCTCGGCACCGCGTCGGTCTTCGATCCGGCCACTGGCGTCACGATCGGGGCGCTGGTCGCGGTGAATGCGCTCGGGGGCGTGACCTTCCCGGACGAGCCGGCCTTCTGGGCCGGGCATCTGGCGCTCGCGGGCGAGCTCGGCGAGGTCCCGCCGCCCAGGGCACCGGCCGGGGCACGGTTCGAGACGAAGCGGGGCCTCGGCCAGGCCCGGCTCGGGCAGAACACCACGATCGGGATCGTGGCGACCGATGCTCCGCTCGACCGGGACGGGCTGCGCCGGCTCGCGGCCCAGGCGCAGAGCGGGCTCGCGACGGCCATCCGGCCGGTGCACACGCTGTTCGACGGCGATACGGTCTTCGCGCTCTCGACCGGGCGGGTGCGGCCGCCCGAGCGGCCCGACCTCCTGATCCGGTTGGGCGCGCTCGTGGCGGACTGCACGGCCCGCGCGGTGATGCGCGGGGTGCAGGCGGCGGTTCGCCTCGGCGAGGTTCCCTGCTGGCGCGAACGGCTCGGGGGAGGGGAAGGATGACGGCGGCCCTGGCGCTCTGGCACAGCACGCCCGCCAACGAGCGGCCGTTCGAGGAGCTCGTGCGCGCGCTCGCGCCCGAGATCCCGCTCGTCCACCGCACCCGGGCGGACCTCCTGGCGGCGGCGCAGCCCGAGCTCACGCCCGACGTGCGGCGGCAGGTGGCGCTCGACATCCTGGATCTGGCCGACGGCGGGGCCGCTTCCGTGCTGTGCACCTGCTCGACGCTCGGGCCGGGGGCGGAGAGTGCCGCCGAGCTCACCCCGGTGCCGGTGCTGCGGGTCGACCGGCCGATGATCGAAGCAGCACTCGACCGCGGGCCGCGCATCACCGTGGCCGCGGCGCTCGCCAGCACGCTCGGGCCGACGCGCGACCTGCTCCGGCGGGTGGCCCTTGAACGTGGGATGGCGATCGAGGTCCGCGAGCTCCTGTGCGAGGGGGCCTGGGCGTTCGTCGAGCGCGGCGACCGCGAGGGCTATCGGCGGGCGGTCGCGGCCGCGATCCGCGAGGGCGTGGGGCCGAGCGATGCGATCGTGCTGGCGCAGGCCTCGATGGCCGGGGCGGTCGAGCTCCTGGCCGATCTGGGCGTGCCCGTGCTGTCGAGCCCGAGGCTCGGGGTGGAGGCTGCGGTCGAGGCTTGGCGGCGGGCGGTGTCCGGCTGACCGCGCGCGACGGCCGGGCTCAGCGGCCGAAGGGGCCTGCGAAGATGAACCAGGCGCCGAGGGCGATGCAGGCGAAGCCGAGCGCGTAGTCGAGCGTGAAGGGCTCCTTCAGGAACCAGACCGAGAAGCCCGCGAAGATCAGGAGGGTGACGATCTCCTGGATCGTCTTGAGCTGGGCGGCCGAATAGACCGAATGACCGATCCGGTTGGCCGGCACGGCGAGCCAGTATTCGATGTAGGCGATGAGCCAGCTCACCGTGACCGCCTGCCACAAGGGTACGGCCTTGAAGCGCAGATGGCCGTACCAGGCGATCGTCATGAAGACGTTCGAGAGGATCAGGAAGACGATCGGGACGATCCAGGGCGCGAGCGGGCTCGCGCGTTCGAGAAGGGCCGTCATGCACGCAGGTCCGACGCGCGGCCGGCGCGAGGCCGCGAGCGACCCCACGCCGGCTCGGGTTCAACGAATGGCTTCGAGGATGCTCACATAGGAGGCGACGCAGGCCCCGCCCATGTTGTAGACGCCGCCGAGCCGCGCCCCCTCGACCTGCATCGCCCCGGCCTCGCCGCGGACCTGCATGGCGGTGAGCACGTGCATCGAGACGCCGGTGGCGCCGATCGGGTGGCCCTTGGCCTTGAGCCCGCCCGAGGGGTTGACTGGGAGCTTCCCGTCCTTCCGCGTCCAACCCTCGAGGATCGCCCTGGCACCCTGGCCGCGCGGGGTGAGCCCCATCGCCTCGTATTCGAGCAGTTCGGCGATCGTGAAGCAGTCGTGGGTCTCGACCAGATCGAGATCCTCGAGGCTCATCCGGGCGCGGTCGAGCGCCTGCCTCCAGGCCTGCTCGCAGCCCTCGAAGAGGAGGATGTCGCGCCGGCTCATCGGCAGGAAGTCGCTGACCTGCGCCCAACCGCGGAACGCCACCGCCTTCGTCATCGAGAGCGCGGTCTCGACGTCGGTGAGCACCAGCGCCGCCGCCCCGTCGGAGACGAGCGAGCAGTCGGTGCGCTTCAAGGGCCCGGCCACCAGCGGGTTCTTGTCCGAGACCCGGCGGCAGAACTCGAAGCCCAGGTCCTTGCGCATCTGCGCCCAGGGATTGGCGCAGCCGTTGGCGTGGTTCTTGGCGGCGATCGCGGCGAGCGCGTCCGACTGGTCGCCGTGGCGCTGGAAGTAGCGCTGGGCGATCTGGCCGAACACGCCCGCGAAGCCGCCCTCGATGCCGCGCTCCTCCTCGAGGTAGCTGGCCTTGAGGAGCGTCTCGCCGATGCGCGGCCCGTCGAGCTCGGTCATCTTCTCGACACCCACGACGAGCACGATCCGCGCTTCCTTGGCGAGGATCGAGCGCAGGCCCGCATGCACCGCGGCCGAGCCCGTGGCGCAGGCGTTCTCGACCCGCGTGGCGCGCTTGAAGCGCAGCTCCGGGTCGGCCTGCAGGACGAGCGAGGCGGTGAAGTCCTGGGCGACGAAGCCGCCGTTGAAGTGGCCGAGCCAAGCCTCGTCGACCTCGCCGGCGGCGATCCCGGCATCGGCGAGCGCGCCTTTGGCCGCCTCGACCACGAGGCTCTCGACGCTGCGCCCCTCGTGCCTGGCGAAGGGCAGGTGGTGCCAACCGACGATGCAGGCGGTCATGCGGTCCTCGCGCCGTTGCGCGGCCGCACCCTACTCGGCCGGCTGGCCGCCACCAAGGGGCCGCGCGGCACCCGCGACGAAGCGCAGCTCGCCGGGCCAGCCGGCGACCGCGGCCGGCGCCTCGGCGAGCCCGGGAGTTT
>JBBIIE010000194.1:0-6738 GCA_037446605.1 Geminicoccaceae bacterium | reverse complement strand
TTTCGAAGATGACCAGCTGCCCGGCGAGATGCTCACCACCTACACCCTGCGTGCCGTGTCGGTCGGCACCGAGTTGACCGTGGAGCAAGCGGGGCTGCCCGATGCCATCCCGGCCGAGGCCTGCCGCCTGGGCTGGCAGCAGTCCTTCGATCTGCTCACCCGTCTGGTGGAGGCGGAGATTCCGTCATGAAGCCCATCCTTCCCTGTCTGGCCTTTGCCAGTGCCGAGCAGACCGAGTTGGCGGTGCGCACCTACATCGAGATCTTCCGTGCCGTGTTCGGCCAGGCGGGGGAATTGGCGCGCAGCACGTTCTCGCAGGCCGAGATCGACACCGTCGCGCGCCTGCACTGCCTGCCTCTGGATCAGCTTCCCGGTCCCGCCGGAGCGATCAAGACCATCCGCTTCCACCTCAACGGTCTGGAGCTCCTGGCGCTCAACGGCGGCGGCTACTTCGGCCGGTTCCACGAGAGCTTCTCGCTCTACGTGAACTGCGAAAGCCAAGCGCAGATCGATCGCCTGCACGAAGCGCTGTCCGAAGGGGGCCAGGTGCAGCCCTGCGGTTGGGTCGAGGACCGCTTCGGCGTGTCGTGGCAGATCGTCCCGGACTTCGTGCTCGCGGTCGACGAGAGCCCGGACCGGAGCGCCGCAGAGCGGATGAACGTGGCACTTCTCGCGATGACGAAGATCGAGCGAGAGCGCCTGCACAGCCGCACGACATGAGTACGCATCGCATCTTCACTGAGCCCTTCGTCGAGCGGGTTTCGCCATGAGTGTAGAAGGCCGAATGCAAGGGGCGCACGACGGATCAACTCGCCTAAGGCAGGACGATGGACAGGCACCTGAAGGTCTGATGGCACACACCAGTCAGCAACCCGGCAGATGGAAGTCATTCTGCCGACATGCCCGAATGCCGGACACAGCCCGGACAGGTGACACGGTGAGGCCGTCGCCTCTGTCGGCTCGTGCCCCCTCGCACAACACCGCGTGCGGCCACGTCCAATCCGGCTTGTCTCCACGCGCGCAGCCGAGGCGAAAGAAGCGCGACGAACCGACTGCCAGTCCAATCCCGCGATATCGTTGAAACTGCTCGATATTTCCCAACCGAACCGACTGGTGCGAGGTTCGCTCGTCTGGAGACGGATGGCCGATCGGAGACCGCAAGGCACCTCGTGGCCAGTCTCCAAGGTTCGCATGCGGCCAGCCAATTCCCGTTGAAGCAACGGGAAAATCCGGTCGACCTCGAACCCTGCCGGAGGTTTGCAACCGATCAGTCGGCGGAGGGGAAGGGATTCCAATCCTCGATGGGGCTTCGAGGCCCTGACCGGCACGTGAGCCCGTCAACGCGACCCCGCCCCGGCGCCCCGCTCCGGACGCCGCCCCCGACCCCGCTCAGAGCCCGAGATAGGCCGCCTTGACGGCCGGATCGTCGAGCAGCGCCCGGCCGCTCCCGGCATGCGCGATGCGGCCGGTCTCGAGCGCCCAGCCGCGATCGGCCAAGGAGAGCGCGGCGACCGCGTTCTGCTCGACGAGCAGCACCGTCACCCCCTCACTGCGCAGCCGTGCCACGGTCGCGAGGATCTGCTCGACGAGCGTCGGTGCCAGGCCCATCGAGGGCTCGTCCAGGAGCAACAGCCGCGGCTCGGCCATGAGCGCCCGGCCGATCGCGCACATCTGCTGCTGGCCGCCCGAGAGCGCGCCCGCCGGCGTGTCGCGCCGTTCGGCGAGCTGCGGGAAGAGGGCGAAGACGCGCGCAAGATTGGCGTCCGTCCGCTCGCGCCCGCGGCGGAAGGCGCCGAGCCGGAGATTGTCCTCGACCGAGAGCGGCGCGAAGAGCTGGCGCCCCTCGGGGACCTGGACGATCCCGCGCACCACGCGCTCGTACGCGCGAAGGGCCTCGATCGGCTCGCCCGCGAAGCGGATCGAGCCGGCGCGGATCGGCAGCACCCCCGAAATCGCCCGCAGGAGCGTCGTCTTGCCGGCGCCGTTGGCGCCCACCAGCGCCGCGATCTCGCCTTCCCGGACCTCGAGGTCGACGCCCTTGACGGCCTCGATCCGCTCGTAGCCGCAGCGCAGCCCGCGGACCTCGAGGAGCGGCTCAGGCGGCATGGGCGGCTTCGAGGCCGAGGCGGCCGAGATAGGCCTCGATCACGCGCGGATCACTGCGGACCTCTTGCGGTGTGCCCTCGGCGAGCAGGCGGCCCTGGTCGAGGACGAGGACGCGATCGGAGATCCGCATGACGAGCTTCATGTCGTGCTCGACGAGAACGACGGCCGTGCCTTTGCGGGCGATCGCCAGGATCAGCCGGTCGATCTCCTCGGTCTCGACCGGGTTGCAGCCCGCGGCCGGCTCGTCGAGCATCAAGACCTTGGGCTCACAGGCGAGCGCGCGGGCGATCTCGAGCCGCTTCAAAGCACCGTAAGGCAGGCTCGAAGCCGGCTCCTCGGCCCGCTCGGCGAGGCCCACGAAGGCCAAGAGCTCGAGCGCCCGCGCGCGGCTCTCGCGGTTCTCGGCGAGCACCGAAGGCAGGCCCAAAAGCTCCGCCCAGAGCCGGCGGCGCTCCCTCAAATGGCGACCCACCATCACGTTCTCGAGCGCGCTCATCCGGAAGAAGATCTGCAGGTTCTGGAAGGTCCGCGCGAGGCCCCGCGCCGCGAGCGCGTGCGGCGGCAGGCCCGTCACGTCGCGGCCTTCGAGCCGGACCTCGCCCGCTTGCGCGCGGTAGAGGCCCGTCACGACGTTGAAGAGGGTCGTCTTGCCCGCCCCGTTGGGGCCGATGATCGCGAGGACCTCGCCCGGATCGACCGCGAAGCCCACGCCGTCGAGGGCCCGGAGCCCGCCGAAGGCGATCGAAATCCCTTGCGCTTCGAGCAGGCTCAAGCGGGCCTCCGCCGGGCGAGGAGGGCCGCGAGCCCGGGGACGATCCCCTGCCGGAGGAAGACCATGAAGAGGATGATCGAGAGCCCGAGCACCGCGTGCTCGTAATCGTGGAAGAGGGTCAAGGCCTGCGGCAGCACGGTGAGCAGCGCGGCACCCACCACCGCACCCAGGATCGAGCCCATCCCGCCGATCACGACCATGGTGACGAGCTCGATCGAGCGCAGGAAGCCCGCTACGTCGGGCGTCACGAAGCGGTTGAAGAGAGCGAAGAGCCCGCCCGCGAGCGCGGCGTAGACCGCGGCGATCACGAAGACGACGAGCTTCGCCCGCGCCACGTCGACGCCCACGACGGCCGCCGCGATCTCGCTGTCGTGCAGCGCCCGGAGTGCCCGGCCCGTCGAGCTGTCCTCGAGGTTGAGAGCGAGCCAGGCGGCGAGGAGCAGCGTGATCCCGGTGATCCAATACCAGAGTTCGGGGCCGACGAGCCGAACGCCGAAGAGCTCGAGGCGCGGCACCTGGATCCCGTCCGGGCCGCCCGTGATCGGCACCTCGCTCACGAGCACGAGGTGGACGAGGATGCCGAGCCCGAGCGTCGCGACCGCGAGATAGTGACCCTTCAGGCGGAGGATCGGCCGACCGACCAGGAAGGCGAGCGTCCCGGCGAGGAGGATCCCCGCGCCCAGCGAGAGGAGCGGGTCGAGCCCGAGATGCTTGGGCCCGAGTGCCGTGGCATAGGCACCGATGCCCATGAAGCCCGCGTGACCCAGGCTCACCTGGCCCGCGAGGCCCATCAACAGCGCGAGGCCGAGCGCCGCCACCGCGTTGATCCACACGAGCGCCGCGACCCGCAGGTGGAAGGCCGAGGGCAGGAGCAGCGGCACGAGCAGGAGGACGAGTGCGAGGGCACCCAGGACGAAGAGCTTCATGCGGGTGCCGGGCGCCATGGCGATCAGACGCGCTCGACCGCGCGCCGGCCGAGCAGGCCCCGCGGCAGTGCGAAGAGGACGAGGAGGATGACGAGGAACGCCACCCCGTCCTTGTAGGTCGAGGAGATCCAGCCCGCCGCGAAGGCCTCGAGGAGGCCCAGGAGAAGCCCTCCCAGGACCGCACCCACGGGATTGCCGATCCCGCCCAGCATGGCGGCGGCGAAGCCCTTCAAGGCCAAGAGCGTGCCGACGGCGTAGTGCGTCAGCGTGATCGGGGTGACGAGGATGCCGCCCACCGCCCCGATCGCGGCCGAGACGGCGAAGGCCAAGGCGAGCACGACCCGCGTGTCGATCCCGACGAGCTCGGCCGCGAGGCGATTGGCGGCGGTGGCGCGCACCGCTTTGCCGAGGAGCGTTCGCTCCATGAAGAGCCAGAGCGCGAGGACGATCGCCGCGGCCCCGGCCAACACCCAGAGCGATTGCGGGAGGATCGCCGCCCCCAGGAGCCGCAGGGGTTCGTCGCCCGAAAAGGCCGGCAAAGCGTGGAATTGCTTGTCGAACACGATCTGGGCGAGGCCCCGGATCAGGATCGAAGCGCCGATCGTGACGATGATGAGGGTCACGACGGTGGCACCTTTGGCGGGCTCGATCGCGAGGCGGTGGAGGAGGAGGCCCGTCGCGACCGCCACCAGGACGGCGAGCAGGGCCGCGGGCGGCAAGGGCAGCCCGGCCTTCATCGCGAAGACCGTGACCATGCCGCCCAGCATGACGAACTCGCCCTGGGTGAAGTTCACGACCTCGGAGGCTTGGAAGATGAGCGTGAAGCCGAGGGCCACGAGGGCGTAGACCGCGCCCGTGGTGAGGCCCGCGAAGAGGAGCTGGACGAGCTCGGCCATGCGCGCAGCGGGGCCGGCGCCGCGGCCGGCCCCTTCCCACTCTCGCCGCTCAGTAGAGGAGCTTCCAGGTGCCGTTCCGGATCTCGAGCATCCGGAAGGCCGAGAGGTCGAGCCCCATGTGGTCGGTCGGGCTCATGTTCACGACCCCGCCCGTGCCGACGAAGCCCTTGGTGGCCCGGAGCGCGTCGCGGACCTTCACCCCGTCGGTCGAGCCCGCCTTCTCGATCGCGCGCACCAGCAGCATGAGCCCGTCGTAAGCGTGGCCGCCGAAGGTGCTCACGGGCTGCTTCTGCGTGCTCTCGTAGGTCGCCTTGTAGTCGAGCACGACCTTCTTCTGCGGATCGTCGTCCGGCAGTTGCTCGGCCACCAGCATCGCCGCGGCCGGCAGCCGCACCCCCTCGGCCGCGGGCCCGGCGAGATCGATGAAGCTCTTCGAGGCGACGCCGTGGCTCTGGTAGAGCGGGAGGTCGATCCCGAGCTGGCGGACGTTGCGCGTGACGATCGCCGGGCCCTGGCCGAAATCGGCATTGACGATGACCTCGGCACCGGAGGCCTTGAACTTGTTGAGCTGCGGGGTCGTGTCGGTATCGCCCGGGGCGTAGCGCTCGTCGGCCACGATCTGGATCCCGCGCTCGGCGGCGACCTTCAGGCACTGGTTGCGCATCGAAGCACCGAAGCCTGCGGTCGAGCTGATCATCCCGACCTTGCGGAAGCCACGCTTCTTGACGTCCTCGAAGATCTTCTCGCAGGCCATCCGGTCGGTGTGCGGGGTCTTGAAGGTGAAGGGCTTGACCGGCTCGACGATCTCGATACCGCCGGCGAGGCTGATGAACGGGATCTGCGCGTCCTCGAGCACCGGGATCGCGGCCATCGTCGTGGCCGTGGTCGTCCCGCCCACGACGGCGACGACCCTGTCGCTCTCGACGAGCCGCGTGGCGAAGGTGCGGGCATTGTTGGCGTCGCCGCCGTCGTCGTAGATCACGAGCTCGATCTTGCGGCCGAGCACGCCGCCCGCGGCGTTGATCTTCTCGACGTAGAGCTCGAGCGTGCGCTTCTCGGGATCGCCCAGGAACGAGGCGGGCCCGGTGACCGACAGGAACGAGCCGATCCTGATCGGCTCGGCGGCCGAGAGCGCACCGGGCAGGAGGAAGCTCGCCGTGGCGGCCCCGAAGATCAGACGACGACGGTTCATGACGGCTCTCCCCGATCTGAGCGCGTGGTCGCGGGCGCCATCCGCCGGACACCGCAGAAGCGGAACCGCCCGGCGACGAAGGCCGGGTCGACGAAGGTCGCGTTGCCGGCGGGATTGGCACCGGTGACGTGGAAGTCGCTGAAGGCCGCGGCCTGGTTCACGTAGATGCCGCCTTCGAGATTGATCGAAAGGGGCGCACCCGCCTGCGCGAAAGCTTCGACCGCCCGCTCGACGAAGCCCTCGTCGGTGGCCCAGAGCGCCGCGTTGATCGCCCCGCGCCGGGCCGCCGTATCGGCGGCTTTGGCGAGCGCGTCTTCGGCGTCGCGGCAGCGGATCAGGAAGGAGATCGGCCCGAACCATTCCGAGCACCAGGCGGCTTCGGCCTCGGGCCCGAGCTCGACGAGAAGCGGCGTGGCGGTCCGCGCGGGCCCGGCCTCGGCGAGCGGGGCGCTGTCGCGGAGGATCCGGCCGAGCCCGCGGGCCTTCTCGATCCGCGCGAGCGTGGCCGGGTCGCGAATCGTGCCGAGCACGGCCGAAGCACGCGCCGGATCCGCCAGGAGCTCGTCGATCGCACGGACGAGCGCGCTCGCGAAGGTCTCGAAGTCGATCGTGCCGTCGCCCGCGGGGATCCCCTTCTCCGGAACGAAGATGTTCTGCGGGGCCGTGCACATCTGCCCCGAATAGAGCGCGAGCGAGAAGGCGAGGTTGGCCGTGACCGCAGCGAGGTCGCGGCAGCCTTGGACGACGACCGGGTTGGTGCCCGCTTCCTCGGTGAAGAGCAGCTTGCCGCGCAGATTCTCGCGCAGCCACGCGCCGAACGCGGGCGAGCCCGTGAAGTCGACGATC
>JBBIIE010000193.1:0-6796 GCA_037446605.1 Geminicoccaceae bacterium | reverse complement strand
GGGCACCGTGCTGGGCGCACTCCTGGGCCTCGTGCTCGCCTATGGCTGGCGGCCGGCGCGCCTGCTGGCCCGGCTCTATGTCGACGTGTGGCGCGGGATCCCGGTGCTGGTCCTGATCCTGTTCCTGTACTACGGGCTGGCGCTGTTCAAGATCAACATCCCGGCCAAGTGGGCCGGCGTGCTGGCGCTCGGCTCGTTCTGCGCCGCGCACGTGGGCGAGACCATCCGCGGCGCCATCCAGTCGATCCCGGCCGGGCAGAGCGAGGCCGCCAAGGCGATCGGCCTGACCTTCGCCCAGCGCCTGCTCTGGGTGATCCTGCCCCAGGCGGTGCGCCGCGCCGTCCCGCCCTGGATCAACACCGCCGCCGAGATGGTCAAGGCGACCACGCTGCTGTCGATCATCGGCGTGATCGAGCTGCTGCTCGCCACGCAGCAGACGATCGCACGCAACTACCTGATCCTGCAGTTCTATCTGTTCGCGACGCTGATCTACTTCACGATCAACTTCACGATCTCGCAGATCGGCGCGGCGCTGGAGCGCCGCTTCGCGCATCTGCGCTATTGAGGCGGGAGGCGGCGGTGCAGCGGCCGGCAGACGCCCGGAACGGCCCGATCCTGCGGGCCCGCGACGTGCACAAGCGGTTCGGCGAGGTCGAGGTGCTCAAGGGCATCGACCTCGAGATGGCGCCCGGCGAGGTGGTGGCGCTGATCGGCAGCTCGGGCTCCGGCAAGACCACCTTCCTGCGCTGCGTCAACCTGCTCGAGGAGTTCGAGCAGGGCGAGATCGAGGTCGACGGCGAGCCGATCGGCTACCGCCGCGAGGGCGACCGCCGCCGCCGGCTCAAGGAGAGCGCGATCGCCGCGCAGCGCGCCCGCATCGGCATGGTGTTCCAGCAGTTCAACCTGTTCCCGCACATGACCGCCGAGCAGAACGTCATGCTCGGGCTGGTCAAGGTGCTGCGCCGGCCGCGCGCCGAGGCGCGGGCGATCGCCCAGCGCTGGCTGGAGCGGGTGGGGCTCGCCGACCGCCGCGGCCACTATCCCTACCAGCTCTCCGGCGGGCAGCAGCAGCGGGTGGCGATCGCCCGCGCGGTCGCCATGGAGCCGAAGCTCGTGCTGCTGGACGAGGTCACCTCGGCGCTCGACCCCGAGCTCGTGGCCGAGGTCCTGGCGACGATCAAGGACCTCGCCGCCTCGGGCATGACCATGCTCGTGGTGAGCCACGAGCTCCTGTTCGTGCGCGAGGTCGCCGACCGGGTGGTGTTCATGGACCGCGGCCGGATCGCCGAGGCCGGCCCGCCCGACATGCTCTTCCGCAATCCGTCGAGCGAGCGGCTCAAGAGCTTCCTCGGCCGCTTCCACGGCATCTTCGGCTGAGCGGTCGCCCGCCGCCCGGAGGCGCGCCCCGGCGGCTCAGAGCTCGTCGCGCTCGGCCCGCTTGCGCAGGAGCTTGCGGTAGCGGCGGATCGCCTCGGCGCGCTCGCGCGCCCGGCGCTCGGACGGCTTCTCGTAGTGCCGCCGCATGCGCATCTCGCGATAGAGGCCCTCGCGCTGCATCTTCTTCTTGAGCGCGCGGAGCGCCTGGTCGACATTGTTGTCGCGAACCTGGACCTCGATCAGGGTGCACCCTCCTCCTCGCTGGCCCCGTGCACGGGACGACGAAACCCGCACGCTCCCCGGGGAGCGTGTGCGCGCCTTCTAGCACCGGGCGCGCCCTCCGCCAAGCGGCCACCCGCCGCACCGGCCTTTCCGCGCGCCCCCGGCGGCGGTACATCGCCTGCCATGACGCTGCGCAAGATCGCCCGCATGGGCCACCCGGTGCTGCTCGCCCGCGCCCGGCCGGTCGAGGATCCGGGCGACCCGCGGGTGCGGGCGCTCGCCGCCGACATGGTGGCGACGATGCGCGATGCCGGCGGGATCGGGCTGGCTGCTCCGCAGGTCCACGAGAGCCTCCGGCTGATCGTGGCCCTGCCGCTCGTCGAGCGCGGCGAGGTGCGCGCTGTGCCGCCGCTCGTGCTCGTCAATCCCGAGCTCGAGCCACTCGGCGACGAGCGCCCGGACGGCCTCGAGGGCTGCCTTTCGATCCCCGGCATCCGCGGTCTCGTGCCGCGTGCGCGGCGGGTCGGCTGGCGCGCGCTGGACCTCGACGGCCGGCCGCTCGAGGGCGAGGCCGACGGCCTCTTCGCGCGCATCCTGCAGCACGAGCTCGACCATCTGGACGGGATCCTGTTCCCCATGCGCATGCGCGATCTCTCCACGCTCGCCTTCGAGAGCGAGCTCGGCCGCAGCTTCCCCCGCGACGGCTACGGCGAGGGTCCGAGGGGAGGTGGGGCGTGACCAGCGAGGCGCTGCGCGAGCGGCAACGGACGCGCGACCGGATCCTGGAGGCGGCCCTCCAGCACGCCGCCTTCGAGGGCTGGTGCCGGCGCACGCTCCTTGCCGCCGCCGACGATGCCGGGGTCGACCGGGCGACCGCCCGCCGGCTGTTCCCGCAGGGTGGGGAGAGTCTGCTCGCCTGGCTCGACGACTGGGCCGACCGACGGATGCTCGAGGCCTGTCCGGCCGACGAGCTCGCCCGGCTCTCGATCCGCCGGCGCATCGCGCGGCTGGTGCGCGCCCGGCTCGAGCCGTTGACGCCGCACCGCGAGGCGGTCCGCCGGGCGCTCGCGGCGCGCGGCCTGCCGGGCAATCTCGGCGCCGGCGCGCGTGGCTTCTGGACCACGCTCGACCGCATCTGGGGCGCCGTGGGCCTGCCGCCGGAGAGCGATTCCGGGCTCGACTGGTACACCCGCCGGCTGACCCTCGCGGGGGTCCTGGCCTCGACCACGCTGTTCTGGCTGGACGACGCCTCGGAGGGCTCGGCCGCGAGCTGGGCGTTCCTCGAGCGGCGGATCGAGGACGCGCTGCGCGTCGGCCGCGCCGGTGGCCAGCTCGTCGACCTGCTCGCCCGCGTGCCGGGGCTCGGCGGGCTGCGCCGGCCGGCCCGCGCCTGAGCCTCGCAGCCGCGCCGGCACGCCCGTTCGGGCTCAATAGGGCAGGAGGATGTCGAGCACCTGGGCGCCGTAGCGCGGCTGCTGCACGTCGGTGAGCTGGCCGCGCCCGCCATAGGCGACCCGCAGCTCGGCGATCTTGTCGTGCGGCACGGTGTTGCGCGGGGTGATGTCCTCCGGCCGGACGACCCCCGCCACGACGACCTCGCGCACCTCGAAGTTGACCCGGATCTCCTGCCGGCCCTCGACCGCCAGATTGCCGTTCGGCAGGACCTGGGTGACCACCGCCGCGACGTTCAGGCGGATCGTCTCCTCGCGCTCGGTCTCGCCGAGCCCGCGGTTGAGCATCGAGCTGTTGGCGTCGACCAGGCTCGAGGGGTCGATCGGGGTGGGCAGGATCTTGTCGAGCTTGTTCTCGAGGCCGAGGATGTTGGTCAGTCCGAGCTCGTCCTGGTTGGTGCGCGTGCGCCGGCTGGTGTTCGAGAGCGCGGCCTTGTCGTCGATCGTCACGTTGACGGTCAGCACGTCGCCCACGCGCCGCGCCCGCTGGTCGCGGAAGAAGCCGCGCGCGCCCGACCGCCAGAGCGAGTTGGCGCCGGCTGCGACCTGCGGCTCGGGCTCGGGCATCGGCATCGTGACCGGCTTCCAGCCCGGCCGCTCGACCGGGTTGGAGGGTCGCTCGAGCCTGGGCGCCCGGCCGACCTCGGCGAGGCGCTCGGCCACGGTGCAGCCGCTGGCGAAGAGCGCCAGCAGCAGGGCGAGCGGGGCCCGGGGCGCGCGCGGCGGGCTCATCGCGAGGCCTCCCCGGCGCCGACCAGGAGGCGCCTGCGGCCGATCACGAGGCCCACCACCGGCCGCTCGCTGTCGAGGTTGGTGGCCCGCACCCGGGCACCCTCGGCGCCATCCTCGAGGGCGCGCCCCTGGGCGCTGATCTCGATCGGGCCGCGGCGGAAGAGGAGCGTCACGACCTCGCCCTTGCGGACCAGCCGCGGGCTGCGCAGGTCCGCCTGGCGCAGCGGCCGGCCGGGCGGCAGCCGGCGCTCCGCCTCGCGCCCGACGATCTCCTCGGCCGCGAGCAGCACGTCCGGGCGCAGGGAGCGTTCGGGAACCCAGACCGCGCCCAACAGCGCCGGCTCGATGGTCTGCCCGTCGCGCACCGGCTGCACGAGGGCCGGAACCTCGACCTGCGGCCGGGCCTCGCCCGCGAGCGGCAGCACGCCGGTCACCGACCCCTCGACCCGGACCACGAGCTGGGCGGTGAAGCGCTGGCGCGCCTCGTCCAGGCTCAGCTCCTCGATGGTCAGGCGCACCGGCCGGTCGGAGGGGTTGGCGAGCGGCAGGCGCGGCTCGGCGATGGTGAGCTCCAGCCGCCGGCCGGCCGGCTGGGCCGGCAGGGCCGCTTCGAGCAGGCCGCGCAGCACGCCGCCGGTCAAGGGCTCGCGCGGTGCCAGATCGGCGCTCCCGGCAGCGCTCGGCGCGGCACCGGCCAGCGCCAGGAGGAGCGTCAGCGGGACGAGGAGGGAGCGGACCATCCGGCTCACCGCGCCTCTCAACGGAGCTGGGTGACGGTGCCCATCATCTCGTCGGATGCCTGGATCACCTTGGAGTTCATGTCGTAGGCGCGCTGGGCGGCGATCAGCTGGGTGATCTCCTGCACGGCGTTGACGTTCGAGCTCTCGAGATGGCCCTGCAGCACGGTGCCGAGCCCGTCGCTGCCCGGCGCACCGGTGGTGGGCGGGCCCGAGGCCTCGGTCTCGAGCAGGAGGTTCGAGCCGATCGCCTCGAGCCCGGCCGGGTTGATGAAGGTCGCGAGCTCGAGCTGGCCGAGCGCCACCATGCCGACCTGGCCGCGCAGCCTGGCGCTCACCTGCCCGTCGGCGGCGATCGCGACGTCGACCGCATCCGCCGGCACCGTGATGCCCGGGCTCACCGGGTAGCCGTCCGGGGTCACGATCACGCCCTGCGGGCTCAACTGGAAGTTGCCGGAGCGGGTGTAGGCCGGCTCGCCCTCGGGCGTCTCGACGATGAAGAACCCCTCGCCCTGGATCGCGACGTCGAAGCGGTTCTCGGTGTTCACGAGGCTGCCCTGGTCGTGGATCCGGTAGACCGCCGCGGTCTTGACGCCGAGCCCGAGCTGCACGCCCGCCGGCACCACCGTGCCGGCCTCGGAGGTGGCCGAGCCGGTGCGCCGCTCGCTCTGATAGAGCAGGTCCTGGAACTCCGGCCGGCGACGCTTGAAGCCGGTCGTGGTCATGTTGGCGATGTTGTTGGAGATGACCTCGACATTGAGCTGCTGGGCCATCATCCCGGTGGCGGCGACACTCAGCGAGCGCATCGGCTCCTCGGGGCTGGAGGTGGGTCGGGGGACGGTCGGCGGCTCAGGCGGCGACCTCGGCGATCCGCTCGACCGCGCGGCGGGCGAGCTCGTGGTGCGTCTCGAGCATCTTCTGGGTACCCTCGAAGGCGCGCGTGACCTCGATCATCCGGGTCAGCTCCAGCACGGCATTGACGTTCGAGCCCTCGAGCGCACCCTGCACGAGCTTTCCGGGCGAGCCCGGGATCGGCGCCTGGTCGGTCGACCAGAGGCTGGCGCCTTCGGGCCGCAGCCGGCTCGGCTCGGCGAAGCGGACGAGGCGGATCCGGGCGATCGGGCCGGCGCGGCCGCTCACCGTGCCGTCGGCGGCGATCGCGGGCGGGGCGTCGCCCGGCGGCAGGACGATCGGGGCGCCGCCCTGGTCGAGCAGGCGGTGGCCGTCGGCGGTGACGAGCTCCCCCTCGGCGTTGCGCTGCAGCCGGCCGGCGCGGGTGTAGCGTTCGCCCGCGGGCGTGGCGACGGTCAGGAAGCCCGGGCCCTGGACCGCGACGTCGAGCGGCCCGCCGGTCGGAAGGAGCGGGCCCTCGCTCGGGTCGTGCACGGTCGCCACGTCCTGGACGAAGGCCAGCCGGCCGGGCTCCCCGGCGCGCTCGAGCACGGTCTCGAACAGCATCGCCTCGGCCTTGAAGGCGGTGGTGTTGGCGTTGGCGAGGTTGTTGGCGACCACCCCCATCGCCCGTTGCAGGGCGATCTGGCGGCTGAGCGCGACGTAGGATGTGCTGTCCATGGCAGGCTCCGAACCCGCCCCGGCGAAGCACGTGGCGTGCCAGGAGGCGAGCTGCGGCGCGCCACCGGGTGCTGCCGCGGCCCTCCATCCTTCACCCGGCAGGCCTTGCCGGGCAGGACCTGCCGATCGACCGCCGATCGCCTTCCACCTCGACCGTGCCGCGTCCGCCGTGGAAACCGGATGTTAACCGTTGGGCGTCTAGAAGGGGGCGGGCGGGCGACGGGACGCCCGGATGCGAGGGATGCGGCCATGGCGGGCGCGGGCAAGGCGGCAGAGGGCTCGGAGAAGGAGGCCGCCGCGGGTGGCGGCAAGCTCAAGCTCCTGATCATCGTGGCGGCGGCGCTCGTGCTCGCCGGGGGCGGTGGTGCCGCCGCCTGGTTCCTGGGCTTCCTCGGCGGCGGCGGCGAGGCCGCGGCGGCCGCCGGGCACGCCACGACGGAGACCGCGGGTCACGAGGCGCAGGCGCCGGAGCCGCCGCCGATCGCCTTCGTCGACCTGCCGGACCTGCTCGTCAACCTCAAGTCGACCGGCAAGCGGCCCCGCTTCCTCAAGCTCAAGGTCTCGCTCGAGGCCAAGGACCCGCGCACCGCCGAGCACGTCAAGCGCCTCACGCCGCGGATCATGGACGGCTTCCAGCTCTACCTGCGGGCGCTCGACGCCGACGAGATCCAGGGCTCGAACAGGCCGAGGCATTGGCCCGGCTGG
>JBBIIE010000192.1:0-6810 GCA_037446605.1 Geminicoccaceae bacterium | reverse complement strand
GCGCATCGACGAGGCCGAGGCCAGCCGGCGCCTGGAGAGCGTCCTCCTCAAGGCCGCCTGAGCGGCCGGCGCGGACCGGCCCGGCCGGCCCCGGGTCGGCCGGCCCCCTCTCCCCGAGCGCGACCCGGCCGTCCCGATGCGGTCCGGGTCGGCGGCCGGGCTCAGGTCGGCCGGGCGTGCTCCGGCCGGCGGCCGATCCGGGCCTCGATCGCATCCCAGACCAGGCCCGCGAGGTTCGAGCCCTCGAAGCGGTCGATCTCCTGGATGCCCGTGGGCGAGGTGACGTTGATCTCGGTCAGATGGCCGCCGATCACGTCGATGCCCACGAACAGGAGCCCGCGCGCCTCGAGCGTCGGGCCGATGATCTCGCAGATCTCCTGGTCGCGGCGCGACAGGCTCGCCCGCTCGGCGCGGCCACCGACGTGCAGGTTGGCGCGCGTCTCGTCCGGCGCCGGCACCCGGTTGACCGCACCGACCGGCTTGCCGTCGACCAGGATGATCCGCTTGTCGCCCTCGCGCACCGCCGGGAGATAGGCCTGCACCATCAGGGGCTCGTTGAGGAAGGTGCGGAACAGCTCGACGAGGCTGTTGAGGTTGGTGTCCTCCGGGCGGAGGTGGAACACCCCGGCCCCGCCATTGCCGTAGATCGGCTTGACGACGATGTCGCCGTGCTCGCGCCGGAAGGCGCGGATCTCCTCGAGGTCGTAGGTGATGATGGTGGGCGGCATCAGCTCGTGGAACTGGGTCACGAACAGCTTCTCGGGCGCGTTGCGCACCGAGTGCGGGTCGTTGACCACGAGCGTGCCGGGGTGGACCCGGTCGAGCAGGTGCGTGGCCGAGATGTAGGCCAGGTTGAAGGGCGGGTCCTGGCGCATCAGCACGACGTCGAGGGTCGCCAGGTCGAGGGTCTCGGCGGCACCGGTCAGGGCGTGCCCGCCGGGCACCCGCCGCACCCGCACCGGCCGGGCCCGCGCCACCACCCGGCCGTGCCGGTAGGTCAGCTCGCGCGGCAGGTAGTGGTAGAGCAGGTGGCCGCGCCGCTGCGCCTCGAGCATCAGCGCGAAGGTGCTGTCGGCGTCGATGTCGATCGCCTCGAGCGGGTCCATCTGCACGGCCACGGCCAGGGACATCCACACCTCCGGGGACGGGTCGGCACGGCGGCGAGGCTGTTTGGCATCCCCTCCCGGGCTTGACAAGGCGGGCCCGCCCTCCCCTTCCTCGCCCCACGAGGAAGGAGGCGCCGCGTGTCGAGCTACGACCCGAGCAACGTCTTCGCCCGGATCCTCCGCGGCGAGATCCCGGCCCGCAAGGTCTACGAGGACGAGTGGGCGCTCGCCTTCCACGACATCCAGCCGCAGGCGCCGGTTCACGTGCTCGTGATCCCCAAGGGCGCCTACGTCTCGATGGTCGACTTCACCGCCAATGCCTCGGAGGCCGAGATCGCGGGCTTCTTCCGCGCGGTCGGACGGGTCGCCTCGGCGCTCGGCCTGGACGCCCAGGGCTACCGCATCCTCGCCAACTGCGGCGCCGACGCGCATCAGGAGGTGCCGCACCTGCACGTCCACATCTTCGGCGGCCGCCGGCTCGGCCGCATGCTGCCCAAGGCCGAGGGCTGAGGGCGCCGCGCGGCCGGCGCGTCGGAGGGGACGATGGCGGTCTTCGACGTCTTCCTGCTCGAGGCGGTCCTGAACGGCCTCCTGTTCGGCGGGGTGCTGGCGCTCCTGGCGATCGGGCTCAACCTGATCTTCGGCGTCATCGACGTGGTCTGGATCTGCTACGCCGAGCTGATCATGCTCGGCATGTACACGGTCTACTTCCTCTACGCCGCCTGGGGACTGCCGCTGCCGCTGGCCTTCCTCGCGGCGATCCTGGTCGTGGCCGGCCTCGGCGCCGCGCTGCACTGGCTCGTCATCCGCCCGGTGCTCGGCTCCGAACCGATCAACCAGCTGCTCGTGACCGGCGGCGTCCTGTTCTTCCTGCAGGCGGCGGCGACCGTCGCCTTCGGCATCGACTTCCGCAATCTCGGCCTGTCGCTGCCCTCGCTCACGATCGGCGAGATCTTCCTGCCCTGGTCGCGGATCCTGGCCGCCGCCACCGCCTTCGTGGCGATGCTCGGCCTGTGGCTGTTCCTGCGCCGCTCCTATCTGGGGGTGGCGATCCGCGCCATCAGCCAGGACCGGGCGATCATGCCGCTCATGGGCGCCGACCCGGCCCGGCTGTACCTCCTCACCTCGGCGATCGGCGGCGGGCTCGCCGGGCTGGGTGCCTGCCTGCTCGTACTCCAGTACGACGTCCACCCGGCGATCGGCCTCTCCTTCGGCCCGATCACCTTCATGGTCTGCGTCATGGGCGGGCTCGGCAACCTGGTCGGCGGCTTCCTCGCGGCCTTCGTGTTCGCCCAGTTCATCTCCGTCGGCGGCTTCTTCTTCCACGTCGAGTGGGGCTACGTCATGGCCTTCGTGTTCTTCGTGGCGGTGATGTTCTGGCGGCCGCAGGGCCTGTTCATGGCGAGCGGGCGCTGAGCCGGTGGACCGGCTCCTGCCCCTCGGCCTCGCCGCCGCCCTGGCGCTGGCCCCCCTGCTCCTGCCGCTCGGCGACTACCATCTGCACATCCTGATCCTGATCCTGCTCTGGGCGTTCATCTACACCTCCTGGTCGATCATGGGCCGCTTCGGCCTCGTGAGCCTGGGCCACGGCGCCTTCATGGGGATCGGCGCCTACGGGGTCACCCTGCTCTGGAACCAGTTCGGCCTCAGCCCCTGGATCGGCGCGCCGCTGAGCCTCGCGCTCGCCGCGGCGCTCGCCCTCGTGGTCGGCTGGCCCTGCTTCCGCTTCCGCATCACCGGCCACTATTTCGCCCTCGTGACGCTGGCTGCGACCGAGATCGTGCGGCTCGTGATCGTGGCGCTGCGCGACGTCACCGGCGGCTCGCTCGGGCTCACCCCCACGACCGCACTCGCCGGCAACGCCTGGTCGCTCTGGGCGGTCCAGTTCGCCGCCAAGGAGGTCTGGTTCTACGTGGCGCTGCTCGCCTGGCTCGGCGGCCTCCTGGTCTGGCGTGCGGTCGACCGCAGCATGCTGCGCTACGCGCTCGAGGCGATCGGCCAGGACGAGGACGCCGCCGCCTCGATCGGTATCGACGTGACCCGCGCCAAGCTCCTGGTCACCGTGGCGAGCGCGGTGCTGACCGCCGCCGGCGGCGTGCTCTACGCCCAGTACCAGCTCTACGTGAACCCGGAGACGGTGTGCGGCATCGCCATCTCGCTGCAGATGGTGTTCGCCGTCATCGCCGGCGGCATGCGGGTCCAGCTCGGCCCGACCGTGGGCGCGGTCTTCACGCTGCTCTTGACCGAGACCCTGCGGATCACGGTCGGCCACGACGTGCACGGCCTGGACGGGCTGATCTACGGCCTGCTGCTGGTGCTCTTCATCATCTACATGCCCAAGGGAATCCTGGGCCAGGCCCTGGCGCTCCTGGAGCGCCGCCCGCGCCCGGCCGCCGCCACCGCCTGAGCCCACGACCGCACGGCCGGTCTCGGGACCGTCGTGCACGCCCACCGCCGCGCGCACACCGGCCGGCGCCGACCACCCCGCCTCGGGACCGTCGTGCACGTAACGATGCAGCGGCCGAGCCCACGCCGGCGCGGGCCGCTCGGGACCGTCGTGCACGCCCACCGCCGCGGGCACACCGGCCGGCGCCGACCAGCCCGCCTCGGGACCGTCGTGCACGACTCGACGCGGGTGCCGACCCCACGCCCGCGCGGGCCGCTCGGGACCGTCGTGCGGGATCCCGATCGCGGCCTCCGGCCGGCTCGCAGGGGCAAGGATCGTCGGCCTCATGTTTAGGATGATAAGCCTTCAGGCCGCGTCCGCCAAGCGCCGCGCCGGGCGTGGCCGCACGACGCCTTGCGCCGGCCGGAGCCGCTCCCACATCTCGCGCGAGGGGCGAGGGATGCCGGCACGGGTCCCGCGCCCGAGGTCTGCTCGCACGAGGGACACACCATGGACTTCGACAAGTACACCGATCGCGCCAAGGGCTTCGTCCAGTCCGCCCAGGGGCTGGCGCTGCGCGAGGGCCACCAGCGGCTCCTGCCCGAACACCTCCTCAAGGTCCTGCTCGACGACGAGGAGGGCCTGTGCGCCAACCTGATCGGCTCGGCCGGCGGCGATGCGCGCGCGGTCCGGGCGGCCGTGGCGGCGGCGCTGGCCAAGCTCCCCAAGGTCGAGGGCAGCGGTGCCGGCCAGCTCCAGCTCACCCCCGAGCTCGCCCGGGTGTTCGACACGGCGCAGAGCGCGGCCAAGCAGGCGGGCGACGCCTTCGTCACCGTCGAGCGGCTCCTGCAGGCGCTCGCCATCGTGCCGTCGGAGGCGAGGAAGGCGCTCGAGGCCGGCCGGGCCACGGCGCAGGGCCTGGAGAAGGCGATCCAGGCGCTGCGCAAGGGCCGCACGGCGCAGAGTGCGGGCGCCGAGGAGGGCTACGACGCGCTCAGGAAGTACGCCCGCGATCTGACCGAGGCGGCGCGCGCCGGCAAGCTCGATCCGGTCATCGGCCGCGACGACGAGATCCGCCGGGTGATCCAGGTGCTCTCCAGGCGGACCAAGAACAATCCGGTGCTGATCGGCGAGCCCGGGGTCGGCAAGACCGCGATCGTCGAGGGCCTGGCGCAGCGGATCGTGGCGGGCGACGTGCCCGAATCGCTCAAGGACCGCCGCCTGCTGGCGCTCGACCTGGGTGCGCTGGTGGCCGGCGCCAAGTACCGGGGCGAGTTCGAGGAGCGCCTGAAGGCACTTCTCCAGGAGGTCCAGCACGCCGAGGGCGAGCTCGTGCTGTTCATCGACGAGCTGCACACGCTCGTGGGCGCGGGCAAGGCCGAGGGCGCGATGGACGCCTCGAACATGCTCAAGCCGGCGCTCGCCCGCGGCGAGCTGCACTGCATCGGCGCCACCACGCTCGACGAGTACCGGAAGCACATCGAGAAGGACGCGGCGCTCGCCCGCCGCTTCCAGCCGGTGCTGGTCGGCCAGCCGACGGTCGAGGACACGGTCTCGATCCTCCGGGGCCTCAAGGAGAAGTACGAGCTGCACCACGGCGTGCGGATCACCGATGCGGCGATCGTGGCGGCCGCCACCCTCTCCAACCGCTACATCACCGATCGCTTCCTGCCCGACAAGGCGATCGACCTGGTCGACGAGGCGGCGGCCCGGAAGCGCATGGCGATCGACAGCAAGCCCGAGGAGCTCGACGAGCTCGACCGGCGCATCGTCCAGCTCAAGATCGAGAAGGCAGCGCTCGCCAAGGAGAGCGATCCGGCCTCGCGCGAGCGGCTCGCCCGGCTCGAGAAGGAGCTCGCCGGGCTCGAGGAGCGCTCGGTGGAGCTCACCCGCCGCTGGCAGGCCGAGAAGAGCCAGCTCGCCTCGGCGACGAAGCTCAAGGAGGAGCTCGAGCGGCTGCGCCACGAGCTCGTCCAGGCGCAGCGCAGGGGCGATTTCGAGCGGGCCGGGCGGATCGCCTACGCCGAGATCCCGGCGCTCGAGAAGCGCCTCGCCGAGGCCGAGGCGAGCGGCCGCCAGCGGCTCGTCCAGGAGGAGGTGACGGAAGAGGACATCGCCCAGGTCGTCTCGCGCTGGACCGGCATCCCGGTCGACAAGATGCTCGAGGGCGAGCGCGAGAAGCTGCTCGGCATGGAGGCCAAGCTCGAGAGCCGGGTGGTCGGCCAGGAGGAGGCGGTGAGCGCGGTCGCCAACGCGGTGCGCCGCGCCCGCGCCGGCCTGCAGGACCCGAACCGGCCGATCGGCAGCTTCCTGTTCCTCGGCCCCACGGGCGTGGGCAAGACCGAGCTGTGCAAGGCGCTGGCGGCGTTCCTGTTCGACGACGACCAGGCACTCCAGCGCATCGACATGTCGGAGTACATGGAGAAGCACAGCGTGGCGCGGCTGATCGGCGCGCCGCCGGGCTATGTCGGCTACGAGGAGGGCGGGGCGCTGACCGAGGCGGTGCGCCGCCGGCCCTACCAGGTGATCCTGTTCGACGAGATCGAGAAGGCGCACCCGGACGTCTTCAACGTGCTGTTGCAGGTGCTGGACGACGGCCGGCTGACCGACGGGCAGGGGCGCACGGTCGACTTCCGCAACACGCTCATCGTGTTGACCTCGAACCTGGGTGCCGAGCACCTGGCGGCGCTGCCCGACGGGGTGCCGGCCTCGGCCGCGCGCGAGCCGGTGATGGAGGTGGTCCGCCGCGCCTTCCGCCCGGAGTTCCTGAACCGGCTCGACGAGATCATCCTGTTCAACCGGCTCGGTCGGGCGCAGATGCAGGCGATCGTGCGGATCCAGCTGAAGCGCCTCGAGGCGCTCCTGGCCGAGCGGCGCATCGCGCTCGAGGTCGACGAGGCGGCCGAGCGCTGGCTGGCCGAGGCGGGCTACGACCCGGTCTACGGGGCGCGGCCGTTGAAGCGGGTGATCCAGCGCCAGCTGCAGGACCCGCTCGCCCGGCTCGTGCTCGAGGGGCGGGTCGGCGAGGGCGGCCGGGTGCGGGTCGGCGCCGGGCCGCTCGGGCTCGTGCTGGAGCCGGTGGCCGCCCGGGCGGAGGGTTGAGGCGGGACGGTCCGACGACGACGCCGTGACGAGCGGGCCCTTGCAAGGCGGGCGCGGGCTCGCTATATGGCCGCTCGTCGCGGCGGTGACCGTCGGCCCCGCCGAGCGGAATGCTCGTCTCCGCGACAGGCCCTTTGGACATGGTTGGGTGAGGTTGGGGTAGGGATGTGCAGGCGGCGGCCCTTGGTGGGTCGGTCGTCTGGGCATCTGCCGAGC
>JBBIIE010000191.1:0-6845 GCA_037446605.1 Geminicoccaceae bacterium | reverse complement strand
GTACTCGTCGACCACGAAGATCATGTCGAGGTCGGTGGAGCGCAGCGCCGCGAGTGCCGCGAGCACGTCGGCGGCCTCGTGCACCGCCGGCGGGGTGCGCGCCAGCCGGCCGGCGTCGAGCGGCCGCCCGGCCGCCAGATCGGCCATCGCGTCCTTGGCGCGCAGCACGCCGGTGACGTCGTCGACCCGCCCGTGGCCGACCGGCAGCCGGCTGTGCGGGCTGGCGAGGAGACGGGCGAGGAGCTCCTCGGCCGGCCGCCCGAGGTCGAGCCAGTCGATCTCGTGGCGCGGCGTCATGACGGCGCGGACCGGCAGGTCGCCCAGGCGCATGACCCGGCCGATCATCGCCTTCTCCTCGGGCTCGACCACCCCCGCGCGCGCCGCCTCGGCGACGAGCGCGCCGATCTCCTGCTCGCTGACCGGCTCGGCCGGGCCGGCGGTGCGGCCGAGCAGCCCGAGCACGGCGCGCGAGGACGCCTCGAGCAGGCCCACGAGCGGTGCCGCCATCCGGGTGAGCAGCGTCATCGGCCCGGCCACGGCGGCGGCGATCCGCTCGGGGCGGGCCAGTGCCAGCTGCTTGGGCACGAGCTCGCCCGCGATCAGCGAGGCGTAGCCGATGCCGAGCACGACGACGGCCACGCCCACGACCTCGGCCACCTCGAAGGACAGGCCGAGCCGCATCGCCGCGTCGGCCAGCCGCTGGGCGAGCGTGGCGCCGCCGAAGGCGCCGGCGAGCAGGCCCACGAGCGTGATGCCGATCTGCACCGCCGAGAGGAACCGGGCCGGGCTCTCGACGAGTGCCAGCGCGCGGCCGGCACCGCGCAGCCCGGCCTCGGCCATGGCCCGCAGGCGCGGCCGGCGCGCCGCGACCAGGGCCAGCTCGGACATGGCGAAGAAGCCGTTGAGGAGGATCAGCGCCAGGACCACGAGGAGCTCGACGAGCATCGCAGGCGCCCGCGCTCAGGCGGCGGCGAGCGCGCCGATCGCGGCCTCGACCCCGCCCGGCGCGTGCGGGACCCGCAGATCCCGGAGCGCCAGCTCGAGCACGCCGAGCGCACCCAGCAGCATCGCCTCGTCGAGGTCGCCCATGTGGCCGATGCGCAGCAGACGGCCGCGGAACGGGCCGATGCCGCCGCCGAAGGCGACCCCGTAGCGCTCGCGGCAGAGGCGGCGGATCGGCTCCGGCTCGATCTCCGGGGCGAAGGCGATCGCCGTCACCGTGTCGGCGCGCGCGGCGGGCTCCACGCAGTGGAAGGAGAGCGCGCCCGCCTCGGCCCAGCGGCCGACCGCGGCGCGCGCCGCCCGGGCGAGCCGGGCGTGGCGGGCGAACACCCGCTCGAGCCCCTCCTCGCGCAGCATGTCGAGCGCTTCCCGAAGCCCGTAGAGCATCTGCACCGGCGGCGTGCCGTAGAAGCGCTCGTAGCTCTCGGCCCCCTCGCGGCCGCGCCAGTCCCAGTACTTGCGCGGCCGTCCGCCGGCCGCGGCCACGCCGAGCGCGCGCTCCGAGGCGGCGACGAAGGAGAGCCCGGGGGGCAGCATCAGCCCCTTCTGCGAGCCGGCCAGCACCACGTCGACACCGAGCGCGTCCATGGGCAGCGGCATCGAGGCGAGCGAGGCGATCGCGTCGACCACGAGCAGCGCCGGGTGGCCGGCGCGGTCGAGGGCGCCGCGCAGGAGGGCGGGGTCGTGGACGATGCCGGTCGAGGTCTCGACGTGCACGGCCAGGAGGCAGCGGATGCGGCCGCCCCGGTCGGCGCGCAGCGCCGCCTCGACCGCCGCCGGGTCGAGCGGCCGGCGCATGTCGGTCGGCACGCGCACCACCTCGATGCCGAGCGCCTCGGCCATCTCCGCCCAGCCCTGGGCGAAGCGGCCGGTCTCGGGGACGAGCACGGCCTCGCCCGGGGCGACCAGGTTGACGAGCGCCGCCTCCCAGGCGCCGTGGCCGAGGGAGGCGTAGGCGAACACGCGGCCGCGGGTGGCGAAGATCCGCGCGAGGTCGTCGAGGCAGTCGGCGACGAGCGCGGCGAACGCCTCGGTGCCGAAGTCGACCGTCGGGCGGTGCATCGCGCGCAGCACCCGCTCGGGGATGTTGGTCGGCCCGGGCAGCTGGACGAGCCCGCGGCCGCGGCGGATCGAGGGGTCCTCGCTCAGGGATGCCTCTCCCGGGGGTGTCCCGCTCGGCGGGAAGGACGCGCCGGACAGTGGCGACCGCGGCGCCGGCTTGCAAGCCACGGGTGAGCCGGACGGCGCGCGGCCGCGTATCGGGCCGCGGAGGTACCCATGCAGCCGCACCCGACCGCACTCCTCTGGCTCGCCCTCCTGGCGCTGCCGGCGACGCTCGTCGCGGCCCCGCTCGATCTCGACCCGACCCGGGTCGAGCGCACCGGCCGGCCGAACGACCGGCTGGTCTGCCCGCCCGGTGCGTGCGCTGCCGTGGCCGACGCGGCGGCCCCCACGCTCGAGCTTCCGGCCGACGCGCTGCTGGAGCGCTGGCGGCGGGTGCTGCGCACGCAGCCGCGCGTCACGATCCTCCTCGACGAGCCGCTCGGGCTCCGCCTCGTGGCGCAGCAGCGGAGCCGGCTCTGGGGCTTCGTCGACACGGTCGCCATCCGTGTCCTGCCGCAGGGCCCGGGCCGCTCGAGCTTCGCCGCCTACAGCCGTTCCGAGACCGGCTATTGGGACCTTGGCGTCAACGCGCAGCGGCTCGAGAGCTGGATCGCGGCGCTGCTGGCCGAGCCCGGGTGAGGCCGGCGACGGTCGGCGCGGCGACGCGAGCTCCGGCGTTCAGGCCGCGTTAACCTTTTCCTGCCAGAAGGGGGCGGCCGGCGCGGAGGGGTCCGGCGCCCGCGGGCCTTGCCAGGGGCCGCGGCGCGCGCCTTCCTGCGGTCGGGGGGTGAGCGGATGGTCGATGTGGGGATCGGAGCCTGGATCGGCGGGAGGCGGCGGCGGCTCGCGGCCGGGGCCGGCGCGTTCCTCGCCTTCTTTCTCCTCTGGGAGGCCGCGGTGCGGCTGCTGGCGGTGCCGGACTATCTCCTGCCGCCGCCCTCGCTCGTGGCGAGCGAGCTCGCCGGCCGCTGGCCGCGGGTGCTGGACGCGGCGCGCGTCACCGGCCTCGAGATCCTCGCCGGCTACGCGCTCGCCATCCTCGTGAGCCTGCCGCTCGCGCTCCTGATCGCCGGCTCGCGGCTGGTCGAGCGGACGCTCTATCCGCTGATCGTGTTCCTGCAGATCGTGCCCAAGATCGCGATCGCGCCCCTGTTCATCATCTGGTTCGGCTTCGGCTTCACGCCCAAGCTGCTGCTGGTCTTCCTGCTCTGCTTCTTCCCGATCGTGGTGGGTGCGGTGGCCGGCTTCAAGTCGCTCGATCCGGACGTGGCCGACCTCGGCCGCTCGACCGGGGCGGGCGCCTGGCGGCTGTTCCTCGCGATCCGCCTGCCGCAGGCGCTGCCCGAGCTGTTCACCGGGCTCAAGGTCGGTGCGGCACTCGCCGCCACGGCCGCGGTGGTGGCCGAGTTCGTGGCCTCCAACCGCGGCCTCGGCTACCTGCTGCTCGAGTACAACGGCAACCTCGAGACGGCGATGGTGTTCGCCGTGGTCATCCTGCTCTCGGTCATGGGCCTGGCGCTCTACGGCCTGGTCGAGCTCCTGGAGCGCCTGGCGATCCCCTGGCACGCCCGCCAGCGCGGCGCGGGCGAGCCGCTGCCCGGGGCCTGAGCCGTGCGCGGCATCGGCAGCGCCGACGGGCGTCCGGGCGAGACCCCGGGACCCTGCACGCGGAGCGGACGGCCCCGCCGCCGTCGGGCATGGTCCTGCCCCGCGGGAGGCCCTAGTCTCCTCCTCCGGACGGCCCGGACGGGGCCGCCCGAACGAAGCCGAGCGGGGAGGCTGGGATGACGGGGCTCGCGCGCTGCGCGCTGGGCGTGCTCATGGGGCTTTGGGCGCTCGCGGCGGGAGCGCCGGCGACCGCCGCCGACAAGGCGTCCTTGATCCTCAACTGGTACCTGGGCGGGCTGCACACGCCCTTCCATCTGGGCGTGGCCAACGGCTGCTACGCCCGGGAGAACGTCGAGCTCACGATCGAGGAGGGTCGCGGCTCGGTGCGCGCCGTGCAGGTGGTCGGCGCCAAGGGCAACACCTTCGGCATGTCGGACGCCGGCTCGCTGATGATCGGGGTGAGCCGCGGCACGCCCCTGAAGGCCGTGATGTCGCTCCTCAACACCTCGGGCTTCGCGATCATCAGCCTCGAGAAGACCGGCATCCGCGTGGCCAAGGACCTCGAGGGCAGGAAGCTCGCGGTCTCCCCCGGCGACGCCCTGACCCAGCTGTTCCCGGCGCTGGTCAAGGCCAACGGGCTCGACCAGAGCCGGATCGAGCTCGTGTTCATGGACCCGCCCGCCAAGGTGCCGGCCACCCTCGCGGGGCGGACCGACGCGCTCCTGGGCGGGATCGACGACCAGTTCTTCCTGATCGAGGCGCAGGGCCAGAAGGCCGCCGGGCTGCGCTTCGCCGATCTGGGCGTCAACACGGTCGGCATGACGATCCACACCCACGAGGACGTCATCCGCGACCAGCCGGACCTGGTGCGCCGCTTCGTCAAGGGCACGGTGTGCGCCTGGCAGGCCGCCGCGGCCGACCCCGACGCCGCGGTCGCCGCCGCCTCGAAGGTGAAGCCGGATCTCGACCGCGACTCGACCAGGAAGCAGCTCCTGGTCGATCTGGGGCTCGTCGAATCGCCCGCGAGCCGGGGCAAGGGCATCGGCTACGCCGCGGCCGAGGACTGGGAGCGGACCAAGGACCTCCTCGTCCAGTACCGCGACCTGAAGACCGACCGGCCGGCCATGTCCTTCGTCACCAACGAGTTCCTGCCCCGGTGAGGGGAGCCGCGCACGGGCGACCGCGAGGGTGAGCGGGGTCGCGCCGGGCCGGGCCGGGGCGGTCGGCGCGGGCGAGCCGTGGATCGACTGCCGGGCGGTCGCCAAGACCTTCCGGCGCGGCGGCCAGGAGACGCACGCGCTCGGTCCCCTCGACCTCGAGGTGGCCGAGCACGAGTTCGTCGCCATCGTCGGCCCCTCGGGCTGCGGCAAGAGCACGCTGCTGCGGCTGGTGGCCGGCCTCCTGCCGCCGTCCGCCGGGCGCGTCCGGGTCGCCGGCCGCGAGGTGGCGGGCCCGGTGACCGAGCTCGGGATCGTGTTCCAGAAGCCGGTGCTGCTGCCCTGGCGCGACCTGCTCGGCAACGTGCTGGTCCAGATCGAGCTGCGCGGCGGGCGGGCCGCGGACTGGCGCGGGCGCGCCCGGGCGCTCCTGGCCGCGGTCGGCCTCGAGGGCTTCGAGGGGCGCTGGCCGCACGAGCTCTCGGGCGGGATGCAGCAGCGCGCCGCGCTCGCGCGCGCCCTCCTGCACGATCCGCCGCTGCTGTTGATGGACGAGCCGTTCGGCGCGCTCGACGCGCTCACCCGCGAGCAGCTCCGCCTCGACCTCGAGGAGCTCTGGCTCGGCGCGCGCAAGACCGTGCTGTTCATCACCCACTCGATCGACGAGGCGGTCCTGCTCGCCGACCGGGTGGTGGTGATGAGCCCGCGGCCCGGGCGGATCGAGCGGATCGTGCCGGTGACGCTGCCGCGCCCGCGCGGCCTCGCCGGGCGGAGCGATCCGGCCTTCGAGCGGCTCAGCGGCGCCATCACCGAAATCTTCCTCGCGCGCGGCGTGCTGCACGGCACGGGCCGTGCCCGGCTCGCCGGTGCCACCGGCCGAGGCAACCAAGGAGACGGCGCATGACCCTGTTCGGCGAAGGGCTGATCGCGATCTGGGCGGACATCAAGGCGGAGGGGGTCGAGACCTACTACGCCTGGCACGACAACCAGCACGTCGCCGAGCGGGTCGGCATCCCGGGCTTCATCCGCGGCCGCCGCTACCTCGCCGTCGAGGCCTCGCCGCGCTGGTTCATGATGTACGAGACGGTGAGCCCCGAGGTGCAGGTCGGCACCGACTACCTGAACCGGCTGAACAACCCGACCGAGTGGACGCGCGAGGCGATCCGCTGGTTCGAGAACACCACCCGCAGCCTGACCCGGACCGTCTTCAGCCAGGCCAAGGGCGACGGCGCCGAGCTCGTGCTGGCCGGCCTCGACGCCAGCGGCGACGCGCTCGAGCGCCTGCGCCGCCGGCTGGTCACCGGCCTCCTGCCCGAGCTCCATCTCGACCACGGCATCGTGGGCGTGCACTGGTGCGAGACCAACGTCGCGGGCTCGCAGCTCGAGACCGCCGAGAAGAAGGGCCGGCCGGTCGGCTTCTGCGACGCCGTGGTGCTGGTCGAGACCTCGCGGCCGGGGCCGGCGCGCGGCGTGCGCGACCGCCTCGCCGCCGTCCTGGCCGAGGTCCCGGGCGTCACCCAGAAGGTCCCGCTCGGCCATTACCGCCTCGAGTTCGAGAAGGTGAAGCTCGCCTTCTGAGCCGCCGGCGCCGCGAACCAACCGGCGGCATCGAACGAGATGCGTCTCGATGACCGCATGCCGTCGTCGCGCCGCGCACGCCCGCCGGCGCCGCCTTCCCCGGCGCCCGCTCCCGGTCTTCCGACCGAGCGGTGCGCCGCTCGCGGAAGGCGACCGGCTGGTCGCGCCGCACGGAACGTCCCGCACGCGCCGGCAGGTGCCGGGCGCGATCGCCGTGGCGCCGGCACTGCGATCGGCCGGGCGACGGGGCTCACCCGCCAATGCGTGCAGCGGACCGTCGACCTCCTGCGCCGCGAGGGGCCGATCGAGCAGGTCGACGATGCGGGCCACCGCCGCGCCCGGCCGGCGCGGCTCGGGGACCGGCATGGTCGCCGGCGCGGCACGCTCACCGTGCGC
>JBBIIE010000190.1:0-6846 GCA_037446605.1 Geminicoccaceae bacterium | reverse complement strand
GGTCAGGCCCATGAGCGCCCGGAAGGGCTCCGGTGCCGCCTGCCAGTAGTCGAGCCTCGCGCGCATCGCCGCCTCCCCGGCCGTCCGCGCGCGAGACTAGGCCGGTGCCGCGGCTCCGGCCACCGTCCCGGCGGGGGCGCGGGGTCGCGGCGGCGGCGCGCCGACCGCCAGGCCGTCCGGCTCGACCGCCGCTGCGGCCGGCGGCTCGGGGGGGACGCGCAGCGCGCCCTCGCGCAGCTTGCGGGCGAGCCATTCGAGGCGCTCGGGGTTGAGCGCGGGCAGCGGGATGGCGGCGGGCCGGCCGTCGCGCAGGAGGATCATCTCCTGCTCGGCCGCGTGACGGTCGCGCTCCAGCCGGCCGCGCAGCCGCTGCACCGTGCCGAGCGCCGGCAGGCCCGGCTCGACGGTGCCCTCGAGCAGGTTGCGCAGGATGCGCTCCTCCAGCCGGTCGAGCCGCTGCCGGCGCCAGACGCAGAGCACCAGGGCGTCGGCCGCGGCGCGCTCGGCGGCGTCGATCGGGGCGATGCGGGCGTGCCAGTCGCGGCGCAGCGCCTCGAACTCGGCCGCCTCCTCGGCGGCGAGGCCGAGGCGCTCGGCGAGCGGCTCGAGGCGGCGGGGTTCGATCGGGATGGACATCGTCCTCTCCGTGGTTGCCGAGATCGGATACCTTGATATAGGATCATTGTCAAGACCCTCCGCGCACCGCGGCGGCGCCGGCGTCGGCGGGCGCGGTGAGGGGCTCGGCGCGCACGCAGCTCCCGAGCGCCGGCCGCGGGCCCGGCGGCGGGTGGCGGGCGAGGAACCCGTCGAGCGCCTCGGCGGTCGGCGCCAGGTGCGCGAAGCGGCTCGACAGGCCGAGCAGCGGCAGCACGTGGTCGCCCTCCGGGCGCAGGAGCTCGACCGGCGAGCCGATCGCCCGGAGCATCGCCGCGAGCCGCTCGCTGTTGCGCGGCAGGACGGTGAGATCGCGGCTGCCGTGCACGAGGAGGGTCGGCGGCTCCGGACCGTCGACGTAGGAGACCGGCTGGCTGGCCGGGCCGGGTGGGCCCGGGCCGAAGCCCTCGACCAGCACCGGGCTGCGCAGCGGCAGGAAGTCGTAGGGGCCGGCCAGACCCAGGAGCGCATCGGGCCGCTCGGGCAGCCGGCAGGGGTCGAGTGCCAGCATGGCGGCGATCCAGGCTCCGGCCGAGTGCCCGGCCAGCACGAGCGGCCGCTCGCGCCCGGGGTCGAGCGCGGCCCGCGCGGCGGCCACGGCGGCGGCACCGTCCGCGAGGATCTCGCGCCAGCGGACCTCGGGGAACAGGCGATAGTCGGGGATCGCCACGGCCCAGCCCCGCGCCGCCAGGCCCTGGCCCACGAAGCGGTAGAGCCGCCGCTCGCCCGCCTGCCAGCTGCCGCCGTAGAAGAAGACGAGGACGGCGCCGTCCGGGCGCGGCCGGGTCGGCCGGTAGAGGTCGAGCCGCTGGCGCGGATGCCGGCCGAAGGCCAGGCCCTCCTCGAGCTCGTAGCCGGTCTTTGGGGTCAGCCGGTCGAGGAGCTCGGCCCGGCTGCAGGCGGCGAGCAGGAGGGCGAGCGTCGCGGCCAGGGCGCGGAGTGCCGGGTGGACGCGGGCCGGTGGCGCGGCGCGCCGCGGCCGGCTAAGCTCGCCCGTGCGCGGGACGGGAGGACGGGCGATGGCCGGCAGCGTCAACAAGGTGATCCTCGTAGGGAATCTCGGCCGCGACCCCGAGGTCCGCTGGACGCAGGACAACCAGAAGATCGTCCATCTCTCGATCGCCACCTCGGAGCGCTGGAAGGACCGCACGAGCGGGGAGACCAAGGAGCGCACCGAGTGGCACCGGGTGGTGATCTTCAACCCCAACCTCGCCGACGTGGCCGAGCGCTACCTCGCCAAGGGCCGGACGGTCTACCTGGAGGGCCAGCTGCAGACCCGCAAGTGGCAGGACCAGACCGGGCAGGAGCGCTACACGACCGAGATCGTGCTGCAGCGCTTCCGCGGCGAGCTCGTGCTCCTGGGCGGGCGCGGCGAGGGGCCGGGGGAGGGCCTTTCGGGCGGCGAGGAGCCGCCGCTGCTCGAGCCCGAGGACCGTCCGCCGGGACCGTCCCGGGCTCCGGCACGGGGCGCCCCGGCCGGGCGCGGAGCGGGCTCGGCCCCGCCGCGCGGCAAGCCCTCGCTGGCCGAGGAGCTCGACGACGACATCCCGTTCTGAGCACCGAAGCCCGCGCGAGCGATCCGGCCGCGCCGGGCCCGCACGAGCGGCCCCTTTTCGCCGGATCGAGTGGTTCAGCGCTGGAAGAACCAGAGGATCAGCGAAAGCAGCAAGCTCAGCAGGATCGAGGTCGTGATCGGAAAATAGAACGAAAAGCTCTCCCGCTCGATCACGATGTCGCCCGGGAGCCGGCCGAGGCCGAGCTTGCCGAGCCAGGGCATCGTCAGCCCGACCACGATCAGAACGGCACCGAGGACGACGAGGAACCGGCCGATCCCGTCCAAGGGACCGACCGCTCAGTGGATGTCCTCGGCCTCGGCCCAGGCGGCGGCGAGCTTGTCGGCATCGAAGCCCGGGGCGCGTGCCGCCGCCAGGATCGGCGCCTCGCGCCGGCCGCAGAGCGCGATCGCCTCGGGCAGCTCGGCCGCCACCTCGGCCGGGATGACGACCGCGCCGTGCCGGTCGGCGTGCACCAGATCGCCGTGCCGCACGCTCATCCCGTGCACGTTGACGTCGCAGCCGAACGCCTCGATGTGGACCCAGGCGTGGCTCGGCCCGACCGAGCCCGCGAGGAGCTGGAAGCCGGGCGCCAGCAGGTCGAGGTCGCGGATCGAGCCGTTGGTGACGCAGCCCAGGCAGCCCAGGCCCTTGTGCACCGCCGAGTTGACCTCGCCCCAGAAGGCGCCGAAGCCCGGCTCGGGGTCGAGGTCCTGGATCACGGCGATGGTCGGAAGGCCGCTGCCGGCCGCCACCTGGCGATAGTAGTCGAGGCGCAGCGCCTTCATGTCGGCCGGCTTGCGCGAGGAGGGCTCGCGGGCGCGGATGGTGGCGGTCCGGGCCACGCCCACGATCGGCGCGAGCTCGGGGAAGGCCACCACGAACGGGCGCGTCGTGAAGCCGGTCGCCCGGCGCTGCGGCGCCACCAGCTCGAGGGCGTTGCACACCGTGGGCGTGTCGGCCAGGGCGAGCTCGGCCAGGAGTTCGCGGGTCAGGGTCATCGACGGGTCTCCGCTCGCTCAGCCGGCCAGGAGCCGGTCGATCTCGGCCTGCGACAGGCCGGTCCGGTGCGCTGCGCCGAGGATCGCACCCCAGGTCTCGGCCGGCAGGGGGATGCCGTTGGCGGTCCGCTCGGCCGCGGTCGCCCGCTCCTTGTCGCCCGGGATCAGCACGCCCGCCTCGGGATCGATCGGGGCGGCGGCGCGGATCCAGGCCACGAAGCGGCGGACCTGCTCGAGGAAGGTCTCGGCCGGGCCGAGCGCGCGCGGGTCGACGTAGAAGGAGAGCATGCCGTTGTGGAACGGGCCGTCCGGGTCGGCGTTGATGCCCGAACCGCCGAGCGCCCCGGCCAGGAGCTCGCAGGCGAGGGCCAGCCCCGACCCCTTGTGCTCGCCGAACGCCCGCATCGCCCCGGGCCCCTTGCGCGGATCGGGGTAGCCGCCGCCGGCCGAGGGCCCATAGAGCACGCCGGTGTCGCCGGTGAGCCGCCCGTCCGGGCCGACGAGCGCGTCGGGCGGGATCGGTTTGCCGCCCTGGTGCGCCACGAGGCACTTGCCCTCGGCCACGAGCGAGGTCGCGAAGTCGAGCACGAACGGCCGGTCGTCGCCGGTCGGCACGCCGATGCAGATCGGGTTGGTCGAGAAGCGCCGCGCCCGCGAGCCGAACGGCGCCACCAGCACCGAGTTGTAGGCGTTGACGAAGTGCAGCGAGACGAGGCCCGCCTCGATGGCGAGCTCGGCGAAGTCGCCGATCCGCCCGAGATGCCCGGAGCTGCGGATCGCCACCAGCGCGAGGCCGCTCGCCCTGGCCTTCTCGATGCCGATCGCGCAGGCCTCCGGGCCGATCGTCTGGCCGAAGCCGTGCTGGCCGTCGACCACCGCCAGCGAGGCGGTGTCGAGCACCAGCCGGGCGTGCCGGCCGGCGTGCACCCGGCCCTGCTCCAGCCATTCGAGATAGCGGGGCACGCGGATCACCCCGTGGCTGTCGTGGCCGGTGAGGTTGGCCTTGGAGAGGTAGAGGGCGATCCGGCCGGCCTCGTCGGCCGGGCAGCCGGCCCTGGCGAAGCACTCGCTCACCAGCCGCCTGAGCGGCGCCACGGCGACCCGCATCCTGCCCCCCGTCCGCCGGCGCCGCCCCGGCGCGGCGCACCCGGCCCGCTTAGCCGGGGCGCCCGCGGGCGTCAAAGCACGCCGCCGCGTGGCGCCCCTGCACCGCTGCCGGGCGAGTCGGGGTGCCGGCGGATCGGCCGTACCCCGTTGCGACCGGGCCGCAGGCGGACCGGCGCGTCGGGGGTGCCCCGGAGGTTGGGCTTTCCTTAACCTTCGGGCTGGATGATGAACCGCAGCACGGCAGGAGCGGCCGGGGAGCGTCGAGGGTGCAGCCGGTGCGGGAGGTGGGACGGATCGCGGTCGGCCGGGCCGGGCGGGCGCCGACGGCGGCGCGTCCGCAGCCGCCCGAGCTCGCCGTCGTCGTGCCGACCTTCAACGAGCGCGAGAACGTGCTCGAGCTCGCCGCCCGGCTCGCGGCCGCGCTCGAGGGCGTGGCCTTCGAGGTGATCGTGGTCGACGACGATTCGCCCGACGGGACCGCCGATCTGGTGCGCGAGCTGGCGCTCCACGATCCGCGCTTCCGCTGCCTGCAGCGGATCGGCCGGCGCGGGCTGGCCTCGGCCTGCGTCGAGGGCATGCTCGCCACCGCCGCACCGCGCCTCGCGGTGATCGACGCCGACCTGCAGCACGACGAGCGGCTGCTCGTCCCCATGCTCGAGGTGCTGCGCTCGGGCCGGGCCGACCTCGTCGTGGCGAGCCGCTACCTCGAGGGCACCGACGTGCCCGGCTGGGCCGAGGAGCGGCGCCTGGCCAGCCGGATCGGCACGCGCCTCGTGGCCCTGCTGCCGCGGCTGGCCGGTCTGAGCGACCCCCTGAGCGGCTTCTTCATGGTCCAGCGCGAGGCCCTCGAGGGGGCGCTCCGCGGCCTCTCGGCGATCGGCTTCAAGCTGCTGTTGGACCTCCTCCTTTCGGCGCCGCGGCCGCTCCGCGTGGTCGAGCTGCCCTACAGCTTCCGCGAGCGCCGGCAGGGCCGCTCCAAGCTCGACGCCCGGGTCGTGGTCGAGTTCGCGACGCTGCTCCTGGACAAGCTCGTGGGCGCCTGGCTGCCCGCCCGCTTCCTGCTCTTCGCCGCCGTGGGTGGGCTCGGCCTCCTGGTCCATCTGGCGGTGCTCGCCACGGCGCATGCCGGCCTCGGGCTCGGCTTCGTCCCGGCCCAGGCCCTGGCCACGCTCGTGGCGTTGACGTTCAACTTCGCCCTCAACAACGAGCTCACCTACAGCGACCGCCGCCTGCGCGGTGTCGCCTGGCTCGGCGGCTGGGCGAGCTTCGCGCTGGCCTGCTCCCTGGGTGCGGTCGCCAATGTCGGGGTCGCCGCCGTGCTGTTCGCCCGCGAGACCTCCTGGCTCGTCGCGGCGGTCGCCGGGATCCTCGTGGGTGCGGTCTGGAACTATGCGGTGACCGGCTTCTACACCTGGGGCGACCGGAGCCGCCGGTGAACAGCGCCGGGCTGCCGCTGGCCGGTGCCGTGACGGCGCCCGCCGCGACCCGGCGGACGGGCCTCCTCCTCGCCGCCCTGGTCATCCTCGGCGCCACGCTGCGGCTGGTCGGGCTCGGCGCCGAGCCGCTCTGGCTGGACGAGGCCTTCACCTGGCGCTGGGCGCACCTGCCCTGGGCCGAGCTGTTCGGGCCGGCGGCCGGGACCGAGACCAACCCGCCGCCCTGGTTCGCCCTCGAGCGGCTCGTCCTCCTGACCCTCGGCGACGGGCCGGCGGCGCTCCGCCTGCCGGCGGCCCTGCTCGGCATCGCCGCCGTGCCGCTCGGCTTCCTGATCGGCCGCCACCTCGCGGGCGCGCGCGGCGGTCTGCTCGCCGCCCTCCTGCTCGCCGTCGACCCGCTGCTCGTCGCCTATTCGCAGGAGGCGCGCGGCTACGCCCTGCTCGTGGCCGGCACGCTCCTGGCCCTTTGGGCGGTCCTCGCCCTGTTCGCCCCGCCCGGGGCCGGCCGGGAGCCCGCCCCGCCGGATCGGCGAGGGGTGCCGCTCCTGCCGCTCGCGGCCTACGCGCTCGGTGCCACGGCCGTCCTCTGGGCGCACAACACGGGCCCGCTCGTGCTGCTGCTCCTCAATCTGGCGGCACTCGTCCAGTGGCTCGGCGGCCGGCCCTCCGACCGCCCCCTCCTGCTCCCCTGGCTCGCCGCCAACCTCGTGGCCGGGCTGCCCTGGCTCCTCCTCTGGCTGCCGATCCTGCTCGGGCAGGCGGGCGATGCCGTCAACGTCGCCTGGATCCGCCAGCCGAGCCCGCCGGGCGCGCTCGCCGCCACGCTCCGGCTCTGGGGACCGCATCACCTGCCGCTCGGCCCGGTCGCGGCGGCGCTCGCCGGCCTGGCTCGGGACCTGGACGTGAGCGTCGGACGGCCTTCACTCGCGGATGGGCGCCAGAGCGACGTTCGCATCGGCGATGAAGATGTGACCTGGGCGATCCGGTCGCCCGAAGTCGACCATGCCGTCTCGGAAGTGTCGGCCCACCGCGCGGTTCGAGCTGCGTTGCTCGATGTCCAACGGCGGATCGGCCGATCGGGGCGCGTCGTCATGG
>JBBIIE010000189.1:0-6876 GCA_037446605.1 Geminicoccaceae bacterium | reverse complement strand
CAGGATCACCTGGAACTGGTAGTAGTGCTGCAGCCGGTTCGGGTTCTGGCCGTAGCGGCCGTCGGTCGGCCGGCGCGAGGGCTGCACGTAGGCGGCCCGCCAGGGCTCGGGGCCGAGCGCCCGCAGCGTGGTGGCGGGGTGGAAGGTGCCGGCACCGACCTCCATGTCGTAGGGCTGCAAGAGCAGGCAGCCCTGCTCGCCCCAGAAGCGCTGGAGGCGGAGGATCAGCTCCTGGAAGCAGGGCGGGCGGTGGTCGGCCACGGGTCGGTCGGTCGGCTGGCCCGGTTTTGTGCGGTGCACAAGCTAGTGGCCGCCGGCGCGCAGGGTCAAGCCGGGTGCGGCGTTCACGCCTTGCGCACCCGGCACTCCTCGACCGACGGGCACCAGGTGCCGTTCGGCACGTAGGTGCCGCAGCGCGGGCAGGGAACGAGCTCGGTCGGCTCGGCGGCGGCGGTCGCGCGCGGCGGCGGTGCCGGCGGCTGCTGCCCGGCCTCGAGCTTGCGCTGCAGGGCCGTGAGCAGGCGCACGCCCTTCCAGGCGGCGATGATCGCGAGCACCACGACCACGATCTTGCCGAAGCTGAGCGTGAACATCGCCTCCTCCGCGCAACCCCCTCAAAGGCCGAGCCGGCTCCGCAGCGCGCGCTCCTCGACCAGGGCCAGTGCCTCGGTCAGCGCCTCGGCCCCGGACCCGGCCAGGCCCAGCCGATCCAGCAGGCGGCGGCGCGGCTGGTTCATCACCCGCACGCGCACCCGCGGCCCGAAGCGCGCCTCGAGCGTGGCGCGCAGCTCGCCCAGACCATCGGCCAGGCCGAGCTCGACGGCGCGCGTCCCGGTCCAAACACGCCCCTCGAAGAGCTCCGCCTCGGGCGTCTTGAGGCGGCCGGCGCGGCGCTGCCGCACCTGCTCCTTGAAGCGCTCGTGGATGTCGGCCTGCAGTTCGGCCAGGAGCGCCAGGTCCTCGGGCCGCTCCGGCCGGAACGGGTCGAGGAAGCTCTTGCGGGTACCCGCGGTGTGCACCCGCCGCTCGACGCCCAGCCGGGCGATGGCACCCTCGAAGCCGAAGCCGGCGCTGATCACCCCGATCGAGCCCAGCACCGAGGCCGGGTGGACCAGGATCTCGTCCGCCGCGGTCGCGAGCCAGTAGCCGCCCGAGGCGGCCACGTCCTCGACGAAGGCGAGCACGCGGCGCCCCTTGCGCTCGGCCAGGTGGCGGATCCGCGCGGCGAGGAGGGCGGCCTGCACCGCCGACCCGCCCGGGCTGTTGACGATCAGCGCCACGGCCGGGGCGTGGCGGACCGCGAAGGCCCGGTCGATCGCCCGCTCCAGGCCGGCCAGCGTGAGCCCGGCGCCGCGCAGCGGCAGGCTGCCGATCACGCCCGAAAGGCGCAGCGCCGGCACCACCGGGTGGCGGCGCCAGAACGCCCAGGACGGCCGCCCGGTCGGGGTCACCATGGAATCGGCTCGGCTCCGCGCAGCACCGCTCGGGCGGCCTCGGTAGAGCGCCCGTCCGGGTGGTGCAAGACGAGGCCGGGCAGGAGGCGGCCGGGCGCGCGGCTGGCCTTGCGCGCGCGCACCAGCACGCGGACCGCCGCCGCCCCCGGCCGCGGCCGGAGCGGGAACACGGTGATCTCCCCGGCGCGGCCGGCGAGCGCCGCCAGGAGATCGGCCAGGCGATCGGCGCGGTGCACCAGCACGAGCCGCCCGCCCGGCGCCAGCCGGGCCAGGCAGGCGGTCACCCAGTGGTCCAGCGTGCAGCCCTCGACCAGCGCCGCGCGACGACCGGGATCGTCGGGCACACGAGCCTTCCCGGCAACGAGATAGGGCGGATTGCTCATCACCCAGGTGAACACCTGCCGGCGCAGCTCGACGGGCGGCGCCAGGAGGTCGCCCTCGACCACCCGGACCCGCCCCTCGAGCCCGCTCCGGGCGATGCCGGCGCGCGCGAGCTCGGCCATCGCCGGATCGCGCTCGAACCCCACCACCTCGACCCCGGGCAGCCGCGCCGCGAGGCAGAGCGCCGCCGCACCCGTGCCACAGCCGGCGTCGAGCACCCTCTCGCCCGGTGCGGCGCCGACCGCGGCGGCGAGCAGCACCGGGTCGATCGCCGCCCGGTAGCCGCGCCGCGGCTGGACGAGCCGCACCCGCCCGCCGAGCAGCGCGTCCTCGGTGGTCGGCGGCTCCGTGGCGGGCGGCTCGGGCGGCGTCGTCGCGGCGGTGGTCGGGGCCTCGCGCACAGGGTGTCCGGGCGGGTTTGCGTGATCGGCGGGCGGCGTGTACTCATGCCGCCACCGATAGATGGCCCGGACCCGCGGCCGGGTCGAGGGAGACGCTTCGTGGCGGTGGCAGCAGCGCAGCGTTTCGAGTCGGCGCGGTCGGCGCTCGCCCGGGCGCAGGCCCTGGTCGCGGCCGATCTCGACCGGGTCAACCGGCTGATCCTCGACCGGCTGCAGAGCGAGGTCGGGTTGATCCCGGAGCTCGCCCGGCACCTGATCGCCGCCGGCGGCAAGCGCATCCGGCCGATGCTCACCCTGCTCGCGGCGCGCCTGTGCGGCTACCGCGGCGAGCACCACGTGGCGCTCGCCACCGCCGTCGAGTTCATCCACACCGCCACGCTCCTGCACGACGACGTCGTCGACGACAGCGGGCTCCGGCGCGGCAAGGCCACGGCGAATGCGCTCTGGGGCAACAAGGCGCCGGTGCTGGTCGGCGACTTCCTGTTCAGCCGCGCCTTCCAGCTCATGGTGGGTGTGGGCAATCTCGAGGTGCTCGGCATCCTGGCCGACGCCTCGGCGGTGATCGCCGAGGGCGAGGTGCAGCAGCTCGTCACCGCCAACGACACCGCCACCACCGAGGCCGCCTATCTGGCGATGATCGCCGGCAAGACCGCGGCGCTGTTCGAGGCCGCCTGCGAGGTGGGCGCGGTCGTGGCCGGCCGGCCGGCGGCCGAGGCGGCGGCGCTCGCGACCTACGGCCGCGCGCTCGGCATCGCCTTCCAGCTCGTCGACGACGCGCTCGACTACGGCGCCCGGGAGGCCGAGCTCGGCAAGAGCGTCGGCGACGATTTCCGCGACGGCAAGATCACGCTGCCGGTGCTCGTCGCCTTCGCGCGCGGCGAGGAGGCGGAGCGCGCCTTCTGGCGCCGCACGCTCGAGCGGGTCGAGCAGGAGGAGGCCGATCTGGCCGAGGCGCAGCGTCTCCTGGCGCGCCACCGGGCGATCGAGGCGACCCTCGAGCGGGCCGCCGGCTACGGCGAGGAGGCGCGCCGCGCGCTCGCCGCCTTCCCCCGCGGCGCCGCCCGCGAGGCGCTGCTCGGCCTCGTCGACTTCTGCATCGAGCGGGCCTACTGAGCGGCCGGGCGCGGCTCCGGCGGGCCTTGAAGCTGCCCGCGCCCCCCGATATAGAGGCGCCGACCCCGGTCGGAGTGTAGCTCAGCCTGGTAGAGCACTGCTTTCGGGAGGCAGGGGTCGCGTGTTCGAATCACGCCACTCCGACCACCTCCCCTCCCCGCCCGGATCGCCCACCGCCATGCGCTGGCTCGATTGGCTGCCCTTCGGTCGCGTTCCGGAGATCGCCCCGGCCGAGCTCGCGGCCCGGCTCGGGACGGGCGACGCGCCGGTGGTGATCGACGTGCGCAGCACCGCGGAGGTCGAAGGGGGCGTGATCCCGGGCGCCCGGCACCTGCCGGTCCAGGAGCTCGCCGCGCGCCTGGACGAGCTCGGGCTCGAGGCGGGCGCGCGGGTGGTCGCGGTGTGCAGGACGGCGCACCGCTCGATCCCGGCGGTGCGGCTGCTGCGCGAGCGCGGCTTCGAGGCGCGCCAGCTCGCCGGCGGGATGGACGCCTGGCGCCGCGCCGACCTGCCGGTCGCCCCACTCCGCCGCGGCTGAGGCTCAGCCCGCGACCGTCCAGGTGCGCGCGCGGCGCAGCACCCGGTCGAGGTCGAGCCCCGGCTCGCGCGCCCTGGCCTCCTCGATCTGGGCGCGCACCGCCCGCTCGTAGCTGGCCGCGGCCGGATCGGCGAACAGCACGCCCACGGCCACCGGCATCGGCGGCTGGAGGGCCGCGAGCAGCATGGCCGCGGCGCGGTCGCGCTCGTCGTGCACCGCCACGCCGGCCTCCCGCCAGCCGCCCGGGCCGATCTCGACCAGCTCCAGGCCGAGCCGGTCGCGCGCCGGCCGGAGCCCCTTGCGGCCGTGCGCGAGGAGGAGCGGCTCGCCGTGGCGGAGCTGCACCTGCGCCTCCGCCTCGACCGCCTTGTCGGTCACGTCGGCGAAGGCGCCGTCGGCGTAGATCACGCAGTTCTGCAGGATCTCGACCAGCGCCGCGCCGGGATGGGCATGGGCGCGCACGAGGAGCTCGGGCAGCACCTTCTGCTGCACGTCGATGCCGCGCGCCACGAAGCGGGCCCCGGCGGCGAGCGCCACCTCGCAGGCGTTGAGCGGCCGCTCGACCACCCCGAGCGGGGTCGAGGCGGTGCGCGTGCCGACCGGCGTGGTGGGCGAGGCCTGGCCCTTGGTGAGGCCGTAGATCGCGTTGTTGAGGATCAGGATGACCATGTCGACGTCGCGCCGCAGCGCGTGCACGAGATGGCCCGTGCCGATCGCGAGCATGTCGCCGTCGCCGCCCACGACCCACACGTCGAGATCGGGCCGCGCCAGCTTGATGCCGGTGGCGATGGCCGGCGCCCGGCCGTGGATGCCGTGGAAGCCGTAGGTCGCCAGATAGTGCGGGAAGCGGGCGGCGCAGCCGATGCCCGAGACGAACACGGTGCGGTCGGGGTCGGCGCGCAGCTCGGCGAGCGCCCGTTCGACCGCCTTGAGGATCGCGTAGTCGCCGCAGCCCGGGCACCAGCGGACCTCCTGGTCGCTGGCATAGTCCTTGGGCTGCCGTGCGGCGGGCTGCAGCGCGGGACGCTCGGGTGCGGGGCTCTGCAGCACGGGGGCCTGCGCGCTCACGGGGCGTCCTCCAGCCGGGCCTCGATCGCCCGGACCAGCTCCTCGACGGTGAACGGCCGGCCGGTGACCTTGGAGAGCGGCTCGGCCGGGACGAGGTGCTCGGCGCGCAGGAGCGCGGTGAGCTGGCCCTTGTTCATCTCCGGCACGAGGATCCGCTCGAAGGTCGAGAGCAGCGCGCCCAGGTTGCGCGGCAGCGGCCAGAGGTGGCGGAGATGGACCTGCGCCACGTCCAGCCCGCGCGCGCGGGCGCGGCCGACCGCATCGGTGATCGGGCCGTAGGTGCTGCCGAAGCCGACGAGCGCGAGGCGTGCGCCCGGCCCGCCCTGCTCGCAGGCCTGCTCGGGCAGCGCGCGCGCCACCGCCTGCACCTTGGCCCAGCGCGCCTCGGTCATGCGCGCGTGGTTGGCCGGGTCGTAGGAGATCGCCCCGGTCTCGAAGTCGCGCTCGAGGCCGCTGATCCGGTGCGCGAGGCCGGGCGTGCCGGGCCGCACCCAGGGGCGCACGCCGCGCGCGTCGCGGGCGTAGGGGCGGAACCCCTCGCGGCGCCCGTGGAAGCGCACCGGGAACTCGGGCGGGCCGCCGAGCTCGGGCAGGCGCCAGGGCTCGGCGGCGTTGGCGAGGAAGCCGTCGGAGAGCAGCATCACCGGGGTCATGTGGTGCGCGGCGATGCGGATCGCCTCGCGCGCCAGGGTGAAGCAGTCGGACGGGCTCGCTGCCGCCAGCACCACGAGCGGGGTGTCGCCGTTGCGACCCCACACGGCCTGCAGCAGGTCCGACTGCTCGGTCTTGGTCGGCATGCCGGTCGAGGGGCCGGCGCGCTGCACGTCGATCACGACCAGCGGCAGCTCGGTCGCCACCGCGAGGCCGAGCGCCTCGGTCTTGAGCGCGAGGCCGGGACCCGAGGTGGCGGTGACGCCGATCGCCCCGGCGTAGGAAGCGCCGATCGCGGCGCACACCGCGGCGATCTCGTCCTCGGCCTGGAAGGTGGTGACGCCGAGCGCGCGCAGGCCCGCCAGGATCTGCAGGATGCCCGAGGCCGGGGTGATCGGGTAGGAGCAGTAGACGAGGTCGAGGCCGGCGTTGCGGGCGCCGTCGATCAGCCCGTAGGCGAGCGCCTCGTGGCCGTTGACCGTGCGCCAGGTGCCGGGCGGGAGCTGCGCCCGGCCGATGGTGAAGGCCGGGACGAGGAGCTCGCTCACCTCGCCGAAGAGGTGGCCGGCATCGAGTGCGGCCCGGTTGGCGGCGAGGAGCTCGGGCTCGCGGGCGAAGCGCCGCTCCAGCCAGGCGGCGACCGGGGCGCGGTCGCGGTCGTACATCCAGAGGATCAGCCCGAGCGCCCAGAAGTTCTTGCACCGGCCGGCCTCGCGCGCCGAGACGCCGGTCCCGGCCGTGGCCTTGCGGGTGAGCTCGCCGATCTCGATCTCGAGCACCCGGAACGGCCGCAGCGTGCCGTCCTCGCGCGGGTCGGCCGCGAACCCGGCGCGCTCCAGCTCGCGCTTCCTGAAGCTGCCGGGATCCAGGATCACGAGCGCCCCGGGCGGGAGGTCGGGCAGGTTGACCTTGAGGGCGGCCGGGTTGAAGGCCACGAGCACGTCCGGTCGGTCGCCGACCGTGTGCACGCGGTGGTCGGCGATGTGGATCTGGAACGAGGACACCCCGAAGGTGGTGCCGGCCGGGGCGCGGATCTCGGCCGGGAAGTCGGGGAAGGTCTCGAGATCGGCGCCGGAGAGCGCCGCCGAGAGGGTGAGCTGGCCGCCGGCCACCTGGATGCCGTCGCCGCTGTCGCCGGACAGGCGCACCACGACGCTCGTGAGCCGGGTGCGGGCCGGTGCCGCCCGCCCGGCCTCCGCCCGGCCCACCTCGAGATCGAGCATCCTCCACCCTCCGCGGCGCCGGCGCCGCGACCCCGCGCGTGCCGTCC
>JBBIIE010000188.1:0-7147 GCA_037446605.1 Geminicoccaceae bacterium | reverse complement strand
CCATGCTCCTGCCGCAGGACGACCAGGTCTGGATCAACTGGGTCAACCACTGGATCCGCCTCAAGCGCGCCCGCGGCTACTTCGCCCAGCTCGCCGAGCGCTGGCGGCTCGCCAACGAGTGAGCCGCACCCGGCCCACCGCCGCTCCCACCCCCTTCCGTTATCGCTGCAAGTCGCCTAGTTCATAGGCGAGCGCAGGGGCGCGGGGCCGACGGGCGCGGCGACGACCGCGCCCCGGCGGGCGGGAGGCTCGGCGGCGGTGCAGTTCGCGGCGGGCCGACAGCCGCTCTTCCTCCTGGGCCTCCTGGCCCCGGCGCTCCTGCTCGTGGGCGCGCTGGTCGCCTGGCCGGTCGTGAACGGGGTGCACCTCGCCTTCACCGACGCCACCCCGCTCCGCCCGGGCCGGTCCTATGACGGCCTCGACAACTTCACCTGGCTCGCCGCCGACCCCGAGTTCCACGCGGTGGTCCGCAACACCGCGCTGATCGTCGGCGGCGCCACGCTCCTCGCCACCGCCGCCGGCTACGGGCTCGCCGTTCTGCTCGACAGCGGGCTGCGCTGGTCCGGCCTCTACCGAACGCTCATCTTCCAGGTCTGGGTGGTGCCCTGGATCGTGATCGCGATCCTCTGGGGCTGGCTGTTCAGCCAGGACTACGGCCTGGTCAACTACCTGCTCCTGCGCACCGGGCTCGCCGAGAGCTCGGTCAAGTGGCTGTTCGATCCGGTGGGTGCCCGGCTCGCGATCCTGAGCGGCTACGCCTGGCGGGCGATCCCCTTCATCATGATCATCTGCCTCGCCGGCCTGCAGGGCATCCCGAGGGAGCTCTCCGAGCAGGCGGCCATCGACGGCGCCGGCTTCTGGGCCCGCCAGCGCCACGTCGTCCTGCCGCTCCTGCGCAACATCCTGCTCGTGGCGGCGCTGCTCCAGGCGGTCCGCTTCCTGCAGGAGATGACGCTCGTGTTCGTGTTGACCCAGGGCGGGCCGGTCAACGCCACCATGGTGGTCTCGCTCTACACCTACAAGACGGCGTTCGAGGACTGGGACTTCGGCCTCGCCTCGGCGGTCGGCACGGTCTGGCTCGTGACCCTCCTCGCGCTGGCGCTCGCCTATGTCCGCCTGGCGCTCCGCCGCGAGCTGGGCTGAGCCCGTGGCCCGCTCGGACGCCCGCCACCGCCTCGAGCGCCGGCTGGTCGATGCCGGCCTGCACCTCCTGGCGCTCGCCTCGATCGCGGCCCTCCTGCTGCCGATCCTCTGGATGGTGTCCACCTCGCTGAAGCCGCTCGAGGACGTCTTCCGCTACCCGCCCGTGTGGATCCCCGAGCGGCCGACGCTCGACGGCTACCGGGCGCAGCTCGGCGGACCGCTCGCCGGCTATTTCTGGAACAGCGTCCTGGTCGGGCTGGGCAGCGCGCTGCTCGCCACCGGCGCGGGTGCCGCGGCCGGCTACGCGCTCGCCCGCTTCCGCTTCCGCGGCGCCACGGCGATCCTGCTCTTCTTCCTGGCCTCGCTCGCCTTCCCGATCCCGCTGTTGATGATCTCGATGTACCTGCTGTTCGCCCGCCTGGCGCTGCTCGACACCTATGCGGCGCTGATCCTCGGCCACACGGTGATCACCCTGCCGGTGGCGGTCTGGCTCATGAAGGGCTTCTTCGAGCAGCTCCCGCGCGAGGTCGAGGAGGCGGCCTGGGTGGACGGCGCCTCGCCGCTCTACACGCTCCTGCGGATCGTCCTGCCGATGGCGCGACCGGCGCTCGCGGCCTCCGCGATCTTCGTCTTCGTGACCTCGTGGAACGAGCTCCTGTTCGGGCTCACCTTCACCTCGAGCAACGCCATGCGGCCCCTGCCGGCCGGCATCGCCATGTCGTTCCTGACCGAGTTCGAGGGCGCCTGGTCGCAGATGATGGCCCTCGCGGTGCTGGTCTCGGCGCCGATCCTCCTTCTCTTCCTCTTGTTCCAGCGCACCTTCTTGGCGGGAGTGACCGCGGGCGCGGTCAAGGGCTGACGCCCGCGGCACAAAGGGAGGCCGCAGATGCATCTCAGCCGTCGCCACACGATCGCGGGAGCGCTCGCCCTGGGTCTGGCCCGAGCGGCCCGGGCGCAGGACAGGGTCAAGCTCACCTATGCCGGCTGGCTCAACCTCTACGGCGCCTACGTGCCGATGGTGAAGGAGCTCGAGGCGAGCTTCGAGCGGCGCCATCCGGGCGTGGATTGGGTGCGCAACGACGTGCCGTTCAACGAGGCACTCGAGCAGGCGACCACGGCCACGCTCGCCGGCACCGCCGCGGACAACCTGCACCTGATCGCGGGCTGGGTCCCGGCCCTGCACGAGATGGGCGGGCTCGAGCCGTTGAACGACTGGTTCACCGCCGCGGAGTGGGCGCAGATCCCCAAGGCCTCGCTCGAGGCGGTCACCTTCGAGGGCAGGTCGTGGCCATGCCCTGGGTCCCGGCGCCGATCCTGATGTTCTACAACCGCACGCTCATGCGCGAGGCCGGGCTGGATCCGGACAGGCCGCCACAGACCTGGCCCGAGCTCGCCGCCCAGGCGCGCGCGATCTGCAGGCTGCCGGCCCGCGACGGGGCGCCGGTCTACGGGGTGGCGCTCAGGACCCAGCGCAACCCCAACGCGGCGCAGTGGACCATCCCGATCATCTACGGCATGGGCGGCGACGTGGTCGACGCCCGGGGTGCCGTGGCCTTCGACACCGAAGCCACCCGCGCCGCCTGGCGCTGGGTGCAGGAGCTCGTGCGCGAGGGCTGCGCGCCGGCCGGCTTCTCGATCGACGAGACGCGCAACACCATGGCCGCCGGCCGGGCCGGCTTCATCTTCGAGGGCCCCTGGGGGCGCGGCCTGTTCGACAATCTCTCGGGCGGCAGGCTGCGCACCGCGCCGGACGGCGACGTCTGGGTGGCACCGATGCCGGCCGACCCGTCGGGCCGCCGGCGGACCATCGGCAACCCGCACCAGATCACCATCTCCAAGGGCTCGAAGCAGAAGAAGCTCGCGGCCGAGTTCATCCGCCACGTGATCTTCGATCCCGAGTTCACCGAGGCCTATTTCCAGGCCTCCGAGCAGCTCAAGGCCTCGGCGATGCCGCTCCTGACCGGCGGCAGCATGGGCGCCGACCCGTACACCCAGGTGTTCGTCCGGGAACTCGAGCACACCATCGACAACCCGTTCAAGAGCGCCAGGTTCTACGCCGTCATGGACGAGCTGGCGCCGGCCCTGCAGGCGGTCATCCAGGGTGCGGACATCGCCGGCGAGCTCGCCGCCGCGGACCGCAAGATCAAGCGGATCCTGACCCGCTGAGGGTGCGGCGGCAGCGCGGCGCGCTCAGCCGCCCTCGAGCGCCTCGAGGAAGCGCGTGCGCCAGCGCGCCGCGGTGTTCGCGCGCAGGACGTCCATCGCCGCGGCCCAGCGCGCGCGGCGCTCGTCGAGCGGCATGGCGAGCGCCCGGTCGAGTGCTTCGGCCAGGCCCTCGACGTCGAGCGGGTCGACGAGCAGGGCGCTGTCCAGCTCCTCCGCCGCCCCGGCGAGCCGCGAGAGCACGAGCACGCCCGGATCCTCGGGGTCCTGCGCCGCCACATATTCCTTGGCGACGAGGTTCATGCCGTCGCGCAAAGGCGTGACGAAGCCGACCCGGGCGAGCCGCAGGTAGCCGGCGAGCACGGGCCTGGGCACGTTGCGGTTGACCCAGCGCACCGGCGTCCAGTCGACGTCGGCGAAGCGGGCGTTGGTGCGGCCGGCGAGCGCGTCGAGCTCGCTCCGCAGCGCCCGGTACTGGCGGAGCTCGCCGCGCGAGACCGGGGCGATCTGCAGGAAGGTGATCCGCCGCCGCCACTGCGGCCGGTGCTCGAGCAGCTCGGCCACCGCCTGCAGCCGGCCGGGCAGGCCCTTGGAATAGTCGAGCCGGTCGACGCCCAGGACGAGGGCGCGGCCGGCGAGGCTCTCGGCCAGCCTCCGCGCCTCGGGCCCGTTCACCGACTGGGCGGCGAGGCGCGCGAAGCCCTCGCTGTCGATCCCGACCGGAAAGGCGCCCACCGCGACCGTCCGCTCGCCGCAGCGGAACCGGTCCGGGCCGACCGGCTCGGCCCCGGCCAGCCGCACGAGGCCCTCGGCGAAGGCGCGCGCGTCGCTCCGGGTCTGCAGGCCCACGAGGTCGTAGTCGGCCATCTCCCGCAACAGCCGCTCGTGGCCCGGCAGGGCGCGGAGCACCTCGGGGACCGGGAACGGGATGTGCAGGAAGAAGCCCAGCCGGTTCGCGACGCCGAGCCTCCGGAGTGCTGCGGCGAGGGCGAGGAAATGGTAGTCGTGCACCCAGACCAGATCGTCGGGGCGCAAGAGTTCGGCGATCGTCCGGGCGAAGGCCTCGTTGACCGCCCGGTACCCCTCGAGGTCGTGGCGGCGGAAGGCGATGAGCCCGAGCCGGTAGTGGAACAACGGCCAGAGCGTGCCGTTGGCGAAGCCCACGTAATAGGCCGCGTAGGCCTCGCGGGCGAGGTCGAGCGTGACGTAGGTCACCCGGCCGCGGCGCAGGCTCTCGGGCGGGCCCGGCTCGCCCTCGACCGTCCGGCCGCTCCACCCGACCCAGATCCCGCCCCGATCCTTGAGCGCGTCGCGCAGCGCCACGACCAGGCCACCGGCGCGCCGCCCGCCCTCCTCGGGCAGGCCCACCCGGTTCGAAACGATCACGAGCCGCGCCAAAAGGCCTCCTCCCAGCTCCTGGACAGACGCATGGCACTCGTGATCAATCCGACCATCGAATAGGTCTGCGGGAAGTTGCCCCAGGGCTCGCCGGTCCGAAGATCGGTGTCCTCGGACAGGAGGCCGAGCGAGGTGCGGGCGGCGAGCATCCGCTCGAACAGCGCGCGCGCCTCCTCGCGCCGGCCGAGCGCGGCGAGCGCGTCGATGTACCAGAAGGTACAGACGTTGAACGAGGTCTCGGGCAGGCCGAAATCGTCCTCCTCGTCGTAGCGCAGGAGGTGGTCGCCCCGGCGCAGCCGCCGCTCGATCGCCGCCACGGTCCCGGCGAAGCGCGGATCGTCGGTCGAAAGGAAGCCGATCTCATGCAGGAGCAGGAGGCTCGCATCGAGCCCCTTGCCGCCGAAGCTCGCGACGAAGCTGCCGTACTCCGGCCGCCAGGCCTCGGCGAGGATCGCCTTCCTGATCCGCTCGGCCTCGCCCCGCCAGCGCTCGGCCCGCTCGCCGAGCCCCAGATGGCGGGCGATCTTGCCCAGATGGTGGCAGGCGGCCCAGCACATCGCCGCCGAATGGGTGTGGACCGCCCGCCGGCCGCGATACTCCCAGAGCCCGGCATCGGGCTCGAGGGCGACGCGCGCCGCCGTCTCGCCGAGCCGCTCGAGCTCCTCGAAGAGCGCCGGGTCACCGCGCCGCGGCAGCCGCCGGTCGTAGAACATCTGCGCCGCGGCGAGCACGATGCTGCCGTAGGAATCGTTCTGCCGCTGCAGGGCCGCCTGGTTGCCGATCCGCACCGGCCCCTGTCCGCCGAAGCCCGAAAGCGCCGGGGCGATCCGCTCGGGCAGGGGCTCGGACGGCACGATCGCGTAGACCGGCGCGAGTTCCCGGCCCGGCTCGAGCGCCACGACCGTGGCGATCCAGCCCAGATGATCCTCCATCGTCCGGGTGGCACCCAGCCGGTTGAGGGCCTGGACCACGAAGAACGCGTCGCGCAGCCAGCAATGGCGATAGTCCCAGGTCCTGGCCGTGCCGGGGGCCTCGGGAATCGAGGTCGTGAGCGCCGCCACGATCGCCCCCGTCTCCTCGAAGGCGCACAGCTTCAAGGTCACGGCGGCGCGGATCACCGCCTCCTGCCACTCGAACGGCACCGAGAGGTAGCGCGTCCACTCGCTCCAATAATCCAGCGTGCGCTCGAGGAAGTCGCGGCAGGTGTGGTCGAGCCCGGCGGCGAAGCTCTCGTCCGGGCCGAGCACGAGCCAGGCCGGGCGGCTCAGGACCCAGGGTGCCTCGCGCTCCAGCACGGCGACCGGCAGGTCGGTGGTCACCCGGATCGCCCCGGCGGCCGCGACGAAGCGCAGATGGTTGCTGCCCGGGACGCGCTGCGGGCGGGTCGCTCCGTAATCGAAGAGCGGCCGGATCGCGACCCGCAGCAACGGCGCCCCGCCCACCGGCTCGAGCCGGCGGATCAGCACGGGCGGGCGGAAGATCCGGTCGTACTGGCGAAAGCGCGGGGCGAAATCGGTGATCCGCACCCCGCGCCCCTGGGCGTCGAGGAGGACCGTCTCGAGCACCGCGCTGTTTCCGACGTAGCGCCGCTCGACGCGCTGGAGCCCCTCGAGCTCGATCGCGAAGCGCCCCTCCTCCGGGCCGGCCAGGGGCTCGAGCAGCCGGCAGAAGATCGGATCGGCGTCGAGCCGGGGATGGCAGTACCAGACGATGGCGCCCTTCGGATCGACCAGCGCCGCCACGATCCCGTTGCCGATCACCCCGAGGTCGAGCCCGCTCAATCCCTCACCTCCTCTTCCTCCACCGGAACGATCGGGCCACCCGCCGCGATGCGCGCGAGCCAGGCGCGCACCCGCTCCGGCCCCGCGAAGACCGCGGGCCTGCCACCCGGCGGGGTGGGCCCGACGGGAAGGGCCACCCCGCCCGCCCGCTCGACCGCGCGGAAGGCGTCCTCGTCGGTCCGATCGTCGCCCACGAACACCGGCAGCCGGCCGGCGAAGGGCGGCTCGCCCAGAAGTGCGCACACGGCCATCCCCTTGTCGAGCCCAGCCGTGCGCAGCTCGAGCACGGCCTTGCCGGGAACGGCCTCGAGCGTGCCCTCGGCCGCGCGCACGAGCGCCCGCAGCCGGTCGAGCAGCGCCTGCGGCGGCTCGGGCGCCGTCCGCCAATGGATCGCGAGCGCCACCTCCTTGTCCTCGACGAGCACGCCCGCCGGCAGGGCCGTGGCGGCGAGAAGATCGCGCGCCCGCGCGAGGGCGGCGGGTGCCGGCTGCCGCTCGATCGGGCCGTCGGGCCGGCGGCGGAGCTCGGCGCCGTGCACGCCCGCCGCAGCCGTCCGCAAGGGCGCCAGGAGCCGGTCGAGCTCGCCGATCGGCCGGCCCGAGACGAGCGCCAAGGCCCCCTCGAGACGCCGCCCGACCGCCTCGAGCGTCGCCACGAGCCC
>JBBIIE010000187.1:0-7223 GCA_037446605.1 Geminicoccaceae bacterium | reverse complement strand
AGCAGCCGGCGATCACGGTGCCCTGCGGCTTCACCGCGGCCGGCCTGCCGATCGGGCTGCAGATCGTCGGCCCCAAATATGCCGACGCGCTCGTGCTCCGGGCCGCCCGGGCCTTCGAGAGCGCCCGTCCGCAGCCGATGCCGTTCGAGCCGCGCGGCCCGGGCGAGCAGCCGCTGGCGGGGCGAGCGCGTCTCGTGTAGCTCGGCGCGCGGGCCGCCGGGCCGCGGCGGCGCGACGGGGAGTCGGGCATGCGCCGCGCGATCGCCACCGTCTCGATGGCCGGAACCCTCGCCGACAAGCTCGAGGCGGCCGCCGCCGCGGGCTTCGAGGGGATCGAGCTGTTCGAATCCGACCTCACCTACTATGGCGGCACGCCCGAGGAGGTGCGCGCCCGCGCGGGCGAGCTCGGCCTCGAGATCGTGGCGCTCCAGCCCTTCCGCGACGCCGAGGGCCTGCCGCCCGCCGAGCGCGAGCGCATGCTCGACCGGCTCGAGCGCAAGCTCGATCTGATGGAGCGGCTCGGCACGCGCCTCCTCCTGGTCTGCAGCCAGACCCGCCCGGACAGTTCGGGCGAGCCCGAGCGGCTGGTCGAGGATCTGCGCCTTCTGGCCGAGCGGGCGCAGCGGAGGGGAGCGGTGATCGGCTACGAGGCGCTCGCCTGGGGCCGCCACGTGAGCGACTGGCGGCAGGCCTGGGAGCTCGTCCGCCGCGTCGACCATCCCACGCTCGGGCTCATCCTCGACACCTTCCACCTGCTCGCCAAGGGCTCGCCCACCGCGCCGATCCGCGACCTGCCGGCCGAGAAGATCGTGCTCGTCCAGACCGCGGACGCACCCGCGCTCGCCATGGACCCGCTCTTCTGGAGCCGCCACTATCGCTGCTTCCCGGGCCAGGGCGAGCTCGACGTCGAATCGGTCCTGCGCGAGCTCTTCGCCACCGGATGGGACGGCTGGCTCAGCCACGAGATCTTCTCCGACGACTTCCGCTCGACCTCGGCCCGACAGGCGGCGATCGACGGCATGCGCTCCTTCCTCTTCCTCGAGGAGCGGCTCGGGCGGCCGTCGCTGTCCCCGGCGCCCGAGCCCCGCGGCGTCGCCTTCGTCGAGTTCGTCGAGGCGCCGGAGCGGGCCGAAGCCTTCCGCGCGAGCCTGCGGGCGCTCGGGCTGCCGCGCACCCATCGCCACCGCTCCAAGCGCGTCGAGCTCTTCCGCGCCGGCGACGCGGCGATCGTCCTCAACCTCGAGGAGGAGGGCTTCCCGCACGCCTTCCAGCTCCTGCACGGGCTCTCGGTCGCGGCGATCGCGCTCGAGACCGACGGGGCGGAGCGGGCCCGGCGGCGCGCCGAGGCACTGCGCGCCACGCCCTTCGTCTCGCCCGTGGGCGCCGGCGAGCTCGTCATCCCGGCGGTCCGCGGGGTGGCCGGAAGCCTGCTCTTCTTCCTCGACCCGGCACGGCCCGGCGCGACCTTCCACGAGATCGACTTCCTGCCCGACCCCGACCCGGCACCCGCCCCCGATCTCGGCCTCCTGGGCTTCGATCACCTGGCCCAGGTCGTGCCCCCCACCGAGCTCGCCAGCTGGACCCTCTTCTATCGCGTGCTCCTCGGCCTCGAGCCCGCGCGGCGGGCCGATCTCGTCGATCCGCGCGGGCCGATCGTGAGCCGCGCCCTCGAGGCCCCGGGCGGGCGGGTGCGCCTCGTGCTGAACAGCTCGCCCTCGCAGACCTCGGCCGCCGGCCGCTTCCTCGCCCGAACGGCCGGTGCCGGGGCCCAGCACGTGGCGATCGCCTGCCGCGACCTCGTGGCCGCCGCCCGGGCGCTGCCGGCCGAGCTCCGGCTGCCGATCCCGGACAATTACTACGCCGATCTCGAGGCGCGCTTCGACCTCGAGCCCGCGCGGCTCGCCACGCTGCACGCGCTCGGCATCCTCTACGACCGCGACGGCGCGGGCGAACTCCTGCACCTCTACACCCGTTCGACCAACGGCTTCTTCTTCGAGCTCCTGGAACGCCGCAACGGCTACGCCCGCTACGGCGAGGTCAACGCCCCCGTCCGCCTCGCCGCCCAAGCGGAGCTCGACCGCAGCCCGGCCGAGGAGCTCACGCTCGCCCGCGGCCGCTGAGCCGCCTCACTCCGAAGGCCCGGCGACGAGCACTTCATAGGCTCCGAGCCCGACCTCGCGGCCCAAGGGTTCGGCCGGGCCCGCGACCAGGAGATCGGGGTCGCTGCTGGCGGCGACGAAGTTCGCTTCGCCGAGCCGCCGCGCCCCGAGCCCGTCGAGGCCCGGCCCCTCGAGCCGGACCGTCCGCTCGTCGGGCGTCAGGTTGACGAGGGTCGTGTAGATCCTGCGCGGGGTGCGGACCGCCAGCACCTGTACAGCGCCGGGTGCGGAGGACCCGCTCTCCAGCACCTCGCCCGCGGCGAGCCGGGTGTGCGCGCGGATCACCTGGTAGGAGGGGACGAGCGGCACGCCCGCCGCGTCGATCCAGGGCCGCGGCTCGGGCTGCGGTGTCACGACGATCCCCGAAGGCCCGCCGATCGCGGCGGGGGTGACGGCCTCGAGCCCGCCGCGCGCCGCGTGCGCGAGGTAGCCCGCGTACCAGGCCGCCCCGATCAGCCCCCGCTCGCGCGGGTCGACCCGGTTCATCGCCTGGCGGATGTTCTCCGGATTCTCGGCCGGCACCTGGCCGTAGGGGTTGTCGCGCATCGCGATCGCGGTCGGGAAGATCCAATAGGGCAGATCGCCCGCGAAGCTGCGCGTCGTGCGGTACTGCCAGGGCAGGGCCTCGAGGTTCTCCATCATGGTGGCGTCGTCGCCCGCGTGCACGAGCGGCGAGCCCGTGTGGCAGACGAAGTCGAGCGCATCGGCGGGCGGCCGCTTGCGGTTGAGCTCGGTGAAGTAGGAGAACATCCCCCCACCCACCGGCACCCCCGGGAAGGCGGCTCGGACGGTGGCCATCAGATCCCGCCAGCCGGGCGCCTTCGGCCAGACGCTGCCCGGCAGCGTGCATTTGAGATCGCAGGCCGGGGAAACGGCGACCCGGGCGAAGGCCACCCGCGCGGCATCGACCGCGGCACGCAGCGCCTCGACGTCGCGGCGCAGGATCGAAAGCTCGTCCGTGGGCCTGCCCTCGGCATCCAGGCAGGGGAGCACGGCCTCGAGGACGAGCGGGCAGCCGGTTCTCGCGCCGAGCTCCTTGGCGAGGGCGAGCTCGGCCGGCCCGTGGCCCTGGCGCGGGTCGAAGTGGACGACGAGGAAGGCCGGCCGGGCACGGGCCAGCAGCTCGGCCCGGGCGAGGGCTCCTGAGAGATGCCCGGCCGGGGCGGCGAGCCCGAGGGCCGGCATGCGGCCGACCACGGCCTCGCCGACCCGCACCGTCACGACCGCGGGACCCGCCGAGGCGGTCGCGGCCGGCGGGCTCCCCCGGACCTCGAGGGTCACCCGCTGATGCACCCGCTCGCCCTCGGCGATCGTGTAGGGCCAGGGCTTGGCGAGCGGGCGGACATAGGTCTTGTAGGAGGCGTCCATCCAGTTGCGATGGTCCTCCATCTCGAAGGCCTCGCCCTCCATGAGGCAGCGCAGCCGCACCCCGGGCAGGACCTCGTGGGTCAGCGCGCGGATGTCCTGGAACGGGCACAGGGGGTCGACGAGCTCGGGGAAGCGGCTCTCGACGACGCGCCCGTCGACGTGCTCGACGGTCAAGGGCTTGCCCGAGACGTCCACGGGGTGGAGGACGACGAAGCCCGTGCGGTTGGTCACGAAGTCGGAGAGCGCCTCACCCTCGCCCTCGAAGAGCAGGCTGCCGTCGCCCCGGCCTTCGATCCTCGCCCGGTAGCGATAGGCCTGGGCGGCGTCGCGGGCGGTCGCCTCGTAGGTGACGGTGAAGCCGTCGGCGCGCTGGTCGACCACCAGATCGCGGATCTCGGGATTGTAGGTGCCCCAGTTCCGGTCGCGGACGATGTAGGCCAGGGAGCGGATCGCCTCGACCCCGCCCAGGCGGATCCAGCGCAGGTTGCCGGCCTCGAGGGTGCAGGTGAGCGGCCCCGCGCGCAGCTCGCGGCGTTCGGGCAGCGGCTCCTCGGTTCCGAACAGACGGATCGCCCGGGACGGTTCGTCGGGCATGTCGGCCTCCCTCGCTTGGTCGGGCGCAGAGGTGCACGAGCGGGAAGCGGGACGCAATCGGGCCGCGGCCGCCCCTTCCACCCGGCTCGGCCCGCGGCGCAGGAGGGGGCTGCTGGCCCGTCGCTTGACCGAGGTCGGCTCCCGACCTACCGCCGACCGGTCGAAGTCGAAGGACGGGGAGGCGACATGGTGCTCAAGGCGATGGCGGGGACGCGGACGCCCAAGCTCGGCCATTTCGTGGTCGAGTTCGCGACCCCGGGGATCGGCCACATCCTCGCGAATGCCGGCTGCGACTTCGTCCTGTTCGACTGCGAGCATTCGGGCTTCGGCTTCGAGACGATCAAGAGTGCGCTGCGCTACTTCGAGGCGGCGCGGCTGCCGGCGATCGTCCGCGTCCCTTCCAAGGAGTACCACCACATCGCCCGCGCCGCCGACATGGGGGCCGAGGGCATCATGCTGCCCATGGTCGACGACGCCGCGCAGGCCAGGGCGATCCTCGATTGCCTCAAGTACACGCCCGCCGGCCGGCGCGGCGTGGCGCTCGGCATCGCCCACGACGCCTATGCGGGCGGGCCGGTGCTGGACAAGCTCGCCCGGGCGAATGCGCGGACCACGCTCTTCTGCCAGATCGAGACCGCGGCCGGGGTCGAGAACGCCTTCGAGATCGCCGCGGTCGAGGGCGTGGACTGCCTCTGGGTCGGCCATTTCGACCTCTCCGCCTCGCTCGGCATCCCGGGCGAGTTCCAGCACCGGCGGTTCCTGGAGGCGATCGAGCGGGTGGTGGCCGCCTGCCGCGAGCACGGCAAGGCCTGCGGCCGACTGGTCCCGGACGTCGCCACGGGCATCGACTACTGGCGCAGGGGCTTCGACTTCCTCTGCTATTCGGGCGACGTCTGGGCGCTCGGCGCGGCGGTCAAGGCAGGCGTCGACGGCATCCGCGCCGGCATCGAGGGCGAGGCGCCGGCACCCGACCCCGCCCCCGCGGCCAAGCCCCGCAAGGGCAAGGCCAAGAAGCGCTGAGTGGAGAGGAGATCGGCCATGGCCCGCTACCGTGTGGCCCTGAGCGGCGACTTCAAGAAGCCGGACGGCACACCCACCTACCCGATGTTCGACCTCACCCCGCTGACGAGCCGGTCGGACATCGAGCTCGTCTGGGTCGACCCGGTCGACGGCGTGATGCCGGCCGCGGGGCTCGAAGGCACGGATGCCTTGATCCTGCTCGTTCCCCGCTTCGGCCGCGAATCGGTGCCCAAGGACGGGCGGCTCGCGCTCGTGGCGCGCTTCGGGGTCGGCTACGACAGCGTCGACGTCGAGGCCTGCACCGAGGCCGGGATCGCGCTCGCCATCACCCCGGACGGCGTGCGCCGGCCGGTCGCCGTCGCGATCCTCACATACCTCCTGGCCCTCTCGCAGAAGCTCTCGATCAAGGACAAGCTCTGCCGCCAGGGGCCGCAGGGCTGGGCGAAGCGGGCCGAGCACATGGGCGTGGGCCTCGTGGGCCGCACGCTCGGCCAGCTCGGCATCGGCAACATCGGGGCCGAGGTGTTCCGCCTCGCCGCCCCCTTCGGCATGCGCCACATCGCCCACGACCCCTATGTCGACCCGGCCCTGGCGCGCGAGCTCGGGGTCGAGCTCGTGGCGCTGGAGACGCTCTTCCGCGAGAGCGACTTCCTGTCGGTCTCGGTGCCGCTCTCGGCCGCGACCCGGCATCTCGTCAACGCCGAGCGGCTCGCGCTCATGAAGCCCACGGCCTTCCTCATCAACACCGCGCGCGGGCCGATCGTCGACCAGAAGGCGCTCTACCGGGCGCTCGTCGAGGGCCGGCTCGCCGGCGCCGGGCTCGACGTGTTCGAGGTGGAACCCTGCCCGGCCGACGAGCCGCTGCTTTCGCTCGACACGGTCGTCTGCGCGCCGCACGCGCTCTGCTGGACCGACCAGTGCTTCGCCGGCAACGGTGCCGCCGACATCCGCCACGTGCTGGACCTGCTCGCCGGCCGGCCGCCCGCCTCGGTGGTCGACCGGGCCGTGCTCGACAGCCCGGCCTTCCAGGGCAAGCTACGCGCGCTCGCGGCGCGGGCGGGCTGAGCCCCGCCCGGCTCAGGCGGCGCGCGCGGAGGGCGGCCCGAGGAAGCTCGCCAGATCGGTGCCGAGGGCGCCCAGGAGCCGGCGGAGGCCGGCGAGCTCGCCCTGCGCGGCGAGCTGCTCGAAGAGCGCGTCGGCGAGCCGCGGATCGGCGCGCGCGGCGGCGAGGAGCCGGGCCTCCGGGTCGGGCGCGGCGGGCGCCGTCTCCCCGACCGGGGCGTGCGGGGCGGGCCCCGGCTCCGCGACGGCGGCGGCCGCCGCAGCCGGCTCCGGCTCGAACAGGCGGCCCGGCGCGCCGTCCTCGGGTTCGTTCGCGCGGATTTCGATCGGCGGCGGCGCCGGCTCCGCGGCGGGTTCGGCCTCGGTTGCCCGGGTGCCCGGCGCGGGGCGGGCGGCGAGCGCCTTGAGCAGGCGGTGCAGCGCCCGGTCGAGGCGACCGGCATGCGCCGAGAGGCTCGCGAGCTCGGCCGAGCGGGTGAGCAGCACGGGCGTGCCGTCGGGGTAGACGCGGCCGGCCGGCGGGCGCGGCCGGCAGGCGGCGAGCTCGGCCTCGAGCCGGTCGCAGCGGGCGAGCTTCCAGAAGGTGGCGGCGAGCCGCTGCACGAGCAGGTCCTCGCTCGCCGAGGTCGGGCGGTGGTCGGCGCGCAGTTGCGCGAGCAGGGCCTCGAAGGCGGCGGCGTCCTCCTCGGGGGCGAGGATGGCGGGCGAGCAGAGGCCGTGGCGGAAGGCGTTCCGGGACGAGCGCGCCTTGCCTTCGGCGGTGATCGGCCCGTGCGAGCGGGCGCCGTTGGCCCGCGCGGCGGCGCGCTGGGCCTCGGAGCGGGGGCGGGGAGGGGGAGAAGCGAGCATCTCGGGCTCCCGAGCTTGCCGGACTTGGGAGAAAATACTCCCTTCTTATGACTTCGTCCAGAGGGATCGGGCGGTACGCCCTGATCCCGGCGCGCGCGGCCGGAGCGGGATGAGGGCGCGGTACACCGCGAGGCCGCCCTCGACGACGAGCCGCATCCCGCTCGCGCCGGC
>JBBIIE010000186.1:0-7271 GCA_037446605.1 Geminicoccaceae bacterium | reverse complement strand
AGTTATTGCTACGGTAGAGCTTCAATGAGGCCCCGGCGAAGTTGCCGGGGAAGTCGGCCTGCTCCCAAGCCGTTGCTCCAACGCCGGTCCCGGCCGCGTCCGCGAGCGCTGCGCCAATGCGCCCCTCCGCATCCGCCCGTCCCCCCGAAACCTGCTTCACCATGCCACGAAACCGCCGGCAACTCAAGAGCTTCGCCGCAGCGAGCGGTCCCCGGCCGGGGCTCGTCACCGGACCGCTCGACCCGCGTCGGCGCACGGTCAGACGATGACCGGCTGGCGGCGGACCGGGGCGAAGCTCCGGCCCAGGCTGCGTACCCGGGGTCGTACACGGTCGGCGGGCCCCAGGTCCAGCAGGAGCACGTGGTCGTCGCGCGCATGGATCCGCTCGCGCAGCCCGGCCTCCAAGAGCACGAGCCGCCGGCGGTCGAGGCGGCACTGGAAGACGGAGAGCTGGAGCCACTCGCCGTAGCCCAGGAGGAACCGGTAGACCCGTCGCCAGCGGCGCGGATCCGCGATGTCGTAGGCGACCACGAACAGCCGTTCCTCGTCCAAGCTCGCACCCCCTCAGCGCGTGGTGAAGTCCGGGTAGCGCGGCAGCTCGCCGAGCAGGTGGCGGGCCAGCAGCCGGGCCTGGAGCTGCAGGAGGCGGCGATAGTCGACCCGGTACCCGAACAGGGGGTGGGTGACCTCCTGGGCGAGGCGCCGCTCGAAGCAGGCGATGAACCGCTTGCGCCCGGCCGGTGCGAGCGCGCAGGCGCCGGCCGCCCGGACGAAGTCGTCCGGCCGCACCTCGCCGTTGTTGAGCGCGGTGAGCACGGCCGAATCGGCGAGCAGCGGGCGGAAGCTCTCCATCAGGTCGAGGGCGAGCGCCGGGCGGCCGTAGCGGGGGCGGTGGAAGAAGCCGCGATAGGGATCGAAGCCCACGGTCGCCAACGTCACCGCGAAGGTCCGGGTCAGCATCGCGTAGGCGAAGGAGAGGAGCGCGTTGATGGGGTCGGCGGGCGGCCGCCGGTTCCGCCTGGTGAAATCGAAGCCGGCGGCCAGGGTCGCGTCGGTCAAGAGATTGGTGAACGCGCCGAAATAGATCGACGCCGCGTTCCCTTCGAGGCCGAGCAGCTCGTCGGGCGCACGGGCGCGCTCCGCCTTCCTGGCCCAGTGCGCCAGTTGATCCAGGAGCGGGTCCGCGGGCTCCGGGCCGCGCCAGTTGCGGCGGAGCAGGGTCCGGCCGTTGCGGATCTTGGCCGCCACGAAGCCGCGCGCGAGCTCGAGGCAACGGTGCTCGTCGAAGCTCGCGCGGTACTGCGCCGTGCGCAGCTCGACGTTCCTGTGGCCCATCCCCTGGGTCATCCCGAGGAACCACCCGCCGTGGCTGTGCCAGGCGATGGGGATCTCGCGGCGCAGCAGCTCGTGGAGCGCGGGTGTGGTGAGCGAGACGTTGCCGAAGAGCACGATTGCCGAGGTGTCGATCAGCCGCGCGCGCGGTGGTGCCGTCCTCGACCTCGACGAGGAGGTTCTCGGCTTCCTTGCGGATCCGGGCGCGCGGCTCCTGCACGTGGACCGGCAGCCCCTCCTCGCGCGGGACCGCGATCGGCCGCGGCGACACGGCACCCTTGACGAGGAAGGCGACCTCGTCGGGCAGGCAGATCCCGACCAGCGCGCAGCGCGGGCATTTGGGGCTGTCCTCGAGCGGTGGCGGGATCCGCCGCGAGAGTGCGAGGAGCCTCAGGCCGTCGACGGCGGCGCGCGTCAGGGCGCGCAGCTCCTCGTCGAACACCACCCGCACGCGTTCGCGGCTCTCGGCGAACCAGAGGAAGCCCTCCTCGACGCGGTATCCCGCCTCCTCGAGCAGGAGCGCCTGGACGCAGAGCTGGACGCGCTCCGGCTCGTGCGCACCCGTCTCGACGTGCGGACGGCGGCCGCGCTTGATGTCGACGGGCGAGACCTTGCCGTCCTCGACCTCGACGAGATCGCATCTGGCGACGAGGCCCAGGCGGTCGGAGCCGAGCTCCAGCGAACGGACGGTGAAGGGCGGGGTTTCGGCGTCGAGCTCCTCGGCGTCCGGGACCGGGCGGGGTGGTCCGTCGCTCCGCCGGTGGCGGACGCGGCCTTCGACCGTGTCGGCCGTGTCGGCCCACTCCTGCTGGACCCACATCAGGTAGGCGAGCCTCGGACAGTAGACGAACTCGTTGATCATCCGCGCCGGCAGGGGCGGCACGTCGTCGGGCAGGGGTGGCGCCGGAAGCGGCAGTTCGGGTTGGTCGACCATGTGCGTTCCTCCGGACCGGGACCCCGGAAGCCGACTTGACTCGATTCCCGACCCTCAGTAGAATTCATCGGTATTCGTCGATCAAGCCTCGAACTTCCGCTCCGTCGAGGCGATGATATCCGATCGGGGGAGGCGCTCGTGCCCGACTACGAGGTGCTGCGAGATCTGGTCGCCAGAACTGCGGCGATCCGCCGGCGTCAGGTGCTGCAGCCGGTGGGCGGCAAGGGCGACAAGATCTTCCCGCCGACCTATCCGGCCGAGCGCCGCAACGAGCCGCCCCGTCACGTCTACGAGAAGCGCAGGATCGACGGCCGCGAGCCCTGGTGCGTGCTCGTCGACAGCGTCGCGAGCCAGGCCAACCGGCTCGAGGAGGCGCTCTCGGGCGCGGTCGCGGAGGGCGTGGCGATCCCTCATCTCTACGTCGACTTCGCCGGACAGGGACTGCGGGGGATCGAGCGGATCACGTCCTTCGACGCGCCGCACCGGGTGTACGATGCGATCTTCCGCGACAGCCTGCTCGACGGGCAGCCTTTCATGAAGACCCAACTCGGCGCGAGGCTCACCGGCGCGAAGCCGGCGGACGCGTCGGCGCTCCTGGAGGTCGCCCCGACCGCGCTCCTGTTCGGGGCTTGGCATTCGACCGGCGAGGGTGGCGGGCTCGGGGCGAAGTTCGCCCGCTGCCTCGTCTCCGAGATCGTGGCGATCGACGTGCCGGTCGAGGAGTTGCCGGATCGGCGGACCGGCGTCGTCGAGCCGCGCACGCTCGGCCGGCGGGTGGGCAGCCGGATCGATCCGTTGGGCGTGCTGCGCGCGGTCGAGGTCTACAAGGGCGAGGGTGGGTGGGACACCGATCCCGCCGAGGCGGGAAGAGGCGCCAAGAAGGTGCGTCCGTCGGAGATCAACCACGGCAACATCGCTCCCTCGGTGGCGCCACTCGGGATCACCTGCGATCATCTGGAGCACAACGTCGTCCTGAGCTGTGCGGGCCTGCGTCGTCTGCGCTTCGGTGGGGGCGAGCGGGACGCCGCCGGTCGCACGCTCTTGGCCGCGCTCGGCCTGCTCGGCGTGGTCGAGCAGGATGCCCGCGGCTACGCGCTCCGATCGCGATGCGATCTGGTGTGCGACGGTGCGGCGCCCTTCGAGGTCGTCCAGCGCGACGGCCAAAGCCAGCGGATCGGCATCGACCGCGAAGGGGCTCACGAACTGTACCGCGAGGCCTTCGAGCGTGCGAAGCGGGCGGGCTTCGCGTTCGCCGAAGCGCCCGTGCGGCTCTTGCCGCAGCCGAGGCTCGTCGAGATCGTCGCGAAGAGCCAGGAGCTCGCGCTCGCCGGGCGGGGCGGCGAGGCGGAGGAGGGCGAGGGGAGCTGACCCCGTGGCCCTCGTCCTGGAGATCGAGTTCCTCGCGGGCTTCTGCGCCGCGGCGACCGGGCCCGACAACGAGACCGCCGAGTGGCCGCCGGCGGCGGATCGGGTGTTCTCGGCGCTCGTCGCGAGCTGGGCGGCGCGCGGCTGCGATCCGGCGGAAGCCGCGGCCCTCGATTGGCTCGAGGTGACGCCCCCGCCCGCGATCCGCGCCTCTTGCGCCCATCCGCGGACCACGCCCACCTTCTACGTCCCGCCGAACGATCCCCGGCTCTCCCGCGCCAGGACCCGGCGCGGCGTGATGCCGACCCTGCGCAGCCGGCAACCCCGTCGCTTCGCGGTGGCACGGCCGGAGCAGCCGATCATCACGCTGCACTGGGACGCGGAGCCCGAGGCGGCCACCCTCGACGCCCTCGACCGGCTGGCGGCCGACACGGCGTACATCGGGGCCTCGCGCAGCCTCGTCCGCTGCCGGTTCCGTCTGGCCGAGGACGCGCCGGGGCTCGCGCCGGTTGGGCGTTGGGTCTATCCGGGACGGCGCGCCGAGCTCGTGCGCGACTTCGAGCGGGGCTTCCGACCGCGCCGGGGCGTTCCCGTAGCGCGGCCACGCCCCGGTTCTGCCGATCCGGCGCTGCGCTCGCTGTTCGGCGTCAAGTGGCTGCTCCTCGAGCATTGCCGCGGACGGATGCCCGATCTTCGGGCGAGCGCGCTCGTCGCCCGGCAGATCCGCGACTGTATCATGAGCGGCTACGGGCGGGCGGGCCTCGCGGTCCCCGAGGTGGTGAGCGGACATGCAGCGGACGGCCGCCCGACGCGGGCACCGCATCTGGCGATCGTCCCGCTCGCCTTCGTGGGCTTTCCGCACGCCGACGGCCGGGTGCTGGGCTTCGCCCTCGTCCCGCCGCGCGACGCTCCGATCCTCGACGACCCGGAGTTCCGTGGGGTCCTGCGCCGGCTGGCGCCGATCGACCCCGAGGAGGCGGTCCGTGAGCTCGTCGTGAGCACGCCGCGGGGCACGCCGGCGGAGGGGGCGCTCCAACTGGGCTTCACGCTCGGCTTCGAAGCGGCCGGACGCCGCTCGCTCGACCCGGAACCCTATCTGCGCCCGTCGCGACGGTTCGCCACCGTCACACCGATCGTCCTCGATCGTCACCTCAAGTCGCGCGGGGAGGATCGGGAGCTGGAGATCCGCGCCGCGATCGAGACCGCCTGCGGGCGGATCGGCCTGCCGGCGCCGCGCGCAGTACTGTCCGATCGGCACGCCGCGGTCGAAGGCGCCCCGTCCGTCCGGGTCGGCGGCACGCCCGCATGGATGCGCTGGCGCCTCCCGGCCGAGCTCGCCAGCCGCCAGCTCACCCACGCCGTGCTCGAATTCGCCGAGCCGGTGGCCGGGCCCGTGCTCCTGGGCGCGGGGCGGTTCTGTGGTCTCGGCCTTTGTCGGGCCGTGCCGTGAACAGTGACCTGGCGATCGACGATTTCGCCACCTTCTTCGAGGAGGTCCACCGCGTCGCGCCCTTTCCCTGGCAGCGCCGGTTGCTCGAGCGACTCGCGGGTGGAGGGTCTTGGCCGAAGGTCCTGGATCTGCCGACCGGGTGCGGGAAGACCGCGGCCCTCGACATCGCCTTGTTCCACCTCGCACTCGAGGCGTATCGAGGACCCGATCGCCGGGCTCCGGTCCGGATCGTCCTGGTGGTCGACCGGCGGCTGGTCGTGGACGACGCCTTCGCGCGGGCCCGCAAGCTCGCCGATGCGCTCGAGACCGCGCCGGCCGGCACGGTCCGGGCGCGCGTCGCCGACCGGCTGCGTTGGCTCGCCATCGACGGACCGCCGCTCGTCGCGCGCCGCCTGCGCGGCGGCCTGCCGCGCGAGGAGGATTGGGCGCGCACGCCCTGCCAGCCCACGATCCTCTGCTCCACCGTCGACCAGGTGGGCTCGCGGTTGTTGTTCCGCGGCTACGGCATCTCCGACAGCATGAAGCCGGTACACGCCGGGCTCTTGGGCTCCGACTGCCTGATCCTCCTCGACGAGGCGCATCTCGCCGAACCGTTTCGTCGGACGCTCGACTGGATCGAGCGATACCGGCGGGAGCCTTGGCGCGCCGAACCCGCCCCTCCATGGTCGACCGTACTTCTCACGGCGACCCCCGGAACGCGTCCCACGGACAGTTTCGAGCTCGACGAGGAGGATCGCCGCGCAGACGTTGAAGAGGCTCGCGCGGCCGGGTCAAACCCCACGGACAGTTTCGAGCTCGACGAGGAGGATCGCCAGCACCCGGTCCTCGCCGCTCGGCTCGGGGCACAGAAGCGCGCCCGTCTCGTCGAGATCGGCCGGAAACGTTCGGCGCCGGAGGCCACATCGGATCGGCAAGAAGAAAACGAACCCGGGGAGCGCGTCCGCGCGATCCTGCGCGAAGTCGAGACCGGCATCGAGACCTTGAAGAAGAGAGGTCTCGCGACACCGGCCTTGGCCGTCGTGGTCAACCGCGTCGCCCGCGCTCGCGCCTGCTTCGCCGCGATCGAGCGGCACACCTGGGGCGAGCCCGTGGATGCGCTCTTGCTGATCGGCCCGCAGCGCGCGATCGACCGCGATCGCTCGGTCGAGCGGCTGGCTCCCGTGCGGACCGGGGCCGACCGCATCCTCGAGCGGCCGCTCGTCATCGTCTCGACCCAGGGCATCGAGGCGGGCGTCGATCTCGACCTCGACGGGCTCGTCACCGAGCTCGCACCGCTCGACTCCCTGCGCCAGCGCTTCGGCCGGCTCAACCGGGCCGGCCGCCCGATCGAGCCGTTCGCGGTCGTTCTCGCACACGCCGCCGAGCTCGCGAATGGGTACGAGGATCCGGTCTACGGTCGGAGCCTGGCCGCCGCCTGGCAGGCACTCGAGCGGGCGGCCCGCGAGCGCGACGGCGGGTCCTTCGTCGAATTCGGCATCCAGCATGCCGAGTTCGAGTTGCCCGTCGAAGCCCTGGCTCCGAAAGCCGACGCCCCCGTCCTTTTGCCCGCCCATCTCGACCTTTTGAGCCGGACCGCGCCCGTGCCGGCACAGGACCCGCCGGTCGCACTCTTCCTCCACGGCCCGTCCCTCGAGCCCGACTCGGTGAACCTCGTTTGGCGCGCCGACCTCGACGCCGACGCGATGGATGCCGAGGCCGTGATCCGGCTACTCGAGTTTCTTCCGCCGCGAGCCGGCGAAGCGATCGCCCTGCCGGTCTGGGCCGTTCGTGCGTGGCTCGAGGGCAGAACCGGTCGCCTGCCGACCCTCGCCGACGCCCCCGGCCTCGCCGAACCGGTGGAAGGCGGCGAGCCGGAACCGGAGGAACGGTGGGTGTTCCGCTGGCGGGGTCGGGACGGCAGCTCGGGCTGGATCGAGCCCCGGGCGATCGGACCCGGCGACACGATCGTGGTGCCCGCCCATCTCGGCGGGCTCGACGGCTGGGGCTGGAACCCCGAAGCTCACGAGCCTGCCCTCGACCTCGCGGCGGAGGTTGCTGAGCCCTTCGCCGGGCGTCGTTTCGTCGTGCGCGTGGCACCGGGTCTGCTCGGAGAGGCCGTCTCGCCCGAGCGTTCGGCCGACATGCTGAGCGGCCTCGAAGGTTCCGGTTGGCGGGATCTCCGCGACACGCTGTCGGGTCTGCCCCTGCCGG
>JBBIIE010000185.1:0-7321 GCA_037446605.1 Geminicoccaceae bacterium | reverse complement strand
GCCGCGGCGGCGAGCGGGGCCGGGGCCGGCTCGCCCTCGGCCCAGCGGCGGACGACGGCATCGCCCCCGGCCGACCAGAGCGTCGCGGGTGGGCCCGTGAAGGCGAGGTCCCAGACCGGCCCGGCATGCGGCTCGAGGACCCGCTCGGCGCGCCGCTCGGCGAGCGACCAGAGGACGATGCGGCCCTTGATGTCGCCGCTCGCGAGCCGGCTGCCGTCGGGTGCGAAGGCGAGTGCGAGGACCGGCGCCTCGTGACCGGCGAGCTCGGCCACGGGCTCGAGGTCGGGCAGGCGGCGCAGCCGCACGAGCCCGTCGATCGAGCCGGCGGCGAGCAGCCCGCCCGGCCCGAGCGCCAGGTCGGCGAGCGCGAAGCCGGTCGGCCCGGCGAGCTCGCGGGCCGTGCCGGCGTCCGCTTCGATCCGCCAGAGCCCACCCAGATGCCCGGCGGCGACGAGCGCGCGCGCGCCGGGCAGGAAGAGGAGCGCGGTCGGTCGCTCCCGGTCGAGCTCGAGGCGGGCGAGCGTGTGGCCGTCGGCGAGGTCCAGGAAGTGGATCCGCCCGTCGCCGGTACCGACCGCGGCGAGCCCCGCATCGGCGTCGAGCGCCACCGCCTGGATCTTGGCGCCGAGGGCCGCCAGCCAGCGCGCCTCGGCGCCGGCGAGGCTCCAGAGGATCACCCGGCCGTCCTCGCCGCCGGAGAGCGCGATCCGGCCGTCCTCGGCGAGCGCCAGGGCGTTGACCGCGCCCTCGTGGCCCTGCAGCCGGCCGAGCGCGGTGCCGCCCGCGGGCTGCCAGAGGATCAGGCTCGTGTCGAACGATCCCGAGAGCAGACGGCTGCCGTCGGCGGTGGCGGCGAGCGCCCGGACAGGGCCGCCGTGGCCGGTGAGCTCCTGGGCCCGCGCGGGACCGGCGGCGGAGAGGACCCCGGCCAGCGCCAGGACGGCAAGCCGACCGCGCACCAGGGCCCCCGCCCGGATCACTCGGCCGGCAGGGCGCGCTTGCGCTCGAGCTGCTCGACCCAGAGGTCGTGGTGCTGGCGGGCCCAGTTCAGGTCGACCTCGCCCGAGCCCATCGCCTGGAACGCCCCCTCCATGCCGAGCGAGCCGATGTAGATGTGGCCGATCACGATCGCGATCAGCACGACGCTCACGAAGCCGTGCCAGAGGATGGCGAGCTGCTGCTCGGCCATCGGCGACAGCCCGGTCGGCAGCGAGGTCCCGACCCACTGGTTCAGGAAGGCGAAGGTCGACTCGAAGAAGGAGAAGGTGAACGGGAACATGAGCTGCAGGCCGGACAGGCTGAGGCCGAGGCCGAGCAGCACGACCGACCAGAAGACGAGCTTCTGGCCCGCGTTGAAGCGCCGGGAGTGCGGATGGCCGCCGCCGAACAGGCCGCCACCCTTGAGGATCCACACGAGGTCGTGGCGGTTCGGGAAATTGTAGCGGACCCACAGCACGAACATCAGCGCGATGCCGAGCATGAAGCCGAAGGCGAGATAGTTGTGCAGCAGCTTGCCGGTCTGGGTGATGGTTGCGAACAGATCCTTGCCGACCAGCGGCAGGAGCAGGGTGCGGCCGAACATCAGGTTGAGGCCGGTCAGGGCCAGCACGATGAAGGTGATCGCCGTAAGCCAGTGGGCGAAGCGCTCGAGCCCGTTGAAGCGCCGGATCGTCCGGCCCGCGGGACCCTCCTCGATCGGCACCCGCCCGCGCAGCGCGAAGAACAGCGCCACGAGGCCGAGCATGCCCAGGAGGATCCACCCGGCCCAGAGCTTGTAGGCGCCGAGGCGGAGGTTGCGCCAAGCCTCGCCCTCGGACTGGATGAGCTGGCCGCCGAGCACGTTCGGCGCCGCCACGCTGCCCGCCTCGCCCTGGCGGATCGCCCGCCAGATGTCGGCGCGGCTCTCCTCGGGCAGGAGGTTGACGGGCGCTTCGGTCGGTGCCGCGGCGGGTGCCTGCGCCCTCGCCGGGCCGATCGGCAGCAGGAGCACCACGAGCGCCAGCACGAGGCCGGCGAGCGGGAGGTGCAGGGAGCGGGGCAGGGGACGCATCGGGACCTCTAGAACCGCTGGCCCAGGGCGCGCTGCTGCAGATCCTCGACCCGACCGCTGGGCAACGGCGTGTCGGTGGCGCCGCGGTAGGTGCCCTTCTCGGGCAGCGCGACCGCGGTCGGCGGTACGAGCTCCGGCCGCCAGCGCTGGTAGGCCCAGTAGGCGCCCGCGAGCACGAGCAGGAGGGCGAGCAGGCGCAGCAGGATCAGCATCGGCGCGCGATCTCTCGGGGAGAGGCTAGACGGCGGCGGCCGGGGTCACCCCCGGCCGTCGCGTCCGTTCGAGCGGCGGGCGGCTCAGGCCCCGCCCTTCTGCTGGTAGGCGGTGCCCCAGCCCCAGGCGCCGGAGCCGAAGCCGCGCGCCACGATGCGCTCGCGGTAGATGGTCGAGATGGTGTCGCCGTCGCCGGCCAGGAGCGCCTTGGTCGAGCACATCTCGGCGCACAGCGGGAGCTTGCCCTCGGCCAGACGGTTGCGGCCGTATTTGCGGAACTCGGCGTCCGAGCCGTCCTCTTCCGGCCCACCGGCGCAGAAGGTGCATTTGTCCATCTTGCCGCGCGAGCCGAAATTGCCGGCCTGTGGGAACTGTGGCGCGCCGAACGGGCAGGCGTAGAAGCAGTAGCCGCAGCCGATGCACAGGTCCTTGCTGTGCAGGACCACGCCTTCTGCGGTCTGGTAGAAGCAGTCGACCGGGCAGACCGCCATGCACGGCGCGTCCGAGCAGTGCATGCAGGCCACCGAGATCGACCTCTCGCCGGGCTTGCCGTCGTTGAGCGTGACGACCCGCCGGCGGTTGATGCCCCACGGCACCTCGTGCTCGTTCTTGCAGGCGGTGACGCAGGCGTTGCACTCGATGCAGCGCTCGGCGTCGCACAGGAACTTCATGCGAGCCATGGTCGTCTCCTCCTGCCTCAGGCGGCCGAGATGCGGCACAAGGTGGTCTTGGTCTCCTGCATCTGGGTGACCGAGTCGTAGCCGTAGGTCTGCGCCGTGTTGGTCGATTCACCGAGCACGTAGGGATCCGCCCCGGCCGGGTACTTCGAGCGCAGGTCCTTGCCCTGGAACCAGCCGCCGAAGTGGAACGGCATGAAGGCGACGCCGCGGCCGACCCGCTCGGTGACCATGGCCTTGACCTTGACCCTGCCCTTCTCGGGGCCCTCGACCCAGACCCAGGCCCCGTCGCGGACCCGGAGCTGGTTGGCGTCGAACGGGTTGATCTCGACGAACATGTGCTGCTGGAGCTCGGCCAGCCACGGGTTCGAGCGGGTCTCGTCGCCGCCGCCCTCGTACTCGACCAGCCGACCGGAGGTCAGGATGATCGGGTAGTCCTTGGAGAAGTCCTTGTCCTGGATCGACTTGTAGAGGACCGGCAGGCGATGGAGCTTGCGGTCGGTGTGGGTCGGGTACTTCTCCACCAGATCGCGGCGTGGGGTGTAGAGCGGCTCGCGGTGCAGCGGCACCGGATCCGGGAAGTTCCAGACCACCGCGCGCGCCTTGGCGTTGCCGAACGGCGCGCAGCCGTGCGCGATCGCCACCCGGATGATGCCGCCCGAGAGATCGGTCTTCCAGTTGGCCTTGGGGCCACCGGCCTTCTCGATCTCGGCCCGCTCGGCATCGGTCAGGTCCTTGTCCCAGCCGAGCTTGGTCAGCATCTCCATCGTGAACTCGGGATAGCCGTCCTCGATCTCCGAGCCCTTGGGCCAGCTACCCTCCGCCAGGAGCGTCTGGCCGTCACGCTCGACGCCGAAATTGGCGCGGAAGCACAGGCCCCCGTCCTTCACCGGCAGCGAGGTGTCGTAGAGGTTGGCGGTGCCGGGATGCTTGTGCTCCGGGGTGCCCCAGCACGGCCAGGGCAGGCCGTAGTAGTCACCGTCCGCAGGGCCGCCCACCGCCCGCAGCGTCGTCTTGTCGAAGGTGTGCTGGTTCTCCATGTGCAGCTTGAGACGCTCCGGCGACTGCCCGGTGTAGCCGATCGTCCAGGTGCCCCGGTTGATCTCGCGCAGCGTGTCCTCGACGTTCGGCTCGTTGTTCTCGACCTTGATGTTCTTGAACATCTCCTCGGCGAAGCCGAACTTCTTGGCGAAGAGATACATGATCTCGTGGTCGGTCCTGCACTCGAAGAACGGACCGAACACCTTCTCGCGCCACTGCAGCGAGCGGTTCGAGGCGGTCACCGAGCCGCGCGTCTCGAACTGGGTGGCGGCCGGCAGCAGGTAGACCCCGTCGGTCCGGTCGTGCAGCACGGCGCTCACGGTCGGGTAGGGGTCGATCACCACCAGGAGGTCGAGCTTCTCCATCGCCCGCTTCATGTCGGGCATCCGGGTCTGCGAGTTGGGCGCGTGGCCCCAGAAGATCATCGCCCGGACATTGTCCGGCTGGTCGATGTTCTCCTTGGCCTCGAGCACGCCGTCGAACCACCGCGAGACCGGGATCCCGGCCTTCTCCATCAAGGCCTTCCTGGCCTTCTCGTCGGCCCCCTTGGGGCCGAACCGATCGAGCAGGTACTTGTAGTCGGTGTCCCAGACCCGCGCCCAGTGCTTCCACGCGCCCTCGGCCAGCCCGTAATAGCCCGGCAGGCTGTCCACCGTGACGCCCATGTCGGTGGCGCCCTGGACGTTGTCGTGGCCGCGGAAGATGTTGGTGCCGCCGCCGGACACGCCCATGTTGCCGAGCGCCAGCTGCAGCACGCAGTAGGCGCGCACGTTGGCGTTGCCGATCGTGTGCTGGGTGCCGCCCATGCACCAGATCACCGTGCCCGGCCGGTTGTTGGCCATCAGCATGGCGACGCGCTTGAGCTGGCTGCCCGGCACGCCGGTGACGCGCTCGACCTCCTCGGGCGGCCACTGCTTCACGTGCGCGCGGATCTGCTCCATGCCCCACACGCGCTTGCGCAGGAACTCCTTGTCCTCCCAGCCGTTCTCGAAGATGTGCCAGAGGATGCCCCAGATCAGCGCGACGTCGGTGCCCGGGCGGAACCGGACGTACTCGTCGGCGTGCGCCGCCGTGCGGGTGAAGCGCGGATCGCAGACGATCAACGGCGCGTTGTTCTCCTCCTTGGCCTTGAGCAGGTGGAGGAGCGACACGGGATGCGCCTCGGCGGGATTGCCGCCGATCAGGAAGATCGCCTTCGACTTCTGGATGTCGTTGTAGGAGTTGGTCATCGCGCCGTAGCCCCAGGTGTTGGCCACGCCCGCGACGGTGGTCGAATGGCAGATCCGCGCCTGGTGGTCGACGTTGTTCGTGCCCCAGTACGCCGCGAACTTGCGGAACAGATAGGCCTGCTCGTTGCTGTGCTTGGCCGAGCCGAGCCAATAGACGCTGTCCGGTCCGGACTTGTCACGGATCTCCAGGAGCTTGTCGCCGATCTCCGCGATCGCCTGGTCCCAGGAGATCCGGGTGTACTTCCCGTTGACCAGCTTCATCGGGTACTTGAGCCGGCGCTCGCCGTGCGCGTGCTCGCGCACCGCCGCACCCTTGGCGCAGTGCGCACCCAGGTTGAACGGGCTGTCGAAGCCCGGCTCCTGGCCGATCCACACCCCGTTCTGCACCTCGGCCACGACCGTGCAGCCGACCGAGCAGTGGGTGCAGATCGTCTTGACCTGCTTGACCTCGCCCTTGGCCACGGCACCCTGCGCCTCGGCCCGGGTGACGAGCCCGGTGGACAGCGCCGAGGCGGCCGCCAGGCCGCCGGCGGTCAGGCCGGAACGGCGCAGGAAGCCGCGCCGGTCGAGCGTCTCGCCGCCGAGCGCCACCCCGAGGCGGGTGAACGCCCCACCCGCGACCGTGCCGCTGCTCCGCTTCCTCAACATCGCCAGCCTCCCGTCACCCGGATCCAGGACGTCGCGCTCAGAAGCGCGCCAGCCGGTAGTAGGTCTCGACGTGCTCGGTCACCCGATAGCCGCCCGAGGTCGGGGTCGGGGCCGGCGTCGCCGCCTCGGCCTTGCGGCCGGGGGCGACCAGGCCGGCGGCACCGCCGACCGCGCCGAGTCCGGCCAGCCGCAGCACCTCCCGCCGGCCGCGCCCCGTCTCCTGCCTGCGCTCGCTCATCGCCACGCTCCCCGTGCTGCCGTCGCCTCGTCGCCTCAGGCCGCCAGCGCGAAGCCGGCCGCCTCGATGTCCACGAACAGACGCCCGACCGTGCCGAGCGGCTGGTAGAGCCGGGCCGCCCGGGCCCGCTCCAGATCGCCGAAGAACCGCCCCGCCCAGGGCGCCAGATGGCGGTCGAAGAAGCGCTGCTGCCCGGCCAGGTCGACCGTGGCCAGGCTGCCCTCGGCGAGCCCCGCCATGACCTCGCACAGCGCCGCGATGTGGTCCTCGGGCTCCGGATTGCCCGGGGCGCGGGCCAGCCCCAGAGCCGCGAGGTCGCCGCGCAGCAGTGCCAGCGGCTTCTCGTTGAGGAAGCCGGTCCGGTAGAACGACGCGTAGGGGACCAGCTCGCCCCGGCCGACGCCGATGAACAGATCGTGATGCTCCTGGGCGGCCTGCTCGGCGGTGGTCGTGCGTGCGACCCGCGCCAACAAGCCCAGCGCCGAGCCGAGCTCGCCGCCCCCCTCGTCGCCGAGCCCGCCCGCCACCGCGAGCGTGGCGGCATCGGGTGGTGCCGCCAGGAACCGGGCGAGCAGGCGGTAGAGCGCCGCGCGCAGGACCTCGGTCTCGGCCTCCTCCGCCGACCGCCGATCCGTCGTCCCGACCGTCCGGGGCTCTTCCTTCACCGGCCTGCCACCGCCTCCCTTCGATCGTCGGCCACGACCTGGACGAATTCTAGGCGAGCCTCACCCACGCCGCAAGCCGTCCCCGGCGGCCCGCGTGGCCTCGACCGGCGCCGGCTCGGCCGCTGCCGAGGGCTCCGACGGAGCCGGCGGATCGGCGGGGGGCGGCTCCGGCGCGTCGAGGGCGGCCGCGCGCTGTTCCTCGGCCGGACGCGGTGCCGTCGCCTCCTCCTCGGCCGCCGCGAACATGCCGCGGCCGACCCGGTAGAGCGTCCGCAGGTCGGCCACCACCGTGCCGGCGTCGCTGAAGTCGTTGACCACGTAGTAGTCGTCGAGCCCGTCCGGGGTGGCGATGATCGGGTTGACCTTCCACATCCGCCGCAGCGCCCGCCGGCGGAGCTCGGCCGGCACGCCCGGCCGCAGGAACGGCCGCAGGTCGCTCGCCGCCTCCAGGGTGTCGGGATCCGGGAGTGTCTCGGAATCGGGGAGGGCCGATGGTTCGGTCGCGCCGCGGCCCTCGGCCGGCGCCTCCCGTCCCGCGGTCGGCGCGGCCTCGGTGCCGG
>JBBIIE010000184.1:0-7330 GCA_037446605.1 Geminicoccaceae bacterium | reverse complement strand
AGGATCCCGGCCGCGCCCGGGCCCGAGCGGGGTTCGGGCAGCGATCCGGCAGCGACGGCCGCCCGAGCAAGGCCGTCGAACAAGGCGGGCCGGCACCTCGCGCCCTCGGCCGGGCTGCTGCGCTTCCATGCTGGATGGAAGGAGCCGTCGGCAGCGGAGCCGAAGCCGCGGTGGGCGGGCGACGCCGCGATGCGGGCGTCATCCGGGAGGATGTTGTCGGACGGCGGCAGTGGCCCGGTGCGGGCCTCGGAGACGCCGGCGCTCGTCGCCCCGCTGGAAGCCCGGCCGGGCGGGGCGTCGATCTGCCCGAGGGCGGGCGGGTCTCCACCCGGTCCGCGGGCGAGCGAGATGCGGGTCGCGTGGGCGCCGCGCCTCGCCCGCGGATCTGCGCCGTCGTCGCCTCCATGGGAGCCCGAGCCGAGGCTCGTTCGGGCGCGCCCGAGCCCGTACCTCGTCGGCGAAGCCTGGATCCGTCCGGAGCCGAAGCCGGAACCCGGTCGGGTGAACGGCGCCGTGCGGGTCACCGGCCCCCGCGACGTGCCGTCGCCGAGGGGACCGGGCTCCCGGTGGCGGGCGGAGCCGCCCGACCCGGCGGCTCAGTCGACCCGCACGAGCTCCCGGCGGTAGCGCTTCCAGTTGGCCACGTAGGCGCGGGTGCCGCGGGCCATCCGCTCGAGCTGGTCGGGCCGGACCTCGCCCACGACCTTGCCCGGGATGCCCATGACGAGGCTGTTGTCGGGGATCTCCTTGCCCTCGCCGACGAGCGCCTTGGCGGCGATCAGACAGTTGCGGCCGACCCTGGCGCCGGTCAGCACCATCGCACCGATGCCGATGAGCGAGCCCGCCCCGATCGTGCAGCCGTGCAGCACGGCGGCGTGGCCGACCGTCACGTCCGGCCCGACGACGAGGGGGTAGCCCGGATCGGTGTGGCAGATCGTGCCGTCCTGGACGTTGGTCCGCGCGCCGATCTCGATCGGCTCGCCGTCGCCGCGGAGGACGCAGTTCCACCAGATGCTCGCCTCGTCGCCGAGCTTCACCTTGCCGATCAGCACGGCCGTGGGTGCCACCCAGAAGGCGTCGGTCTCGGTCTCGAGGCCCACCTCGCCCAGACGCCAGATCATGCCAGGGCCTCCTTCCGGGCGAGCCCGAGCATCTGGCGCAGGTTCTGCACGGCCGCACCCGAGGCACCTTTGCCCAGATTGTCGAGCCGGGCCACGAGGACGGCCTGCCGCCGGCCTTCGTTGGCGAAGACGAAGAGCTCGAGATCGTCCTGCCCGGCGAGCGCCGCGGCGTCGAGCCGGCCCTCGCGTGGCGCCGAGCGCACACGGACGAGCGGCGTGTCCCGGTAGCGGTCGGCGAGCACGGCCTCGAGATCGGCGGCTTTCGGTCGGGCCGGCAGTTCGTCGAGGTGGAGGGGAACGCAGACGAGCATGCCCTGACGGAAATCGCCGACCGAGGGGACGAAGATCGGCCGGCGGGCGAGCGCGGCGTGGAGCTGGAGCTCGGGCAGGTGCTTGTGCTCGAGGCCGAGCCCGTAGAGCTCGAAGGGCGGGGCGGCGCCACGCTCGTAGGCCTCGATCATGCTCCGCCCGCCACCCGAATAGCCCGAGACGGCGTGGATGGTGAGCGGGAAGTCGGCCGGCAGGAGCCCGGCGTCGACCAGCGGGCGGAGCAGCAGGATGGCACCGGTCGGATAGCAGCCCGGGTTGGCGACCCGGCGGGCGGCGGCGATCGCCGCGGGCTGCTCCGGGGCGAGCTCGGGCAGGCCGTAGACCCAGCCCGGCGCCACCCGGTGCGCGGTGCTCGCATCCAGGACGCGCGGCCCGTGCGCGCCGAGCCCCTCGACCAGCGCCACCGTCTCGCGCGCCGCCTCGTCGGGCAGGCAGAGGATCACGAGGTCGACCGAGGCCAGAAGCTCGCGCTTGGCCGCGGCATCCTTGCGGCGGGTCGGGTCGATCGAGGCGAGCTCGACCCCCTCGAGGCGGGCGAGCCGGTCGCGGATGCCGAGGCCGGTCGTGCCCGCTTCGCCGTCGATGAAGATCCGCGCCACCATCGAAACCCGTCTCCGCGCAGCCGCGGCCGAGCATAGGCGGCCGGCCGCCGACGGTCGAGGCGGGCCGGCGCCGACCCGTCCAGCGTCGTGCAGCGCCGTTCGAGGGGAGCCGGGCGGAACGAGGGCGCCCGATCCCCGCGGTACCGCGCCCGGATGCGACGAGTTCGCCGCCCGCACGACGCGGGTTTCCTCGGACGACCCGGTCGCGCCCCGGGCGGACGATCCATGGCCGGCGAACCCCCGGGTGGCACGGGGCGCGACGCGGTTTCCCGGCGGAGGTCGCTCGGTCCTGTGCCCGCCGACGTGGCGCGCGGTGACCGCGCCGCTCGAGCCGAAGCGCCCGACCTGCCGTGCCTCCGGTCCTGCGCCCTTCGGCCGAGGGGCGATGGCGAGCTCGCCTCGGTTCCGGGCGAACGGCTGAGTCGGTCGTCGAACGCGCCGAGGCTCGGCAGAGACGGCGGGTCCCGCGAGGGTGCGGCCTCGGTCGGCGCTGCCCGGCCCGGAGCCCGGTCGAACCGTGCCGGCTCGCGGCACGGAAGCGCGCGCGGCCGGATCGACACGCCGGGCCGGGGCCTGACCGGGTCCGGGGCGCGCGCTAGATCGGGGCCATGAGCGCCGTCCGCGAGCGTCCGCGTCCGGGCGAACCGACCGCGCGGGCCGGGGTGCCGGAGCCCTTCGCCTCCTGGTTCGAAGCGCGCGGCTGGCGGCCCCGGCGCCACCAGCTCGCCCTGCTCGAGCTCGCGAAGGACGGCCGCGACGTGCTGCTGGTGGCCCCCACGGGCGGGGGCAAGACGCTCGCGGGCTTCCTGCCGAGCCTCGTCGAGCTCGCCCAGCAGGGCGGGGGCGAGGGTATCCACACCCTCTACGTTTCGCCCCTGAAAGCCCTTTCGGCCGACGTCGCCCGCAACCTCGAGACGCCGATCCGCGAGACGGCGATTCCGGTGAGCCTCGCGGTGCGGACCGGCGACACCAGGGCCGCGGCACGCGCCCGCCAACGAAGGCGGCCGCCCGACCTCCTCCTCACCACGCCCGAATCGCTGGCGCTCCTCCTTTCCTACCCCGACGCCGCCGAGCGGTTCGCGAGCCTGCGCGCGGTCGTGCTCGACGAGCTGCACGCGCTCGCCGAGAGCAAGCGCGGTGTCCTCCTGGCGCTCGGCCTCTCGCGGCTGCGGAGCCTGGCGCCCGGGGCCCGGTTCGTCGGGCTCTCGGCGACCGTCGCCGACCCCACGGCCCTCCGCCGCTGGCTCTCGCCCAAACCCGAGCGGGTGGCCCTCGTCGAAGGCGAGAGCGGGGCGAGGCCGGAGCTCCGGATCCTGATCCCCGAAGGCCCGATGCCCTGGGCCGGGCACTACGCGACGCACGCCGCCCCGGCCGTCCTCGAGCTCGTCCGCCGCCACCGCACGAGCATCGTCTTCGTCAACACCCGAGCCCAGGCGGAGGTGCTCTTCGGCCTTCTCTGGCGGCTGAACGCCGAGAACCTGCCGATCGCACTGCACCACGGCTCGCTCGAGGCCGAGCAGCGCAGGAAGGTCGAGGCGGCGATGGCGGCCGGCAGGCTGCGCGCGGTCGTCGCGACCTCCTCGCTCGACCTCGGGATCGACTGGGGCGACGTCGACCTCGTCGTGCAGCTGGGCGCGCCCAAGGGGGCGGCGCGGCTCCTGCAGCGGATCGGCCGCGCCAACCACCGGCTCGACGAGCCCTCGAAGGCCGTGCTCGTGCCGGCCAACCGGTTCGAGGTGCTGGAATGCCTCGCCGCGCGCGAGGCGGTCGAGGAGGGAGCGCTCGACGGCGGGGCGATCGCACCGGGTGGGCTCGACGTCTTGGCCCAGCACCTGACCGGGATCGCCTGCGCCGGCCCGTTCGACGCCGACCGGGTCTTCGAGGAGGTGCGCGCGACGGCCCCTTACGCCGGCCTCGCCCGCGCCGAGTTCGACGCGGTGCTCGACTTCGTCGCGACCGGCGGCTACGCGCTCGGCCGCTACGAGCGCTTCCGCCGCCTCGTGCGCGGGCCGGACGGGCTCTGGCGGCTTTCCGACCCGCGCCTTTCCCGCCAGTACCGGATGAACGTCGGTACGATCGTCGAAGCGCCGGTCATGAAGGTCCGGCTCGGCCCGCGCGGCCGGCGGCTCGGCGAGGTCGAGGAATATTTCGTGAGCACGCTCGCGCCCGGCGACACCTTCCTCTTCGCCGGCCGGCTCCTCGAATTCGTGGGCGTGCAGGAGGACGAGGTCGTCGTGAAGAAGGGCCGGGGTGGCGAGCCCAAGGTCCCGGCCTATGCCGGCGGCAGGCTGCCGCTCACGAGTGCCCTCGCGGCGCGCGTCGAGGCGATGCTCGCCGACCCGGATCGCCGGGGCGAGTTCCCGGCCCCGGTGCGCGAATGGCTCGACGCCCAGGCCCGCCGCTCGACCACGGGCGCGCCGGGCGAACTCCTGGTCGAGACCTTCCCGCGCGGCGGCCGGCAGTTCCTCGTGGCCTACCCGATGGCCGGCCGCAACGCCCACCAGACGCTCGGCATGCTCCTGACCCGGCGGATGGAGCGGCTCGGGCTCGCACCTCTGGGCTTCGTCGCCTCCGATTACTGCATCGCGGTCTGGGGGCGCCGGCCGGTCGAACGACCCCAGGAGCTCTTCACGGTCGATCTTCTGGCCGACGATCTCGAAGAATGGATGGCCGAGAGCTCGGTGATCAAACGTACTTTCCGCAATTGTGCCGTGGTGGCCGGGCTCGTCGAGCGGCGCCACCCGGGCCGGCAGAAGACCGGCCGGCAGCTCACGATGAGCGCCGATCTGATCTACGACGTCCTGCGCAAATACGAGCCCGACCACGTGTTGTTGCGCGCCGCGCGGGCCGAGGCGGCGCACGGCATGACCGACATCCGCCGGCTCTCCGAGCTCTTGAACGCCGTCCAGGGGCGGATCCGCCACGTCCGGCTGCCGCGCATCTCGCCCTTCGCGGTGGCGATCGTGGCCGGGATCGGCAAGGAGTTCGTGGGCGGCGAGGCGCTCGATCAGGAGCTCGAGGCGGCGGTCGAGGAGCTCGTCCGGGAGGCGATGGGGTGAGGCCGGAGCCGCTTCGTCTCGCCGGCCGGGAGCTGCTCCTCGACCCCGCGGGCGCGGTGTTCTGGCCGGAACGGGCGATGCTCGTTTTGGCCGACCTCCATCTGGGCAAGGCCGAGGCCTCGGCGCGGCGCGGGCTCCTGGCGCCGCCGCACGAGCTCGCCGCCACCCTCGACCGGCTCGAAGCCCTCCTCGACCGCTACCGGCCGCGGCTCGCCCTGAGCCTCGGCGACGGCTTCCACGACGGCCGCGCCGCGCGCGGGCTCGAGGGCTGGGCGTTCGACCGGCTCGCCGCCCTCGTCCGCCGCCAGGACTGGCTCTGGATTACCGGCAACCACGACCCGGCGATCCCCTTGGCGCTCGGCGGGGCCGTGCTCGACCGGCTGGAGCTCGACGGGCTCGGCTTCGTGCACGTCCCGTCCGGGGCGGCGGGCGAGGTCGCGGGCCATCTCCACCCCGTGGCGCGGATCGCGACCCGAGCCGGGCGGGTCCAGAGGCGGCGCTGCTTCGCGAGCGACGGGGTGCGGCTCGTCCTGCCCGCCACGGGTGCCCTCGCCGGCGGGCTCAACGTGCTCGACCCCGCGATCGCCGGGCTCTTCCCGGCCGGGTTCAAGGCGTTCCTCTTGGGGACCGATCGGATCTTCCCGATCCCCGCCGCGCATCTCCTGCCCGACCTCGACCCGCACCGCCATCGTCTGCCCGAGGAGCGATCCCCACGGCCGGCGGCGACGTAGAAGGGCGGCGTCACTCGGGGAGCGCTCGGCATGGCTCGGCCGATCCTGGTCTGGTTCACCCGCGATCTGCGCCTCGCCGATCATCCGGCGCTCGACGCGGCCGTGCGGGCCGGCCGGCCGATCGCCGCCCTCTTCGTGCTCGACGACGTCTCGCCGGGCCCGTGGGCGCGGGGCGCGGCCTCGCGCTGGTTCCTCGCCGGTGCCCTCGAATCGCTCGCCGACGCGATCGCGGCGCGCGGCGGCCGGCTCCTCCTGCGGCGCGGGCCGGCCGATCGGGCCGTGGCCGAGCTCGCAAGCGAGCTCGGCGCCGAGGCGGTGCATTGGAGCCGTGGCTTCGATCCGGCGAGCCGCGCGGTCGAGGAACGGCTCGCGGGACGGCTCGGCGAGCTCGGGATCGCCGCGCGCGCCTTCCCGGGCTTCCTGATCCACGAGCCGCGCGCGGTGCTGCAGCGCGACGGGGAACCCTACCGGGTCTACACGCCGTTTTCCCGCGCCTGGCTCGAGCGCGAGCCGCCCGATCGGCCGCTGCCCGTGCCCGACCGGCTCGCCTTCCTGGCCCCCGAGATCGAAAGCGAGACGATCGACTCGCTCGCGCTCAGGCCCACCAAGCCCGACTGGGCGGGCGGGCTCCGGGCGGCCTGGGACCCGTGCGAGCGCGGGGCGGAGGCGCTGCTCGAGCGGTTCCTCGACGGCGCGATCTGGAGCTACGGCCGCGCCCGCGACTTCCCCGGTCGGCCGGGCGTGTCGCGGCTCTCCCCGCATCTGGCGGTCGGCACGATCTCGCCCCGGCGCATCTACTGGGCGGTGCGGGCCCGAGCCGAGGCCGAGGGCCGTGGCTTCTCCGCCGCCTGGCCGTTCGTCCGCCAGCTGGTCTGGCGCGAGTTCGCCTGGTCGAACCTGTTCCATTTCCCGCAGCTGCCGGACCGGCCGCTGCGCGCCGAGTTCGACCGCTTCCCCTGGGCCGAGGACGATGCGGCGCTGCGCGCCTGGCGGAAGGGGCGCACGGGCTACCCGATCGTCGATGCCGGGATGCGCGAGCTGTGGGCCACGGGCTGGATGCACAACCGGGTGCGGATGATCACCGGCTCCTTCCTGACCAAGGATCTGTTGATCCCCTGGCAGGAGGGCGAGCGTTGGTTCTGGGACACGCTCGTCGACGCCGACCTCGCCAACAACGCCATGGGCTGGCAGTGGGTGGCGGGCTGCGGGATCGACGCCGCGCCCTATTTCCGCATCTTCAACCCGGTCCTGCAGGCCCGGAAGTTCGACCCCGACGGCGCCTACGTCCGCCGCTGGGTCCCGGAGCTCGCGAAGCTCCCGACCGAATGGATCCACGAGCCCTGGGCCGCCCCGCCGCTCGTCCTCGAGGAAGCGGGGGTGCGGTCGGGTGTGACCTATCCGCGGCCGATCGTCGAGCACGGCCGCGCGCGCGAGCGGGCGCTCGCCGCCTTCGAGCGGCTGCGCGGCGGCAGCGAGCCGCAGCCCGC